>JAFTJD010000010.1 GCA_017456585.1 Lachnospiraceae bacterium
ATTGATTATCCGTTAGAGATTAAGGATAAGGAAGATGCGGTAGAGCTTAAGGACGTTAAGGGTGTTGTAGATTTTAACAATGTTACCTTTGCATATGAGGAAGGTATTAATATACTTGAGAACTTTAATCTTCACGTTAAGCAGGGTGAAACCGTTGCTCTTGTAGGACCTACAGGTGCAGGTAAGACTACCGTTATCAATATGCTTACCAGATTCTATGATGTTCAGCAGGGTAGTGTTACTATCGACGGTGTAGACGTAAGGGATGCAAGCCTTTATTCTCTCAGAAAAGAGGTTGGTGTTCTTATGCAGGACCCATTTATCTTTAAAGGAACGGTTATTGATAACATCCGTTATGGTAAGTGGGATGCCACTGACGAGGAATGTATCGCAGCGGCTAAGACTATTTTCGCTGACAAATTTATCCAGAAATTAAATGGCGGATATTATCATATGCTTGAGGAACGCGGAAGCGGACTTTCAGCAGGTGAGAAGCAGTTGATAAGCTTCGCAAGAATAGTACTTAAGAATCCATCTGTTATTATTCTTGATGAGGCAACAAGTGCTATTGATACCGAGACAGAGATGCTCATTAAAGAGGCACTTGATGTAATTATCAAGGATAAGACATCCTTCATTGTTGCACATAGACTCTCAACTATCCGTAATTCAGACCGAATCCTCTATATCAGCAACAAGGGAATCGCTGAACAGGGTACACACGAGGAACTTATGGCACTTAAGGGATTGTATTATGACTTGGCGAGATAATGTGAGACATATTAATTAATAAAAAAGAAATGAAGCAAGACTTGGCAGGTCTTGCTTCAATTTGTTTTAGCTTTCGTGAGATTGAGGATATTTATTATAGCATGCATGTATTGAAAAACAATGTCCTGTTAGGTTAGATAATGTAACCGCCGGTTGTAAAGATAAAGTATCGCAAAATATTTGTAGAAAAATTGCAATCATAAATTGCATAATCCTAAGTTTCCGTGTATAATGTAACTGTTTTATTATGTCTATTTTTAGATATGCAAATTTTGGTCATGTAGGAGAAAAAGATGAACGACACATTAATTGAGTTTAAAAACATTCAAAAGACCTTCGATGGTAATACAAATGTAATCGAGGAATTCAGCCTTGAAGTAAAGAAAGGTGAGTTTGTTACATTCTTAGGACCATCCGGTTGTGGTAAGACTACAATACTCAGAATGATTGGCGGATTTGAACTGCCGACATCGGGTACTATTCTTTTAAATGGTAAAGATATCAGTATGCTTCCGCCGAATATGAGACCGGTTAATACGGTATTCCAGAAGTATGCTCTTTTTCCACACCTTAATGTGTATGATAATGTTGCATTTGGATTAAAACTTAAGAAGCTTCCTAAGAAGGTGCAGGATGAGAAGGTTCGTCACGCGCTTGAGATAGTTGATTTGGAAGGTTTCGAGAAGAGAGATATAAGCACACTTTCAGGCGGACAGCAGCAGAGAATCGCCATAGCGAGAGCTATTGTTAATGAGCCTGAGGTTTTGCTTCTTGATGAGTCGTTAAGCGCGCTCGATTATAAGATGAGAAAAGAGATGCAGATTGAGCTTAAGAACATGCATAAGAAGCTCGGCATTACATTTATTTTTGTTACACATGACCAGGAGGAAGCTCTTACCATGTCTGATAAGATAGTTGTCATGGCAGACGGAGCGATTCAGCAGATAGGTACTCCTGAGGAGATATATAATGAACCTAAGAATCTTTTTGTAGCCGATTTCAGTGGTTAGAGTAAAATCTTAAAGTGTGTTATGACAGGTTATATGAAGTCAATATTCTGTGTTACAGTGTTTGATTGTGTTGATGATTATAGTAACGGTATGGTTTTCGACGCGGTAGTTCGTCCGGAGGATATCGTTATTACTGATGAAGAGAAGGGACAGATTAAGGGCGAGGTTATCGCATCTGACTTTAAGGGAACCTTCTATATAGTAGTCGTTCAGTCCGGTAAGAAGGAGATAGAAGTACATAGTCTTAATAACTATGCAATAGGTTCTAAGGTGGGACTTTGCATCGCACCTGACAGCATCCATATTATTCCTTATGATATGAGTATTAACCATTACGAAGGTGTGCTCGGTGATTACGAGGATGGTAAGGGAATATATGCAGAGTTTGCAGATTTCGAGACATATATCGAGCCTTCAAGAATATTTGCAGAGTCAAATGTTACGGATGGAGTTCTTGTGGATGCTGATGGTAATGAGATAGAGACAGATGGTCTTAAGATAGAAGCGACATTTATTCCTGCAGATGCAGAGCTTAGTGATAATGCAGAGCTTGGTATTGTAACAGGTAATATTATTTCCTTTATCTATGTTGATGATCATTATAGATATACAGTGCGTAGTAAATCTGAAGAGGATTACATCGTTAATGATGAAGATCTTTGGAACCAGGGTGATTATGTAAGTATCATGATTCCTAAGGACAAGTTCTCATATCGTTTGTTGGATAAATAATGGCAGGGAGACAGTGACAGATGAAAAATAAAGGATTTTCAAGAAAACAACTGGCAGTGCCATATGTTATTTTTATGATTTTGTTTGTTGTATTGCCGCTATTGGTAGTATTCTATTATGCATTTACGGATGCATCGGGCAATGTATCATTTACCAACTTTTTGAGATTTTTTCAGAGTGGTAAAACAGTCGGAACACTTGTGTACAGTATGATAATAGCGCTTCTGACCACGATAGTATGCCTTCTTTTGGCATATCCGGTTGCATTTATACTGGCAAAAGGAAGCTATTGCAAGAAACATTCATTTCTTATGTTTTTCGTGCTTCCGATGTGGATTAACTTTACATTAAGAATTACGGCACTTAAAGAGATTCTTACTCTTATTGAAGGTAATCTTGCATATCATCAGTTCTTCAACGGAGTTCTGTGTATGGTTTATGATTTCCTGCCGTTTATGATTATGCCGTTATTTAATTCACTTACAAAGCTTGATAACAGCATGATAGAAGCAGCACATGATCTTGGTGCGAACAAGGTTCAGGTATTTTTTAAGGTGGTTTTACCACTTTCAATCCCCGGAATTATAAGTGGAGTTACGATGGTATTTTTGCCGTCCATGACCAATTACGTAGTGCTTGATATGGTTTATAACAGTACTTATATCATGGGAAGCCTTATAGGAAGCTATTTTAGCGCTTATGACTGGCATAATGGTTCAGTCATCTCGATTATTCTCCTTATAATGATTTTTGCGATTACAATGATATCTAATCGCTTTACGGAAGGTAATCAGGAGAAAAAGGTTTCATTATACTAGAATTATATTGGAATGGAGAATCGTATGAAAAAGATTTTGCAAAGTGCGTGTATATGGCTTGTGTTGCTTTTTTTGTACGCGCCTATACTTATACTGGTAGTGTACAGCTTCACTGATGCTACTATGATTGGAGCAATTCGTGGCTTTTCATTACAGAATTATGTTACTTTATTTACAACACCTGATTTGATTCAGATGATTATAGGAACCTTTGGCCTTGCAATTGTAGTTGCGGTTTTATCAACGTTATTGGGTACTATGGGAGCAATAGGTTCGTTCTATTCTAAGAAGAAGGCTCAGGGTGGTATTGAACTTGTTAATCAGATACCGGTTATTAATGCCGATGTAGTTACCGGTTTTTCTATCTGTATACTCATGATAGTGTTTTTCAAAATAAGTAAGGAAACATTTATTCCGCTTATAATCGGACAGGTTTCTTTATGTACACCATTTGTATATTTGTCGGTACTTCCGAGACTTAAACAGATGGACCCGCATCTTTATGAGGCGGCAATGGATCTTGGATGTACCTCTAAGCAGGCGCTTATTAAGGTAACCATTCCACAGATTATACCGGGTATATTATCAGGATTTATGACGGCAGTTACACTTTCATTAGATGATTATTTCATAACGACTTATACTAAACCGGCGACCTTTGATACAATCAGTACATATGTTGTTAATGCAACTAAGGGTTCACAGACTGATATCAAGACAGCCTTATGGGCTTTATCAACACTTATCTTTGTGTTGGTGGTTGCAAGTGTAATTATTATGAATATTAAAGCTTCTAAGAAAGAAGAGCAGGCTTAATAATACAGATAGGAGTAGCTTGGAAAGAAAATGAAAATTAAGAGCAGAAATTTTTTAGTTCGTTTGATTTTGTTTTGTATTCCTGTATTCATGTTATTCGGATGTAGCGATGACTCTGATAAAGATGTGATTGTGTTACGAGTAAGCAATTGGGAAGAATATATCGATGAGGGTGAGTGGGACCCTGAAGAAGATATGATTGAGCTTGCAGATGGAACTGTAATTTGTCCTGAAACAAGTATGATAGAGGATTTTGAGAATTGGTTCTATGAGACTTACGGCAGAAAAGTAAAGGTAGAGTATTCGACTTTCGGAACCAATGAAGAGTTATATAATCAGATGTCAATGGGAGATACATATGACCTTGTATGTCCGTCTGAATATATGATTATGAAGCTTATTGCGGAAGATATGCTGGTTCCGTTCTCAGAGGGCTTCTATGATGAGACAGTAGAAACTAATTATTATGCGAAGGGTGTGTCACCATACATTAAGGATGTATATGATGAGCTTTCCATTAACGGACATGTACTTAGTGAATATGCGGCAGGATATATGTGGGGTACACTTGGTATCGTATATAATCCGGAGATTGTATCAGAGGAAGAGGCGTCACACTGGAATCTTCTTCTTATGGATAAGTATAATAGACGAGTTACAATAAAGGACAGTGTAAGAGATGCTTATTTTGCAGGAAACAGTATATATAACGAGGCATTGATAAGCTCAGAAGCATTTCTTAACAGTGACACATACAAGACAGATTTGGATGCAATTCTTAACGCAACAGATAAGAAGACAATTGATGCCGTAGAGGATATTTTGTCTGATATCAAAGAGAATGTATATTCGTTTGAAACAGACAGTGGCAAGGCTGATATGGTTACGGGTAAAGTAGTGGCTAATCAGCAGTGGTCCGGAGATGCGGTATATACACTTGACCAGGCTGAAGAGGATGGAGTGATTCTTTGCTATTCTGCACCGGAGGAAGCAACTAATCTCTGGTTTGACGGTTGGTGTATGATTAAATCAGGAATAGAAGGAGATGCTGATAAACAGCTTGCAGCAGAGGCGTTTATCAATTTCGTATCAAGACCTGATAATGCAGTAAGAAATATGTATTATATCGGTTATACTTCTGTTATATCGGGCGGTGAAGATACTACTATGTTTGATTATCTTGATTACTGCTACGGATGGGATGAGGAGTCGGCTGCAGAAGAAGGAATTGACACTGTAGAGTATTCGGTAGGATATTTCTTTACGGGGGATTTCTTAGATGAGCAGGATGAAGAAACTATAGAGAAATATACGATTCTTACATCGGAAGACCAGACGAGAAGACAGCTTTTTGCACAGTATCCGACAGAAGAGGTTATGAAGCGAAGCGTAGTTATGGAGTACTTTGATAAAACAGAGAATGAGCGTATTAACCAGATGTGGTTAAATGTCAGATGTTTTGATTTGTATAAGTTCTTAGGATTTGATTAAGGATAAGAAATGGGAGTTTGGTTATGATTCGAAGAGAAGACCTTTTGGCACTTGATTTTTACAAAAAAGCTAAATTTACAGGAAGCTTCAAAGGGATGAGATATCGAGTTGAGGCAGTAGGCGAGAAGCCGGACTTGAAGCTTAAGGCTACTGTTTGGCCGGAACCCTTGGCATATGCGGCTACTCCCGATGAGAAGAAGATATCTGAAGAATTTGAATATTCCAATGACGGACTTGTTAGTATAGCAGAATGGATGAATAACAAATATATTGAGCTTGGATTTGGAGCATAAAAGAAAGAGGATTGATTGTAAAATGAAGAAAATATTGGAACAGATAAGTGAAGTTGTGAGTGAAGCATTTGAGGCGGCAGGTTATGAGAGAAGCTATGGTAAAGTAACACTTTCTAACAGACCGGATCTTTGCGAATATCAGTGTAATGGTGCGATGGCGGCTGCAAAGGCATACAAGAAAGCACCATTTGAGATTGCAAATGCAGTTGTTGAGAAGTTAGCAGGTAATGAGCTTCTTGCAGAGGCTGTATGTGTTATGCCGGGATTTATTAATATGAAAATTAACCCTGAGTTTTTGGCGGGATATCTTAATGAGATGGCAGCTTCTGAGAAGTTTGGATATGAGCTTCCAGAGAATCCGCTGTCTATCGTTGTAGATTACGGCGGAGCTAATGTTGCTAAGCCATTACATGTCGGACATCTTCGCCCGGCTATTATCGGAGAGAGTGTTAAGAGAATATGTAAGTATGTAGGTCATAATGTAATTGGTGATGCTCATCTTGGTGACTGGGGACTTCAGATGGGTCAGGTTATAGAGGAAACTAAGGACAGACAGCCTGATCTTCCGTACTTTGATCCGGACTTTAAGGGAGAATATCCTGAGGAAGCACCTTTTACTATCGAAGAACTTTCAGAAATATATCCGACAGCAAGTGCTAAGTGTAAGGTGGATGAGGAATTTAAGCAGAGAGCACAGGAGGCTACATTCAAATTCCAGAACGGAGATCCGGGATATACTGCACTTTGTCGCCATATTACAAATGTTTCAAAACAGGATCTTAAGAAGAATTATGATAATCTCTTGGTATTCTTTGACCTTTGGAAAGGTGAAAGCGATGCACAGCCATATATTGATGACATGATTGATGATATGGTTAAGAAAGGCGTGGCTTATGAGAGCCAGGGCGCGCTTGTTGTAGATATTGCTATGGAAGGTGATAAAAAAGAATATCCTCCGTGTATCGTAAGAAAGTCAAACGGCGCAGCTATTTATCAGACAACAGACCTTGCGACAATCGTTGAGAGAAAGAAGCTCTATGATCCTAACCAGATTATATATGTAGTTGATAAGAGACAGGATTTACATTTCATTCAAGTGTTTAGAACAGCTCGTAAGGCGGGACTTGTTGCTGATGACTGTAAGCTTGATTTCCTTGGCTTTGGCACTATGAATGGTAAGGATGGTAAGCCATTTAAGACAAGAGATGGCGGCGTTTTGAAGCTTGAGACGCTTATTGCTGATATTAATCAGGCTGTATATGAGAGAATCATCGAGAATCGCGAAATTAGCGAAGAAGAGGCAAGAGAGAATGCAAGAATTATCGGACTTGCCGCACTCAAATATGGTGATTTGTCTAATCAGGCATCAAAGGATTATGTGTTTGATGTAGACAGATTTATATCCTTTGAGGGTAATACAGGACCATACCTTTTGTATACAATTGTACGAATTAAATCTATTCTTAATAAATATGCAGATAATGGCGGTAACGTTGATGTTGCCAATAAAGTGCTTGCACCTGTTAATGATAGCGAGAGAGCACTTATGCTTCAGATAACTAAGCTTAATGAAATGCTTGAAAATGCATATGCAGAGATAGCACCTCATAAGATATGCCAGTACTGCTATGAGCTTGCAGATGCATTTAACAAGTTCTATCACGAAACTAAGATTCTTACTGAAGAAAATCAGGAAAGAAAAGAAAGCTTTATAGCACTTATCAAGCTCACAAGAGACATAATGCTTACATGCATTGATCTACTTGGATTTGAAGCGCCGGAAAGGATGTAGTGTAAAACAACGAGCCAAGCATCGGCAATTGTCATGCTTGCATGAACAATTGCCGATATTTGGCGAGTGTAGCAGTATGAGTAACGAAGTGCGAAAGCACGGAGTTACGAATAGTGCGGCTACGGGAGTTTCGAAGAAACGTAGTAGCCGTTTTACACGTATGTTTGAGAGAATAAGTGTAGCAGTATGAGTAACGAAGTGCGAAAGCACGGAGTTACGAATAGTGCGGCTACGGGAGTTTCGAAGAAACGTAGTAGCCGTTTTACACGGAAGAATAGTGCGGCATGCTCGCAAAACTTATAAACTACGATAGGGGAATGAATATGAGAAATCTTACAGTTGATAAATTTTTAGAAGAACTTTCTTCAAAAGCTCCGGTTCCGGGTGGCGGTGGTGCATCAGCTATGGTTGGTGCAGCAGGATGTTCACTTGGAAGTATGGTAGGTAATCTTACATTGGGAAAGAAAAAATATGCCGATGTAGAGGAAGATATCAAGGTTTTGATTGATAAATCAGAGAAACTTAAGGAAGAACTTCTTGTGCTGATAAACGAGGATGCAAAGGCATTTGAACCTTTATCAAAAGCATATGGACTTCCTAAAGAAACTCCTGAGGAAATAGCTTATAAAGAGAAGATTATGGAAGAGGCTCTTTATGCTGCATCAATTGTTCCGCTTGATATAATGCGTAAGATATATGAGATGATTGTGCTTCATGAAGAATACAAAAATAAAGGCTCGCGTCTTGCGATAAGTGATGTAGCAGTAGGCGTAATTTTCTGTAAGAGTGCACTCCTTGGCGCATCCATGAATGTTTTTATTAATACAAAATCTATGAAGAACCGAGAAACTGCAGAGAAGCTTAATTCTGAGGCAGATAAGCTTATAGCTGATGGAAGTAAGCTTGCGGACGAGATTTTTAATGAAATTGCCGCGTCATTCAGAATCAATCAGTAGGAGGGGATTAGATATGGAGATATTAAAAGGAGCAGATGTAGTTGCTGCTATTAATCAATCAATTAAAGACGAGCTTGAAACTATGTCATATATTCCGCATTTGGCTATAGTTAGAGTTGGCGAGAAACCGGATGATATTTCTTACGAGCGTGGAGCAACTAAGAGAATGGAAACGGTAGGACTTAGATGTACTTCTTATCACTATCCGGAGGATATAACAGACGAGGAGTTCAAGAAAGCATTTATGAGTATCAATGATGATGAAGATGTTGATGCTATATTGCTTCTTCGTCCGCTTCCTAAGCATATTAAAGAGAGTGACATAGAGAAGATGATTAATCCTGTTAAGGATGTTGACGGAATTTCTCCTGTTAATATGGCAAAGATATATTCAGGCGATAAAACCGGTTTTGCACCATGTACACCTACAGCTGTTATTGAAATGCTTGATTATGCCGGAATTGATTTAATGGGTAAGAGAGTTGCAATAGTAGGCAGAAGCCTTGTGGTTGGTAAGCCGCTTGCTATGCTTATGATTGGCAGAAATGCAACTGTTACGGTTTGCCATACTAAGACTGTGGATATGAAGAATACCTGCAAGAAAGCTGAAATTGTAGTTGCTGCAGCTGGTAAAGCCAAGATGCTTGATAAAGAATATGTTGCTGAAGGTGCAGTTGTTATTGATGTTGGTATAAATATGGATGAGAATTTCAAGCTTTGTGGTGATGTGGATTTTGAAAGTATAACAGATACGGCTTCGATGGCTACACCTGTTCCCGGTGGAGTGGGAACAGTAACCACATCTGTACTTGCTAAGCATGTGGTTGCAGCGGCTAAAATAAGAAGAGGTAATTAGTATAAAAGGAATGTATTAAAGCTCAAATAGTATAAAGTGGATGATGGTTTGAAAAAAATCAGAAAAATAGTTGATAACTTATTCCGCGATGAACTTGGTATACAACATAAGCTTCTTAATCTTATTCTTTCGGTTGCATTTGCAGGAGGCATTATTTCATTAGGTCTGACTGCAATACTTGGCATTAAGGTTGAAAATGTCTTTACAATCTTGTTGCTTATTGTAACTGTGGGCTTTGCACTTTGGCTAGCTAATAGGAAAAACAATCCCAGGGTTGCTGCACTTATAACAGTTGGTGTGGCCAATATGGTATTGTTTCCGATTATGTATATTACCGGAGGCGGAATAAGCTCGGGTATGCCGGCATGGTTTATTTTGGGGCTTATTTTCTCATGGTTAATACTTAGCGGGAAACTATGTATTATTGTATATTTAATAAATGTGGCTATGGTTGTTGCATGCATTTTGGTGGAAATGATTTGGCCTGAATTTATAACACCTCTCCCGAACGAAAATGTTGTGTATTTTGACATAATACAGTCCGTAATTGTTGTTACAGTTATTTTTGGAGCTATTTTTAAATATCAGACCTATGTTTATGAAAAACAAAGAAAACAGATATTAAGAGCCAATGAAACCAAAAATGATTTCCTTGCAAACATGTCGCATGAGGTGCGTACACCGATTAATGCTATTCTTGGATATAATGAAATGATTATTCAGGAGTCCCGTGAAAGCCATACGATATCTCATGCTACTAATATACAGACTGCAGGCAGAACATTGCTTACATTAGTCGATAATATATTTGAATTTACAAGTATAGAGCAGGATGAATTGTATATTAAGGAAGAAGAATACTATGTCAGCGAATTGATACAGGATGTAGTGACATTTGTTGAGTATTTTGCGGAAAGTAAGGGCTTGGAAATTCGGCTTGAGGTTGATGATAGAATACCTCAAAGACTTTTCGGTGACCCTATGAGAATAAAACAGGTCTTAGATAATCTTGTTTCAAATGCCATGAAATATACGAAAGAAGGTTATGTTGAGATTATTCTTGCTTGGGAACCGCTCATGGCTAAAAAAGGAAATCTTGCAGTTAGTGTGAGAGATACCGGAATAGGGATGAGACAGGAGGATTTATTCAGAATTTCTGATAGTTTCCTGCGTTTTGATAATAAGAATACCCGAGATATTCAGGGAGTTGGCTTAGGACTTACCATAGTTACGCGTTTGCTTCATATGATGGAAAGCAGGCTTGAGGTTGAGAGCGAGCTTGGTAAAGGCAGTGTGTTTTATTTTAAAATTCCACAAAGTATTGTAGACAATACAGGCATTGGAAAATGGGATAAGACAATTCTTAATAAAGAAACGTCTGCTAGTCAGGCTTTTGTTGCACCTACAGCCAGAATTCTTGCAGTAGATGATAATATAATGAATTTGGATATCCTTAAAAGGATGCTCAAATCTACAGAAATGCAGATAAATACTGCTACAAATGGTATGGAAGCATATGAACTTGTCAGGAAGAATCAATATAATTTGATTTTGATGGATCATATGATGCCTATTATGGATGGTGTTGAAGCTCTTAATAAGATGAAAGAAGAGAAGCTGTGTGAAAATACTCCGATTATTGTTCTGACAGCTAATGCTATTGGTGATGCAAGACAGGAGTATATAGATAAAGGCTTCGATGATTATCTGTCCAAACCAATCATGTCGACAGATTTGCTTGCCATGATTAAGAAGCATTTACCTCAAGAAATTGTAAGTGATACTTATAGTGTTCCGGATGATATTACGGAAACAAAGGAAGATAATCCGTTCTACTTCTTGAATACGGAAATTGGAATGACATATTGTTGTGACGATGAAGAGTTTTACAGAGAGGTGTTAAACACCTATTTGGATACTAATAAATATCAAGAGATTAATGAGTCTTATGAAAAGCAGGATTGGGAGAATTACAGAATTCTTGTACATGCGTTAAAGAGCACCTCGAA
Source organism: Lachnospiraceae bacterium (assembly GCA_017456585.1). Classification (GTDB taxonomy): domain Bacteria; phylum Bacillota; class Clostridia; order Lachnospirales; family Lachnospiraceae; genus SIG300. Next base: position 11,545 of record JAFTJD010000010.1, read on the forward strand.
TTCGATTGGTGCTACAGAACTCTCGGAAGCGGCAAAAGCGCTTGAAATGGCGGCAAAAGAAGACAGAATTGATTACATAAAAGCTAATCACGAAGATGTTATGAAGCAATATGAAGAACTTCTTGGATTACTAAAGAAAGCATTTTGTAAGGATGAAGTGAAGGTTGATGTTGCTACGGATGATGTCGTTGATGAGAAGCAGACTATTCTTGTCGTAGATGATGATAAGATGAATCTTAAGATAGCTGAGAAGCTTCTTGGAGCGGCGTATAAGGTTAACTGTGCAAAGTCGGGAAATGAAGCGTTTGATATCTTGGCGAAGGAGATTCCTCATTTGATTTTGCTTGATTTACATATGCCTGAAATGGACGGACTTGAGGTTATAAGAAAAATTAAACAAATGGATGCTATTAAGGATATACCGGTAATTTTCCTTACAGCAGACAATGATACCGAAAGCGAACTTAAATGCTTGAAAGAAGGCGCAGTAGACTTTATTACTAAACCATTTCTTGCAGATATTATGCTTCAGAGAATCAAGAGAGTGCTTGATCTTGAACGCCTCCAAAATGATTTGCAGAGTGAGGTTCATAAACAAACGAAGAAGGCAGAAGAGAGAAGCGAAAAGGTAGAAAGATTATCATTGCAGGTAATGATGACTCTTGCCAATACCATAGATGCTAAAGATAAGTATACTAACGGTCATTCTGAAAGAGTTGCCCAATATGCAAGAGAAATAGCGAAACGACTGGGCAAGAACGAGCAGGAACAGAATAATATATATTATACAGGCCTTTTGCATGATATAGGAAAGATAGGAATTCCTGATACAATCATAAATAAAAGATCAAGCCTTACGGATGAGGAATATGCGATTATCAAGACTCATCCACAGAAGGGTGCAGATATTCTTAAGAATATGACTGAGTTACCGGAGCTTGTAATTGCTGCACATTGGCATCATGAAAGATATGACGGAAAAGGATATCCTGACGGTCTGAAGGGCAATGAGATACCTGAAATGGCAAGAATAATCGGCGTTGCCGATGCATATGATGCGATGACATCTAAGCGTAGCTACAGAGATGCATTGCCTCAGGAAGTGGTTAAACAGGAAATTGTTAAGGGTAAAGGAACCCAGTTTGATCCAAAATTCGCTGAGATAATGATTAAAATGATAGAAGAAGACACAGAATATCTTATGCGAGAATAAAAAAAGAGATGACAAATTTTTAGAAATATGTTATACTCTTAGCTCGAGTACGAAAAATGGTCGCGGCTGCAAATGCCGAAAGGCTGCAGGTGAGGAAAGTCCGGGCTTCACAGGGCAGGATGCCGGATAACGTCCGGTGGAGGTGACTCCAAGGAAAGTGCAACAGAAATAAACCGCCTATGTCAGAAGAACTCGTTCTTCTGATTGGGTAAGGGTGGAAAGGCAGTGTAAGAGACTACCGCCTCGCTGGTAACAGGGAGGGCACATGTAAACCCCATTCGAAGCAAGACCGAACAGAAAGCGATACGGCTGCCCGTCGTGCTTTCGGGTAGGTCGCTTGAACCTGTCGGTGACGACAGGTCTAGATAGATGACCATTCATTGACATAACCCGGCTTACTGACTACTCGAATTTTAGTGTTACAAAAATAAGGCTGTTATAAAACAAACTATTAAGGATTAGAACTTAAGGTTTGTCTTATAACAGCCTTGTTTGGTTACATGATTAAATAAGTAATTCTAGTCTTGAGTAGTAAATTGTTTGCGATAGTGAAGTGGTGAAACACCATAATACTTCTTAAACAATTTACTAAAATGATATGCATCATCATAGCCGACATTGGTAGCTATTTTCTTGATATTAATGGGAGCGGGCGATTCAAGCATTATCTTAGCACGTTCGAGTCGTGTTTTGATAAGATAATTAATAGGCGATTCACCGGTTTCTTCTTTAAATATCTTGGAAATATATACCGGGCTAAGATACATATTCTTAGCGATACGATCTAAAGAAATCTTCTCACTGCAGTGTTCATCAAAATAGCTTATTATCTGATTAACAGCATAATTTTTGTAATGTGATTCGAAATTACAACCTTCTTGTCCGTCTTTGGGGACAACTAACTCACGCATGAGCAGTAGCATAATCTCTATAAGTCTTGCTTTTAGCATAAAATACTTGCCTACCTGATTGGTATCATTCTCCGCGAGCATAGCGTAACAAAGCTTGGAAAGCTTCTGCTTAAGCTCTGAGTTGGGTCTCAGGATAGGAGAGTTATCATTAAAAACTATAGAGTTCTCAGGCATATTATAGAAACTAAAATCAGTAAATCCGATAAAACATTCTACAGTTGGTTCTGTAGGTGAAGTTACTATATTGTGGTGTTTGACACCTGGATTACACATGATTAAATCACCTGGTTGAACATTATATACTTCACCCTCTATATAATATTGGCCTTTGCCGGATAATATATATGTAATCTCTGCAAAATCGTGACTATGATAGGATGAATTTCGTGTCATTTTGCCTTTGCTTATGAATAGCATGGTTGGATTTAAATCACAAGGTGTAATGTCGTATCGTCCGTCTAGCATGGTATGTCCTCCAGCCTGTAAATTTGTGAGTAACTATATACCATGATACATTATAAAATACTATAAAATCAAGAATTTTTTAAAAAATTAATATATACATCCCGGATAAAGGGTTGCTTGTGATAATTTCTTCGGATGTGGAAGCTGTTTGCCGCTTGGCGCAGTAGTAAGGTCATATGGTTTGGATGAATAAATCCATGCCTTTCCACCAGCATATATAACAGCATCGTTTAAATTTCTGCCGAATAAGTCAGCAGACAATACATATCCGTCTTCAGGGAAAGTGAGAACTACATTCATATCGCCATCATATAATGTGGGGTTAACGCCGCCGCCTCGTCTGTATGCAAGGATATAATCCTTGTCATCTCCGTTCCAGTTGCGGAATGTATTGACGATTGTGAGCCAACCTTTAGTTTGTCTGTCTTCCTTCCATACCTCATTACCATCAGAATCAAGAAGGAACATGCCGTCTTTGCCGCTCCATTGTCCTTTATATCCGTCTCCGCGCTGTATTCGGTCAAGACCTGCAACCTGTAAACCTTTTGAACCCGGCAGGAATTTACCAAGTGCAACATGCTGTGATTCAATAGAACCACTATAGCGCCAAAGCTCATTGCCATCTACATCATAGAGTGTGGTTACACTACCACCGACACATATTTCGAGCTTGCCATCGTTATTTACATCGCCTGCCCAGAGAGCATCAGCGTGGTCATCAAGATCCTTGCATGACCAAAGAAGCTTGCCGTCATGAGAAAGAAAATCATAGCCTGCCATAACTTCGTCATAGCCGTCCTGGTTCAGGTCCACTGCCAATGGGAAATGTCCTATGTTGCCATGATGTTTCCAAAGGAGATTGAAATCTTTATCAAGTGCCCACATGTCAAAATATCTGTTCTTAAGTATGATATCCTGAGCGATAGGGTTACCTGTGAGGTTAGCTATTATAATACAATCGTGAGCCATCTCGTCAGGTAAATCAAATTCGCGTTTTATCGTACCGTCTGCACCATTAAGAATAAGGAATTTCTTGTCTTTTACAATTAATACCTCAAGCTTTCCGTCTGCATCAATATCATGAATCTGTGCAGGAAAATCTGAGCCAAAACCACCCGGTTCTTCTACAGGTGTTCCGTATTGCCACAATAATTCGCCGGTAAGAGCAAAAGCAGTTACGCAGGTTATCTGATGAGGAACATATCTGTCATCAATACCACCGTCAGGCTGGACACAAACCAGCTCCATGCGACCATCACCGTTAATGTCGCCGATAAGAATCTTGCAATTCTTACCTGCTTTTTGAATGTCAACAGAGTTAATTAAAATAGGTTCCATAGTTATCATTTCCTTTCTTGAAAATTAAATAAATTTTAACATGAAAAAGGAGAATTTTAAATGCAATTTATTATAATTTAGATGTAATAATTGTAAATTTGTTTTTGGCAAAAAGTGAGACGAAATTTTTTTGAATATTAAGTTAAAAAATATAGCAAAGTGTTGTGATTTTTGTTATACTCTAACTTGTATCTTTTGTTTTGGAGGTGTACTTATGGATAATACATTGCGTACAGGAGAATTATACAGACATTATAAGGGGAATATTTATCAGATAGTGGCAGGCTTGGCAACACATACAGAGACAAATGAAGAAGTAGTTGTATATCAGGCACTTTATGGCGATTATAAGGTGTATGTAAGACCGCTTAGTATGTTTTTTGAAACGGTTTGCGATGAAAACGGTAATAAGGTTCCTCGATTTGCTAAATTCGGTACAGATAATGTCACCCCTTTGGCAGTTAATAATGTTGTATTACAAGAAAGTGAAAATAAAGTAGCGGATAGAACTGTTGGGGAAATGAGCAACAGCACGGATGAAGAAGTATGCGAAGGCGTCAATCCTATGCTGATTAAATTTCTTGACGCAGACAGTATAGAGGAGAAGTTAGAGATTCTTAATGATATGAGAAAGACCATTGATGATAAAACTATAAGTGATATAGGTGTATCTATGGATTTGGTAATCGAAGAAGGTCCATTGGAGGACAGGCTTTCACATCTGGAGTATTATTTAAAAACAAGGGCTAGATTTGAAGCTTCAAGATTAAGGTAGATTATTAATATTATTATGTAATTTCATTAAAAAATGTTGCAATATGTATTTTTATGTGTTATGTTTTGGTATGTTGATTTGTAAATTTCTGCAACAGGAGCGACGGAGCAATAGTTGTGGTATTGTATGAATTAATGGTATAATACAAATGTATATTTAAGGAGACCAAGGGTATGAAGAAGACACCTTTTGTTACACTTGAACAGGTGGAGTCGATAGTTAAGGATTATCCAACACCTTTTCATATTTATGATGAGAAAGGAATAAGAGAAAATGCAAGAAAGCTTAAGGAAGCTTTTGCATGGAATAAAGGATATAAGGAGTATTTTGCAGTAAAGGCTACTCCTAATCCGTATATTATGAAGGTACTTAAGGAAGAAGGAATAGGCGCAGATTGTTCCTCTTATACAGAACTTTTGCTTGCTGATAAGGTTGGCCTTGACGGAAGCAATATTATGTTTTCTTCCAATGTAACACCTGCAGCAGATTTTGCACTTGCGGCTAAGCTTGGAGCGATTGTTAATTTTGATGATATTACTCATATTGATTTCTATGAGAAGGTAGCACCTTTCCAGGAGACTATGAGCTGTCGTTTTAATCCTGGCGGAGACTTTAAGATTAAGAGCCAGATTATGGATACTCCTCAGGATGCGAAGTATGGACTTACAAGACCACAGATGACAGAAGCATTCCTCAAGCTTAAGGAGAAAGGCGTAAAGCATTTCGGTATTCATGCATTTCTTGCAAGTAATACTGTTACTAATGAATATTATCCTGCACTTGCAAGAATTCTTTTTAAGACTGCAGTAGAACTTAAGAAGGAAACAGGAGTGCATATTGCATTCATTAACCTTTCCGGTGGTGTAGGTATTCCTTATCGCCCGGATCAGACACCTAATGATATCATGGCTATCGGTGAAGGTGTAAGACAGGCTTATGAAGAGATTTTTGTTCCTGAGGGAATGGATGATGTAGCTATCTATACAGAGCTCGGCAGATTTGTGTTAGGACCTTACGGCGGACTTGTTTCACAGGTGCTTCATGAGAAGCATACACATAAGGAATATGTAGGTCTTGATGCTTGTGCGGCTAATCTTATGCGTCCGGCTATATATGGTGCATATCACCATATTACTGTGCTCGGTAAAGAAGATGCTGAGTGCGATCATATGTATGATGTAACAGGTGGTTTGTGTGAGAATAATGATAAATTCGCAATAGACCGTATGTTGCCTGAGATTAAGATAGGTGATTACTTGTTTATTCATGATACAGGTGCACACGGATTTGCCATGGGATATAATTATAATGGTAAGTTGCGCTCGGCAGAATTACTCCTTAAGGAGGACGGAAGCGTAGAGCAGATAAGACGCGCTGAGACTCCGGAAGATTATTTTGCTACATTGAATTTCGATAATTTATAGAATTAAGTTACTAATCATAAGAGCCTGAAAAGGGTATGATACCTAAGGCTCTTATGATTAATATACAATCCATATCTTTGTTGTTTTAATATATTTCTATGTATTTTTCTTGCTTACAGTTAAAATGTTAATAATAATTCTTTTGTATCGTTTAAATATCTAACAGATTCCCGATTTTAAGTAATAATTAGTTAGTATAATTTTGTTGACAACCGACAAAAAATGTATTAATATATACCTAGAGGCGAACATAAGTTCGTGATTGAGGCGTATAATATAATTTAATATTTATAGAATGAAAGGGAGAATATTTTATGGCTAAAGAAGATAAGTTAAAAGCATTAGACGCAGCACTTGCACAGATAGAGAGACAGTATGGTAAGGGTTCTGTTATGAAGCTCGGAGATTCCGGTAATAACATGAATATCGAAACTATTCCTACAGGTTCATTGAGTCTTGATATTGCACTTGGACTTGGTGGTATTCCTAAGGGAAGAATTGTTGAGGTATATGGACCTGAATCAAGTGGTAAGACAACCGTAGCTCTTCATATGGTAGCTGAAGTGCAGAAGAGAGGCGGAATAGCCGGTTTTATAGATGCGGAGCATGCACTTGATCCGGTTTATGCGAAGAATATCGGGGTAGATATTGATAATTTATACATATCACAGCCTGATAATGGTGAACAGGCACTTGAGATTACCGAGACTATGGTGCGTTCAGGTGCCATTGACATAGTAATCGTTGACTCTGTAGCAGCACTTGTGCCTAAGGCAGAGATAGACGGTGAGATGGGAGATTCACATGTAGGTCTTCAGGCGAGACTTATGTCTCAGGCATTGAGAAAGCTTACAGCTGTTATCAGCAAGTCTAATTGTATTGTTATATTTATTAATCAGTTAAGAGAGAAAGTTGGAGTTATGTTCGGCAATCCTGAGACTACTACAGGAGGTAGAGCACTTAAATTCTATTCATCAATACGTATGGATGTAAGAAGAATAGAATCTCTTAAGCAGGGTGGAGAGGTTATTGGTAACCGTACAAGAATTAAGGTGGTTAAGAATAAGATAGCACCACCTTTCAAGGAAGCCGAATTCGATATTATGTTTGGACAGGGCATATCAACTGAGGGAGATATACTTGACCTTGCTGCACAGGTTGGAATTGTTGTTAAGAGTGGTGCGTGGTACGCTTATAATAATGAGAAGATAGGTCAGGGAAGAGAGAATGCGAAGACATTCCTTAAGGAGAATCCGGAGATTCTTAACGAAGTAGAGAATAAAGTGAGAGAGCATTTCGGACTTAATGGTTCGGCGGTTTTGACATCTGCCGCTGCTGCATCAGATGAAGATAATTAATAATATAATGTAGAACTATGCCGGATATCGTTGCTATGCTTTATCAGCTGATATCCGGCCTGTTATTTCTTGTGGGGTGATGATGTGACAGGATATATAACAGATATAATATCTGTTAATCGTACTAAGAACAGGATTATAATAGATAAAGAAGGGTCATTCGTTTTGTATAAGAAGGAATGTGAAGCTTTTGGACTGAGTGTGGACAGCGAGCTTAACGATGAGGTATATGGAGAGATATTTCTTCTGTTACGACAACGTGCACTTAAATATGCAGTCCATCTTTTGGAAGCAAGAGATAGGACAGAGGGGCAACTTTTGGACAAGTTATATAGTGCCGGATACCCGAAAGATGTGGCTGAATATGTTATAGAGAAGCTTCAGGGGTATAGATATATTAATGACAAGAATTTTGCAGATAACTTTATCAGGAATAATATCGGGATAATGAGTATGCGCGAGATAGAGAACAAGTTATATGATAAAAAAGTACCAGATGATATCGTTAAAGAGCTTGTGAGTCAATATAAGGATGATAATGCAGATTCGGAAGAAGAGGCTTTCAGATATCTTCTTAATAAAAAGAAAGTTGATATTAAGAGCCTTGATATTAAGGGGAAACAACGATTAACCGCTTTTTTTATGAGAAAAGGATTCTCATACGATTTTGTGAGAAAACATCTTAAAATTGAAGATGAAGATATTACATATTAATAGTAAGAAATTTAAAATGAATTGTAAGAAAGCTTGACATAATTCTGAAAACAATATAAAATTTAATTGTTGTATATTGTACAATGAAAACTAAATAAGGAGGTGCTCCTGTGCATGGATATACTATATTATGTGATAGTAGCTGCTGCTACTTTACTGATAGTTGCTCCTATAACTTGGTGTATCGCCAGCGCTTATCATAAAAAGGTTGATGGAAAGAAGATAGGCAGTGCGGAGGATAGATCAAGAGAAATCATAGACGAAGCATTAAAGGTTGCTGAAACCAAGAAAAGAGAGGCTTCAATTGAAGCTAAAGAAGAAATCCTAAGAACTAGAAACGAACTTGAAAAAGAAACCAAAGAAAGACGTGCAGAGATCCAGAAATATGAGAGAAGAGTACTGTCTAAGGAAGAAGCGCTTGATAAGAAGACTGAGACACTTGAAAAGCGTGAAGCCGGTTTGGTTCAAAGAGAGGAAGTCCTTAGTAAGCGAACTCAGGAAGTAGAGGAACTTAACAAGCAAAGAGTGCAGGAATTAGAACGAATCTCAGGACTTACCTCCGAACAGGCAAAAGAATATCTTTTGAAAACGGTTGAAGATGAAGTTAAGCATGATACGGCTAAGTTAATTAAAGAATTAGATAGTCGTGCAAGAGAAGAAGCTTCTAAGAAGGCAAAAGAATATGTAGTTACTGCTATTCAGAAATGTGCTGCCGACCATGTTGCTGAGACAACTATTTCAGTTGTACAGCTTCCTAATGATGAAATGAAGGGTAGAATCATTGGTAGAGAAGGTCGTAACATCCGTACATTGGAAACAATGACAGGTGTTGAGCTTATTATTGATGATACTCCTGAGGCAGTAGTTTTATCAGGTTTCGACCCGATAAGAAGAGAAGTAGCAAGAATTGCTTTAGAGAAACTTATTGTTGATGGCAGAATTCATCCGGCTAGAATTGAAGAGATGGTTGAGAAGGCTCGTAAAGAGGTTGAAACCATGATTCGAGAAGAAGGTGAATCTGCGTTATTAGAGGTAGGTGTGCATGGACTTCATCCGGAACTTGTAAGATTGCTTGGTAAAATGAAGTTTAGAACCAGTTATGGTCAGAACGCATTGAAGCATTCAATTGAAGTTGCACATCTTTCAGGATTGTTGGCAGGAGAACTTGGCGTTGATGTCAGAATGGCAAAACGTGCCGGTTTGTTACACGATATCGGTAAATCTGTTGATCACGAAATTGAGGGAACTCACGTACAGATTGGTTCAGATTTATGTAAGAAGTATAAAGAGTCAGCAATTGTTATTAATGCTGTAGAATCACATCATGGTGATGTTGAGGCAACATCAATTATTTCTTGTATAGTTCAGGCTGCGGATACTATTTCAGCCGCAAGACCGGGTGCAAGAAAGGAAACATTAGAAACATATACTACTCGTTTGAAACAGTTAGAGGAGATTACCAATAACTTCAAGGGAGTAGATAAGTCTTTTGCAATTCAAGCAGGTAGAGAGATTCGAGTAATGGTTATACCTGAGCAGATTAATGATGACAACATGGTTTTACTTGCGCGTGATATTTCTAAACAGATTGAGAATGAGTTGGAATATCCGGGTCAGATAAAGGTTAGCGTTATCAGAGAGTCTAGGGTAGTTGATTACGCACGTTAAATAGCGTATATCGGATTATATGTAAGAAAAGTCTTAAAAACATTGGTTTTTAGGACTTTTTCTTTTTTTGTGCGATTGTTGTGATATACTGCATTATGTTTTGTTTTTTTGTATTGACAAGATAAGTTGTTTTATATAAAATGTAAAAAGTGGTTTTGCAAGAAAGACAAAATAAAATTTCATTTTATATCGGAGGACATGATGCAGCAGCAACAGCAGCAGTTATATACATCACTGACAAAAGAAGAATTATTAGCAGAGAGAGAGCTTCTTAGAAAGCAGGAAGAAGCCGCAAAGAATATGGCATTATCGCTTGATATGTCCAGAGGAAAGCCTGAGATTTCACAGTTAGACTTGGCTATGGATTTATTAACTATTGTAGATGCTAACACAAATATGAAGGTTGATGGCAACATTGATTGCAGAAATTATGGTATTTTAGATGGTATTGGTTCTGCTAAAGAACTTATGGCACAGATGCTTTCGGTTAAGCCTCAGAACATAATTGTATATGGTAATTCAAGCCTTAATATTATGTATGATACAATATCACGTTCATATACACATGGTGTTCTTGGAAGTACTCCATGGTGTAAGCTTGATAAGGTTAAATTCCTTTGCCCTGCACCGGGATATGACAGACATTTTGCCATAACAGAATTTTTTGGAATTGAGATGATTACAGTTCCGATGAAGAATGATGGTCCTGATATGGACATTGTTGAGCAGTATGTGAATAATGACGAAAGTGTAAAGGGTATCTGGTGTGTACCTATGTATTCTAATCCTACAGGAGTAACATTTTCAGATGAGGTTGTAAAGAGATTTGCTTCTCTTAAACCGGCTGCGAAGGATTTCCGTATTTTCTGGGATAATGCATATTGCATACATCATTTATATGATGAACAGGATGTTCTTTTGAATCTTGCTGATGAGTGTGAGAAGGCCGGTAACCCGGATATATATTATATATTTGGTTCTACCTCAAAGGTTAGCTTTGCAGGTGCAGGTATAGCTGCTATGGCGTCTTCTGTAGCTAATCTTAACGGAGTTAAGAAGCAGATGACTGTTCAGACCATTGGACATGATAAGGTTAATCAGTTAAGACATGTTCTCTATTATAAGAATTTAGATGGATTAAAAGAGCATATGAAGAAGCATGCTAATATCCTTAGACCGAAATTTGATGCGGTTCTTGAAGTGCTTGAGAGCGAGCTGGCAGGAACCGGTATAGCTACATGGTCTGAGCCTAAGGGTGGATATTTTGTTTCGTTTGATGCATTAGAGGGTTGTGCTAAGGCGATAGTCGCTAAATGTGCAGAGCTTGGAGTAGTTCTTACAGGTGCCGGAGCAACATATCCTTACGGAAATGATCCGATGGATAGAAATATAAGAATAGCTCCGTCTTTCCCTACCATTGAAGAACTTAAGCAGGCTGTGGAGATATTTGTATTAAGCGTTAAGCTTGTAAGTATTGATAAATTATTAGAAAGTAAATAATATGATGATTGCAAGCTTTTGACAGGATATAGTTGCTGTTGAAAGCTTGTTGTGCATAAGAATCAAAGTGTATACATAGTGTATTTTAAACAAGAGGAGGAGAGATAATGAATAAGATAGCATTTATTGGAATGGGTAATATGGGAAAAGCGTTGCTTAAGGGTGCACTTAAATCCATGAGTAACGATAGGTTTATGTTTGCGGATAAGGTGTTATCAGAAGAAATAATAAATGAATATGGTGTATATGGAACAACTGACAATGCAGAGTGTGCAAAAGAAGCTAAATATATTTTCCTTGCGGTTAAGCCACAGTTTTTCGGGAATGTAGTAGAGGATATCAAGGATTATATGACAGAGGATAAGGTTGTTATATCCATCATGGCCGGAATAAATATTGATAAAATTAAAGCATCTCTTGGAAATGTCAGAGTAGTAAGGGTTATGCCTAACACACCTGCACTTGTGGAAGCAGGAATGAGTGGAGTATGTTTTGATAATTCTGATTATCAGGATGAAGAGAAAAAAGTTGTTTTTGAAATACTTGAATCCTGTGGAATAATAAAGACGGTTGACGAATCACTTATGAGTGCAGTTACTTGTGTGAGTGGAAGTTCACCTGCGTATGTTTATATGTTTATTGAAGCACTGGCTGACAGTGCAGTAAAATATGGCTTACCAAGAAACACGGCATATGAGATGGCTGCACAGACAGTTCTAGGTGCGGCTAAGATGGTTCTTGAGACAGGTAAAGTACCTGCAGAGCTTAAAGATATGGTATGTTCACCTGCCGGAACTACGATTGCAGGTGTAGCAGCATTGGAGGAGTACGGCTTTAGAAATGCTATTATTAAGGCAACTGATAATTGTTATAAAAGAGCGGAGGAATTGAAATGAAACCTCAAAGAAGAATATCAAGAGAGCTTGCTTATAATGGTAAAATAATAGATATATATTGTGATACCATAGAATTGGAAAATGGAAATATAGCCAAATTTGATTATATAGGTCATAAAGGTGCAGCGGCAGTTGTTCCGGTTAAGGATGACGGGAAAATACTTCTTGTAAGACAATATCGTAATGCACTTGACAGATTTACTCTTGAGATACCTGCCGGAGGAAAGAACGGCATAGAAGAAGAGGGTATAAAGTGCGCTGCCAGAGAATTAGAGGAAGAGACCGGTTATCGTTCGGATAATCTGGTTCCGTTAATAGCAGTTAATACGACAGTCGCTTTCTGCAATGAATTGATTGAGATTTTTCTTGCGAGGGATTTGAAGGAAAGCAAACAGAATCTTGATGAGGATGAATTTGTTGAAGTTGAAGAATATTCACTTGATGAACTTATTAAGATGATAAAGGAAGGCACTATTACAGATTCCAAAACAGTATCAGCTATACTTGCTTACAAAGAATTTTATGCATAAATAAGAACCGTCATAAAATACTGTCTAGTATTTCATGACGGTTCTTATTATTTTTATTAAGGCTAGTGCGTTTTAACTTCGTGGATGTGAAAAAGAATATACATCGCGAAGCCTAAAGTTTGTATTTGAATATAACTGGGTGCTTGAGATGTCCGAATGACCGAGCATCTTCTGCACTGATTGCAAGTCAGCACCATTCTCAATAAGATGTTTGGCAAATGAGTGGCGAAGAACATGCGGAGTAATAGGCGTATCAATACCTGCTTTAGCGCCATAGTGCTTGATGAGCTTCCAAAAACCCTGACGGCTCATCGGAGTTCCTGAACAGTTAGTAAACAGGAATTCGGACGAGGTATCTGAAATCATTTCCTTACGTGTAATATTAATATAATTATTGAGGGCATTCTTGGCTTTAGAACCAAATGGAATAATGCGCTCCTTGTTGCCTGCATCACATACAATATATCCAAGCTTAAGGTTGACATCAGATAACTTGAGGTTAATCAATTCTGAAACTCTGATTCCTGTTGCGTATAATAATTCAAGCATGGCAGTGTCACGAATTCCCTTAGCAGAAGAGGTATCCGGTTGAGATAAAAGCCTGTCCACTTCCGATACGGTAAGCGTACTTGGAAACTTCTTCTCAATCTTGGGAGCCTTAAGATTGATTGCCGGATTCTTGTCTATCAATCTATTCGTAAAAAGATAATTATAATATGCCTTGATAGAAGCAATGTTTCTGGATATGGATGCAGGAGCACTACCATTTTTCTCTAAAAATAACATATACGAATTAAGCAAGGTTTCGGTTGCCTTGGTTGCATCTGATACACCTTGGCTTATAATATAATCGCAATATTTCTGCAAATCCCTTCTGTAGGACTGCAAAGTGTTCTTAGAGGAATGTTTCTCTGTCTCTAAGTAAGTTATAAATTCTGTAACACCCATTTCCATTACCATCCCAAGTAAATATATTGTTTCATCTGTTGTTAGTGTGCAAGACTTATTATATATACTTTTTTAACTAAAATCAAATGTTTTTTTTGAGGTTTTTTGGGCATTTTCATGGTGTTTTTTGCCAAAACACAATATATCGAAAGTACTAGTTTGCGGTGGGCAATATCTTGTGTAAATTCTTTTGAAAAAATATTAAAAAGATTTAATAATTATTTTCATTAAAAATACGTTTAACAGACTCTCGCATACTATACCGGCAAGTATAAAGAGGACAATGGAGGATATTAACTTAAATGAGGGTGAATGAAGTATATCGTTTGTACACATTTTGTTCCATGCGAGGGCATAGAAAAGAAAGTGCGGTATTATCGTGCATATGAAAAATAGCAGACCGGATATACCGTATTGTTGGATATAGAAGCCTTGCAGGATTGAAAACATAAAACCGAAGATGATGCAGTAGCTATATGATAATACGTAGCGTAAAGGTGTTAACTGAGTTAATGTGAGAATTGCAAATTCCTTAAGCCGTTTCTTAGTTATGTGGCTAAACAGCCCGGTGTGATTAATCATGGTTGTGGATGCGGAAAGTGTATCGGTGTTTAATTCGTGATACAACGACATAGGAGGAAAGAAAATCTCGTTATATTTTATGAAAAATACGGCGCCTGCTATTATACCGATTGCAAAGACAATTGCTTGCTTTAATGTTAATGATAAGGGGAGATTTTGGATGTTTGTAAGCATGGTAGTCCTTAGATATGATTTATAACAATATATGATTAATGTATTAGTTTATAACATAAAAAATCTATTGAAAAATGTTCGTATACGATAAGTTTTTGATAAGTTTTTGGTTGATAGATAGAATTATTTGTGTTATAATGAAATGCTAAGTTTATAGTAAATGATAAAAGGAGAAAAGGTATGAAGTTTTTTCAGAAAATTGCATTAAGATCAGGTTTTTTTATTTTTGATGAACTCAGTATGATTTTGGCGGCAGCATTGTACATATTACCTGTTGTTGCATATAAGATGATTAATTTGCCGATTTGTATTTTTTCAGCAGTTGGTGTGTTCCTTGTAATCACCATGAGAAACAGATTAAAGCAGCTTGGATCAAATGGATTGGTTGCTCTTGTAACATTGATTCATGTCGCAATCGGTGTGTTTGGCATCCTTGTTATTATAGTAAGAAATCTGCTTATAGCTGTAGGCAAGATTAAGAGAGTTAATTATGCAGGTCTTTGCTGGGCTAATGAAAGAAGATATGATGATGAACGCGCTAAAGAGTATGGCTTTAAGAGCGTTGATGATGCAATAAATGCAGGAGTTATGTTTGACGGAACAAAGCTTTGGTAAAATAGAACCGCGTTCGGTGATTACCCGTAACGCGATTTTTTGAAGTATTAGGTGATAGGAGATTTATATGACTTTAAATTCTATGTTTTATACTTGCGTTGTATGTTTTATTCTTCCGGTGCTCATGGCTATGGCACTTCCGAAAGATAAAGCACTTACTAATAAAAAGGGCGGCGTAGTCAGCATGTTTGTGCTTGGAGCTGCTGTCTATTTCCTTTCGGAAATTCTGTGCAGAAGAATGATATTTATTAATTTTATAAATGATACTGACTGGTATTATTTTTTGCAACAGGAACCGTTAAAGTATAGTTTGTTTTATTGCTCGACGGCAGCCTTTGTAGAGGAGATTGCAAGACTGGTGATATTTCTTTTCTTCTACAGAAGATTTACCGGTAAATACATGGATAAGATGAGTGCTGTAAGATATGGACTGGGAGCTGCATGGGTTGAGGCGATAGCGATTATCGGTTTGACAGTTCTTAAGTTCCTTATTGCAACGACAGCCGATACAAGAATTCTTGATGAGATTGCTTCGTTAAAAACAACCATGGCAGGTACTGAGAGAATTATTGGATTTTTTACACAGGTAAGTTATGCGCTGATAATAGTTGCCGGAATTAGATTCAGAAAGAAAACGATATGTACAATTTTTGCATTCTTACTTCATGCCGGTGCAGCTACACTTGATATGTGGTTGGGACTTCTTAGCTGGCGTTATAGGGATTTGTTATATGTAAATGCAGGAATAGCTTTAGTACTATGTTTATTGGCATTAGGTTTGTGGAACTTGTTTGAAAGGAAGGCAAAACAAGATGTATCGAAGCATTCTTCAGGAAATGCAAACGTGGAAGGAAAAAATGCATCATAGACCACTTATATTAAAAGGTGGAGCGAAAACAGGCAAAACATGGACACTAAATGAGTTTGGCAGGCTCTTTTATGAGGATGTGCTGTACATTGATTGCAGTAAGAGGAGTTATATGTCATATCTCGTTGAATCAAAGACGGAAGCCAGAAGGGTTATAAGTAAGCTTTCCGCTTATCACGGAGAAGATATTATTCCCGGAAAGACGCTTATTATCTTTGATGAAGTACAGACGGTATGTGGACTTGTTCACATGATACTGAAGCTTTTTAAAGAATTGCCGGAATATCATGTGTGCATGACTGGCTTTCATGTAGAAAGAGAGCTTCCGGCGTACGATGATGATATTGTTAATCCCTATATTCTTGAAATGCGCCCTATGAATTTCAAGGAATTTATGAGTGTGTCAGGAAATGAAGATTTGATTAGGCTTATAACTGAAGATGGCAGAATTAATGATGAGTCTGACAGAAAACGCATTCGTGGGATTCTTAAGGATTATTTTATGGTGGGCGGTTATCCTAACGTTGTAAATACATGGATAGGAACCGGAGATATTCATAAGGTTAGAGAGGCTCAAAGATATATAATTAATGAGGTGCTTAGTGAGCTGGCGGTTGATTATCAGGAGGTGTCGGATGAGAAGCTAGATGTTCTTAAGCTTGTGTCTGATGTCCTTAAGAAAGAAAACAAGAAGTTTTTGATTCAAACACCTAAGGATGAAGACAGAATTCTTCAGAAGATAGATGAGTTACAGAGTGTAGGTTTTGTTCACAAGGTAAGCAGGGTGTCAGAAGGTAAATGGCCGCCTGAAAGGTATTTGGATGATAGCAGTTATAAACTATATCTAAGTGACGTAGGTATACTTTCATGTCTTTATGGTCCGGAAGTCGATAAGCTTGAGGCGGATGAGTGCTTTAGTGTGTATAACGGAGCACTGACAGAACAATTTGTTTTTCAAGAGCTTAGAAGTCATAACCCCGGAACCTTGGTATATTGGACAAGTCAGAAACCACCGGCTAAAGCGGATTTTCTTTTCCATGATGTGAGAAGAATGGTTCCGATAGAAATATCAAGAATTAATAAGAGACATACTAATGGCTTATCAATATATTCGAAGAAATATGATGTGCCGATAGGAATAAGAATATCTTTTGATGATTTTTCTAAAGATTCGTGTATTTTAACAATACCGATATATGCAATTTGGAATTTGTAACAGGATTCAGAAAGGAATGAATTTCTATGAAAACATTAATTAAGAATGGCAGGGTGCTCGACCCTTCACAGAATCTTGATAAGGTGTGCAACATACTTATTGAAGAGGATAAAGTAGCCAAAATATTAGAAACAGGAGAGATGGCAGAAGCAGATAATGAGATAGATGCGTCAGGGTGTTTTGTTATGCCGGGACTTATAGATCTGCATGTACACCTTCGTGAACCGGGATTCGAGCACAAAGAAACTATAGAGACAGGTACTAAGGCTGCGGCAGCAGGAGGCTTTACAACTATATGTCCTATGCCTAACACGAAGCCTTCAACTGATTCGCCTGAGATGGTGGAATGGGTAGTGAAGAAAGCAGCCGAAGTGTCACCTGTTAATGTTATTCCGGTTGGAGCGGTTACGCTTGGTCAGATGGGTGATGAAGTTACAGATATAAGCGGAATGGTAGCAAAGGGTGCACTTGCAATCAGTGAAGATGGTAAATCAGTAATGAATGCCAAAGTATATAGGGAAGCCATGGAAATAGCCGCTAAAGAGGGCATTGTAGTGATGGCGCACTGTGAAGATAAGAATCTGGTCGGAAAAGGTGCTCTTAATGCTAAAGAAGCGGCAGGAAGAATCGGCGTAGAGGGTATTACCAATGCAGTAGAGGATGTTATAGTTGCAAGAGATATCGTACTTGCTGCCGAGACTAAAGCAAGACTTCACCTTTGCCACTGTTCTACAGCAGGAAGTGTAGTGCTTTTAAGGGATGCCAAGATAGAAGGTATAGATGTTACCGGTGAAGTGTGTCCGCACCATTTTGCAATGACTGAGGATGAGATACCTTCTGATGATGCCAACTATAAGATGAATCCTCCGCTTAGGTCAAAAGAAGATGTACAGGCACTTAAAGAGGCGCTTAGAGATGATATAATGGATGTAATATCGACAGACCATGCACCGCATCATGCAGATGAGAAGGCTAATGGAATTGCCGAAGCACCATTTGGTATAGTTGGTCTTGAAACAGCAGTTGCACTTACTGTCACACATCTGCTTGAGGAAGGTTATCTTACACCATTACAGATGGCGGCAAAGATGAGTACCAATCCTGCAAAGGTACTTGGTATCGATAAAGGTTCGCTTAAAGAAGGTAAGATAGCGGATATAACGATAATTAATCCTACGGAGGAGTATGTAATAGATGTTAATACATTCGCTTCCAAAGGAAAAAATACACCTTTTAACGGTAAGACCGTAAGAGGAAAAGTAAAATATACATTAGTGGCCGGCAAAGTAGTATATGCTGATTAAGGAGGAAGAATATGATTAACACGCTGGTAGACAACATTAAGAAAACAAATGCACCTATAGTTGTAGGACTTGATCCTATGCTTAATTATATGCCTGAGCATATAGTTAAGAAAGCTTTTGCTGAATACGGAGAGACACTTGAGGGTGTTGCAGAAGCTGTATGGCAGTATAATAAAGGTATAATTGACGCGACATATGACCTTATACCGGCTGTAAAGCCACAGATTGCAATGTATGAGCAGTTTGGTATTGAGGGACTTAAGGCATACAAGCGTACATGTGATTATGCTAAAGAAAAAGACCTTGTTGTAATCGGAGATATTAAACGAGGAGATATCGGTTCTACTTCAGCAGCTTATGCAACAGGACATGTTGGTAAGGTTAAGATTGGTAATAATACATTTGTTCCGTTTAACGAGGATTTTGTAACTGTTAATCCATATCTCGGAACAGATGGCGTTAAGCCTTTTGTTGATGTGTGTAAGGAAGAAAACAAGGGAATCTTTGTACTTGTTAAGACATCTAATCCTTCAAGCGGAGAGTTCCAGGACAGATTAATAGATGGTCGTCCGCTTTATGAGTGGGTAGGCGAGAAGGTTGTTGAATGGGGTAGCGAGCACATGGGTAATGATTACAGCTATGTTGGTGCTGTTGTAGGTGCTACTTATCCTGAGATGGGTAAGATACTTCGTAAGCAGATGCCTAAGACATTTATTCTTGTACCGGGCTACGGCGCACAGGGCGGTAAGGGTAAAGACCTTGTTCATTTCTTCAATGAGGATGGACTTGGTGCAATTATCAATTCATCAAGAGGAATTATCGCAGCTTATAAGCAGGAGGCTTATGCTAAGTTTGGTGCGGAAGGTTATGCGGATGCATCAAGAGCAGCTGTTAAGGATATGATTCTTGATATCAGCCAGGCTATAGAGAGCAGATAGGATTTGTATATCAGGTAATTGATAATAGAAAAAGTTGTACGGATATAACGACAGATGTGCGTGCAGAACGAAAGGAAAATGATAACCATGTCAAAAGTTAAAATGGATGCTGTGATAATCAGTCAGGAGAAAATAGCACAGGATATATACAGCATGTGGTTTAAGGCAGAGGCTATAGCAAGTGAAGCTAAACCGGGACAGTTTGTAGCGGTTTATTCAGACAACGGAGCTAACCTTCTTCCAAGACCTATAAGTATATGTGAGATAGATAAGGTAAATGGAAGTCTACGTATAGTATATCGTGTTGTAGGTAAAGGAACCGACGAGTTTTCTAAGAAAACAGCAGGAGATAAGCTCTCTGTTATGGGACCTCTCGGTAATGGCTTTACCTTAAAGGATAAGAAGGCTATACTTATCGGCGGAGGAATAGGTGTGCCGCCGATGTTAGAGCTTGCTAAGAGTCTTGAGTGTGAGAAAGTAGTAGTTGCAGGATATAGAAGTGAACTTTTCTTAGATGAAGATTTTAAGAAGGTAGCACCATTCTATGTGGCAACAGAAGACGGAAGTACAGGAACAAAGGGTACTGTAATTGACGCTATTAAGGCTAATGACTTAAAAGCAGATATTATATATGCATGTGGACCTACTCCGATGTTAAGAGCACTTAAAGAGTATGCAATTGCTAATGATATGGAAGCACAGATTTCTATGGAAGAAAAGATGGCGTGCGGAATCGGTGCATGTCTTGCGTGTGTTTGCAAGTCAAAAGATAAGGATGAGCATACTAATGTTAACAATAAGCGTATCTGTAAGGACGGACCTGTATTTGATGCAAGGGAGGTGGAGCTGTAATGGTTAGTACAAAAGTTAATCTTGCGGGAGTAGAACTTAAGAATTCGGTTATGACAGCTTCAGGTACCTTTGGTTCAGGCAAAGAATATAGTGAATTCGTTGACCTTAGTAAGCTTGGCGCTGTGGTAACAAAGGGTGTTGCCAATATTCCTTGGCCGGGTAACCCGACACCTAGAATTGCGGAAACCTATGGTGGTATGATTAATGCTATCGGACTTCAGAATCCGGGAATCGATGTGTTTGTAGAGAGAGATATTCCTTTCTTAAAACAGTATGATACAAAGATTATCGTTAATGTGTGCGGTAAGACTACTGAGGATTATTGTGAAGTGGTAGAGAGACTTAATGATGAGCCGATAGACATGATGGAGATTAATATTTCATGTCCTAACGTAAAGGAAGGCGGTATTGCATTCGGACAGAATGCGAAGGCGGTTGAGGCTATTACTGCGGAGCTTAAGAAGAGAGCTAAGAAGCCGATAATCATGAAGCTTAGTCCCAACGTAACAGACATTACAGAGATGGCAAGAGCAGCAGAGGCAGGTGGTGCTGATGTATTGTCACTTATCAATACACTTACAGGTATGAAGATAGATATCTATCGTAAGACATTTGCACTTGCTAATAAGACAGGAGGACTTTCGGGTCCTGCCATAAAACCGGTTGCGGTTAGGATGGTATATCAGGTTGCCAATGCCGTAAAGATTCCGATTATCGGTATGGGCGGTATTGCTACGGCAGAGGATGCCATGGAGTTTATTCTCGCAGGAGCAACTGCGGTTTCTGTGGGAACAGCGAATTTCGCAGACCCATATGCGACAGTAAAGGTGGCAGAGGGAATAGAAAGATATCTTGAGTCTCAGGGCTTTAAGGATATAAATGAGTGCATAGGTCTTGTAAAATAAGACTATAGCTATAAGGAGTAATTATTTTAATACAAGAAAAGGGGAAAAGAAATGCTAAAAATTAATAATTTAACTAAGATTTACGGAGAAAAGAAAGCAGTTGACAATCTTACGTTACATATTGCACCGGGAGAAATATATGGTTTTATCGGACATAACGGAGCGGGTAAGACAACAACATTAAAGGCAATTGTCGGCATCCTTAGATTTGATGAGGGTGAGATTTATGTTGACGGAGTATCTGTTAAAGACAAGCCACTTGAGTGTAAGAAAAGAATAGCTTATATTCCGGATAATCCTGACTTATATGAGTACATGTCAGGTATTCAGTATCTTAATTTTATCGGAGATATATTTGGAATTGAAGCAAATGTAAGACAGGAAAGAATTCATAAATATGCGGACATATTTGAATTAACAGGAGACCTTGCACAGCCTATTTCAGCTTATTCACATGGTATGAAGCAGAAGCTAGCAATTATTTCAGCATGGATGCATGAGCCGAAGCTCATCATTATGGATGAACCATTCGTTGGACTTGATCCTAAGGCATCGCATCTTCTTAAGGAGATGATGAAGGAGTTCTGTGAAAAGGGAGGAGCTATTTTCTTCTCGACTCACGTGCTTGAGGTGGCAGAGAAATTATGCGATAAGGTTGCTATCATTAAGGCCGGTGAACTTATTAAAGCCGGAACTATGGAAGAGGTTAAAGGCGATACCTCGCTTGAGAGCGTATTTCTTGAGCAGGAGGTAGAGGAGAATGAATAAAGCCTTATTAAAAAAGCAGTTTATGGAGGTTTTTGCCTGGGTATACAGAAATCCTAAGACAGGTAAGAGCCGTTCTAAACTCGGTATATTAGGTAATATATTAATGTACGTTGTTGTTTTTGGCATAGTAGGCGTTATGTTCTTTGGCGTTGCCGATTCACTTTGTAAGCCACTTGCAAGTGTCGGATTTGCTTGGCTTTACATGGCACTTATGGGGCTCATGGCAATGCTTCTTGGTGTAATAGGAAGTGTATTTAATACATATACATCCTTGTATCAGGCAAAGGATAATGATTTATTGCTTTCATTACCGATACCTGCTTCAAAGATTCTTATAATAAGACTTATTGGCGTATATGCAATGGGACTTATGTATGAGCTCATGGTTATGATACCGGCAATTATCGTTTTATTTGTAAATGTGTCATTAAGTTTGCCTGCAATTATTTTTTCAATTTTAATACCGATAGTATTATCAATATTGATTCTTACACTGTCATGTATTCTTGGATGGCTTGTGGCACTTGTAAGCAGCAAGTTAAAGAGCAAGAATATAATAACAGTAATATTATCACTTGCTTTTATTGCTGCATACTATTATTTCTACGGACAGGCATATTCAATGTTACAGGCTATACTTGCTAATCCGCAAGCTATAGGTGACAGCATAAAGAGCGTGCTTTATCCATTCTATCATATGGGTCTTGCTTCAGAGGGTAACGCAGTATCGATGCTTATCTTCAGTGGGATAATTTTTGCAATATTCGCAGTAGTATATTTTATTCTTATGCGCAGCTTTATTAAGCTTGCTACAACTAATCTTGGTTCTAAGAAAGTAAAATATAAGGCTAAAGACGTTAAGATGAAATCCATCAAGTCAGCACTTTTCAGAAAAGAAATGCGCAGATTCCTCGGAAGCTCAAGCTATATGCTTAACTGTGGACTCGGAATAGTATTTTTGATTATTCTTACTGCAATAATTGTAGTTAAGGCGGGAGCGATTACAACGAATCTCCCTGCACTTTTGGGAGATGGAATAGACATATTACCGCTGTTTATCGTTGCCGGAATATGTATGATGGCAGGAATGAACGATATTTCAGCACCGTCTGTTTCGCTTGAGGGTAAAACTATATGGCAGTTACAGTCATTGCCTGTAAAAGCAAGTGACGTAATTACAGCAAAGCTTAATCTGCATCTGGTGCTTACTTTAGTACCTTCACTTATCTCAACAGTTGCCATGATAGTTATATTCAGACCGGGTGTAGTTATGAGCATTCTTATGGTGGTAGTAGTTGCTTTGTTTGTACTATTTACAGCAGAGATAGGACTTGTTCTCGGACTTAAGATGCCTAATCTTTCATGGAGTACCGAAATAGTGCCTATAAAGCAGAGTATGAGTGTAACCATTGCTTTATTTGCCGGATGGATTATTATGCTTGTATTCGGAGTTATATATTTCTTAATTTATAAATTTATAACAGTTATGATATTCATGATAGGTGTTACAGCAGTTCTTGCTTTATTGTCATTCTTGTTCTATAAATGGCTTACAACAAGAGGTGCTAGGATATTTGAGGAATTATAATAGGTCATAAGAAAATATTGCCTTCCCGGGGTGTTGTCTGCTAAAAGAGATATCATCCGGGAAGGTATAATAATTTGTGGATATATTTGTAATAACGAAAGAGGAGTAAGTATGTCAGAAGAGAAAAATATAAAATCAAAACAAAAGATAAATGTAAAAATGCTTACCATAATTGCGGTAATAATAGCAGTTCTTGCTATAGCTGTGGTTATTGTGCTTCTACTTCCTAAAGATGCTAAAGCGGATGAACTTAAAGAACAGCTTAACCTTGGGGAAAAGTACCTTGACGAGTTAGAATATGAGCAGGCAATCGCTGCGTATCTTGAAGCTATAGAGATAGATCCGAAATGCGAAGAAGCATACTTTGCATTGGTTGATATCTATGTGGCAATGGGTGATTATGATTCAGCCATGAATGTGCTTGAGGATGCCGAAGAAGTACTGGGTGAAGGTGTAGTAGAGAAAAAGCGGAAAGAGGTTGAAGATAAGAAGGCTTCCTCAGATACGAATAAAGAGACAACAGTTGCTGACCGGGAAGAATCGGAAACAACGACACAGAATTCAGGAGATTATGCAATCGACTGGCAGGATGAGAACCTCGAGAAAGCTATGCGTGAGATAACTGGCATAACTGACAGAGAAATCATGTATAGTGATGTATGTGATATACAAATTTTAGGATTATCTAATCGAAATATTACTAATATTAATGCACTTGCCTGTTTAACTGAGTTAACAAATCTTGAATTGAGAGCTAATGCTATTGTTGATATAACTGCATTATCAAATATGACAAATTTAAAGGTACTTAGTTTGAGCGAAAATCAGATTAAAGATATAACTCCACTTAGCAATTTGACAACGTTGGTATACCTTTGTTTGGATTGGAATCAGATTACCGATATCAGTCCGGTGAGTAATCTTGTTAATCTGGGAACACTCTATTTGAGTATGAATAACGTAGGTGATATTAGTGCACTTAAGAATCTTAATAAACTTGGACAGCTTAGCTTGTTTAATTGTGGAGTTAGCGATATAAGTGCGTTAAGCAATCTGACTAATTTAAAATATCTCTTTATGGAATACAATACCATAAGCGATGTGAGTTCGTTAAGTGGGTTAGTTAATTTGGAGAGCCTTTCACTTAGGGGAAATCAAATATATGATGTTAGCATGTTAGGGAAGTTAGTTAACCTTAAAGAACTTAATCTTGAAAATAATTATATTACAGATTATTCGGCGGTAGAATTTGTGCCTTATTTGAGTAAATAGAGAAATTATGTAATGACGATTGATAGATAGTGAATTACATGTGTTTAATTTGAATCCGAAAGTTTGGATGAAGCTGTAACAAAAGAATATGCAGTTATACCTGCAAGTTACTTCGATTGATAATTTTTAGAAAAACCCTATGCGCAAGCTACACATGCGTATAGGTTTTTTTATTTTAAAGTACGTATAGATAAATTCTACATTTTGTAGTAATATAATATCAGCTATCACATTTATATGAAAATGATTTGCCGGAGGTGGAAACGATGATGAATATCAAAGATAGTAAAGAACTTGAATTTGCGGTATTTTGTATTGAAAATGTTGCGATTAGTCTTGGAATGAATGCACAGTACGTGTATAAATTAATGACAGAGGAAAGCGATATATTGAATTCATATATCGTTCCCGGCTACGAAATGCTTCATACACAAGGTAAGGAATATATTGTTAATGATATTATTGGAATTATGCGAGAAAGAGGGGTGCTTGAATGATTTTATATCATGGTTCTTATCTGGAAGTTGACAAGCCTGATTTAGAGCATTCCAGAGATAATGTGGATTTTGGACGCGGATTTTATACTACACCTATTTACGAGCAAGCAGTAAAATGGTGTGGAAGATTTGTGAGAAGTGGAAAAAAAGGAATAGTTTCTAAATATACCTTTGATGAGAATGACATGAACAATTTGAAAGTGCTTCAATTTGATTCATATTCGGAGGAGTGGATAGATTTTGTCCTTAGTTGTCGAACAGGTAAAGACTTAACTGATTATGACATTGTAATTGGTGGTGTGGCTAATGATAAAGTCTTTAATACTGTAGAGTTGTATTTTGATGGTTTGATTGATAAGAGAGAAGCTATTAGACGTTTGAGTTACGAAAACCCCAATCTTCAAGTATGCTTACGCACAGACAGGGCTTTGGAATGCCTGAAGTTTGAAGGGAGTGAGTTGCTATGAATGCACATCCTATATTGTTGCAAAAGAAATATGCTCGTGTGATAGAGTTGTTTGCATTAGAAAATGATTTGATGTTAGACGATGCATTGGAGTTCTTTTATCATTCGAAAGTATATCAGCTTGTAAGTGAAGGCTGTTCGGATATGCATTGCATGAGTGATAAATATTTAGCGGAAGAGCTTACATTTGAATACAAGAATTAGTAAAACTAATGAGCAATTTTAGTATATAAGCCCATGAACTTGCGCATACAGCAGGTTCATGGGCTTTGCTATTTATTTAAAATGTACTTATTACGACTAAGATAAGCAGTTAGTATAGATAATTTGTCAGTTGAAAAAAGCAATATTTGGTGGTATACTTAGAAAGCATATCTATGCTTTGAGCTTAGGTTTGCTTATTTTACATAGAAATGTCACGAAGTGACTTTAATTAAGGAGGATACATAATGGAACAGTACAAGCAGGAATTTATTGAGTTTATGGTTGATTGTCAGGTACTTAAGTTTGGTGAGTTTACACTTAAGAGCGGTCGTAAATCACCTTTCTTTATGAATGCAGGTGCATATGTGACAGGAAGCCAGTTGATGCGTCTTGGAGAGTATTATGCTAAGGCTATTCATGACAAATACGGAGATGATTTTGATGTATTGTTTGGACCGGCATATAAGGGAATCCCGATTAGCGTTGTTACTGCGGTAGCTTATGCTAAATTATACGGTAAGGAAGTGCGTTACTGTTCAGACCGTAAGGAAGAGAAGGATCACGGTGCAGATAAGGGAAGCTTCCTTGGTACAAAGTTACAGGATGGCGACAGAGTAATCATGATTGAAGATGTTACAACATCAGGTAAATCTATGGAAGAGACTGTTCCGAAGGTAAGAGGAGCAGCAGATGTAGAGATTATTGGTCTTATGGTGTCACTTAACCGTATGGAAGTAGGACTCGGAGGCGAGAAGAGTGCGCTTGATGAGATTAAAGAAAAATACGGATTCGATGCAAATGCGATTGTGTCTATGTCAGATGTAATTGAACATTTGTATAACAGACCATATAATGGAAATATTATTATTGACGATAAGATTAAGACAGCTATTGATGAGTATTATGCAGAGTATGGTGTAAAATAAGCAGAGAGGATTAGTTTGTTTTGAAAAGTAAGAAACATTCGATGGCGGCATTCCGTGCAATTTTCATATTGTATATTCTTTTGCTGAGTTACTTTTTACTTTTTGCAGAGGTGCTTGGATTCGGTAGGACACATGAGACCGGTGGATATCAGTATAACCTGGAGTTATTTAAGGAGATAGAGCGTTTCTATGTATATAGGGAACAGCTCGGATTTAAGGCAGTTTTTCTTAATCTTGCAGGTAATGTACTTGGATTTGTTCCGTTTGGTCTTTTGATGCCTGCTTTATTTCCTGTTGCAAAGAAAATGATTTCGGTTGTTTCACTTACTTTTTTACTAAGTCTTTGTTTTGAAATATTACAGCTTATATTTAGAGTAGGAAGCTTTGATGTAGATGATTTGCTTCTGAATACTATAGGCGGAGTTGTTGGATACATTATTTATTGGTTGACGCTAAGAAGGAGTTTGCATGGCAAGAAGTAAACAGTACAAATTTTCTGATAAAGAACAGACTACAGGTGGAGTTGCTTCCATTGTTTTCGCAATTGTGGCACTGATTGCTTTTGTAGTGGGAGTAATTATATCCTACAAAACCGGTGGCGAAGGCGGAATGATTATCGGACTTATGGGCTTTTGCAGCTTGTGGTTTGCCGGAATAGGGCTTTTTCAAGGCGTTAAGAGTTTTAAACAAGAAGAATGTTATTACCATTGCTCATGGATAGGAAGTATTGCTAACGCAGTTATTCTTGTGTTTATGGGTTGTATATTTATGATTGGATTATAGGATGGAGAACATATGGAAGCAGAATTTGAAGAATTATTACAGGAACGATTTTTGCTTGCGACAGAGCGTATATGTACACTTGATGCAAAGAATGATATAGCAGCACCTTTTGGAGATTATTTTTATAAAGTGTCAGAATTCCTTGCAACAGTGCTTAGAACAGGGGCTGACTATAAGATATTTGATGAGCCGAATGAAACATGGTGGCTTCGCTATTCGTTTGAGGAACTTAAGGAAGCTAACAAGTTATTGTATGCAGATGTATTAAAGGATGCATATAATACAAGCTATGCCAATCCGGAATATGCGGTGGCTTGTCTTGGTGAGGAATACGGTGCGCTTATGGCGGCTATATATGCATCGTTAAGGAGCGTTATCGGTGATGTTTTTTCTAACAAAATGGAATTCGTTACGGCTAAGCTTGAACTTTTTATAGAAATATATAATATGTTCGAGGAAGAAGTTCCGAAGTATCAGGAGGTAAAGGATACTTTTTATTGGTTTATGAGTGATTATAGTGATACTATATTTGCACATAACATTGTTAAAGCTATTGTTCCGGAAGAATCCTTTGTGAGAAAAGTACTTGCAGAATGTGAAATTGATTCCGAGGATATGAGATATATCTTCCGATTCGGCTATTATGTATCCGATTCCGTTATAGCAACTGCGAAGTTTATCAATTCACTTCCGGAAGAGAAGATTGATTTGATTGCGGAGACATACACACAAGGTTATAAGCGTGGTTTTGAGATATGCAATAGAGATCTTAGTATCAAGAAGACTGTTCAGATAAGATATGATGCAGGTTTTGAACGTATAATTAAGCGTTCTGCTAAGATTTTTGCAGATGATATGGGACTAGATGCGACATATGCCGTATCAGCCAAATTTAATGATCAGTTCGTGTATGATCATCGTTTTGATATTGCACTTTATCTTGATAAGGCTTTTTATGAGAGAAGAATGTCGGTTGTAAGGGCAGTATATCAGGATATTAAAGACGCAGCAGCGGTATATGCCGGTCCTGCTGTTATGGAGGTGTTCGGAGAGACACCATTTGAACCTGCTAACAAAAAAGAATGTCTTAAGCTTAGCAAGAAACAGAACGAATTATATCTTAAATATGTATCGAAGCAGCGAGAGATAATGAACGAGTTCGTTCCGGATGATGAGACAAGCTTTACGATAATTGCATTCCCGATTCCTGAGATTGGTGATAAGTTCGAAGAGATATTTGAAGAAGTAATTAAGATAAATACACTTGATGTGGATGTGTACCGCGAGGTTCAGCAGGCGATAATAGATGCACTTGACAAGTCAGCATATGTTAAAGTGCTTGGAACTAATGGTAACAGGACTGACCTTACGGTATCGCTTGTAGACTTGAAGAATCCTGACAAGGAGACGAAGTTTGAGAATTGCCTTGCGGATGTTAATATACCATTAGGTGAAGTTTTTACCAGTCCAAAGCTTAAGGGAACAGACGGACTTCTTCATGTTAGTGAGGTTTATCTTAGAGATTTAAAATATATTGATTTTCAGGTTGAATTTAGAGATGGTTGTGTGGTAGATTATAATTGTGCTAATTTTGATACCGAGGAAGCTAATAAGAATTATATTAAAGAGAATGTTCTTAATAATCATGATACGCTTCCTATGGGTGAGTTTGCAGTCGGCACTAACACAGTTGCATATAGTGTGGCTAAGAAGTATGATATAGTCTACAAGATGCCGATTCTTATAGTTGAAAAAATGGGACCTCACTTTGCGTTAGGTGATACATGTTACAGTCACAGCGAGGATGTTCCTATGTATAATCCGGATGGTAAAGAAGTTATTGCCAGGGAAAATGATTTTTCATTATTGAGAGATACGGAGCCTGATAAAGCGTATTTTAACTGTCATACGGATGTAACTATTCCTTATCATGAGATAGGGGAAATCGCACTTTATGCTGAGAATGGTGAAAAGACGGTTCTTATTAAAGACGGAAGATTCGTGCTTCCGGGCACAGAACTTCTTAATGAGGCACTTGAAGATTAGAATTTGTGGCTCTTATGAGCTATAAATATATTTTACAACATGCATGAAAGAGAGGAACAATATGGCAAAAGTAGGTATTGTTATGGGAAGCGATTCAGATCTTCCTATCATGAGTAAGGCGGCAGAGATTCTTGATAAGTTTGGAATTGATTATGACATGACGGTTATTTCTGCGCATAGAATGCCTGATATATTCTTTGATTATGCCAATAGCGCTGAAGAAAAAGGATATAAGGTAATCATTGCGGGAGCAGGAGGTGCAGCACATCTTCCGGGAATGTTAGCAGCTATTTTCCAGTTACCTGTAATTGGTGTTCCGATTCATACAAAATCACTTGGCGGTGTAGATTCATTATATTCAATCGTACAGATGCCTGGGGGAATTCCTGTAGCAACAGTTGCTATTAACGGAGGTCTTAATGCAGGTCTTCTTGCAGCTAAGATGCTTGCGGTATCAGATGATGAGCTTCTTAACAAGCTTAAAGAATATAAAAAAGGACTTAAAGACGGAGTTGTAGCTAAGGCCGAGAAGCTTGAAAAGATTGGCTACGAAGAGTATTTGAAACAAATGTAGTGAACACAACGAGCCATGCAACCTCATAAATGTGTGCAAGCACACATTTATGAGGTTATATGGCGAGTGTGACAGTATGAGCTGCGTAGCACTGTGGTG
Source organism: Lachnospiraceae bacterium (assembly GCA_017456585.1). Taxonomy (GTDB): domain Bacteria; phylum Bacillota; class Clostridia; order Lachnospirales; family Lachnospiraceae; genus SIG300. The sequence continues at coordinate 41,962 of JAFTJD010000010.1, forward strand.
CGGAGTAGCGAATACGGCGGATGCGGGAGCATCGAAGATGCGAAGCAGCCGTGTTCACTACATGGTGAGTAGCATCGGAGCTGCGTAGCACTGTGGTGCGGAGTAGCGAATACGGCGGATGCGGGAGCATCGAAGATGCGTAGCACTGTGGTGCGGAGTAGCGAATTCACTATATAATATAAAGATTAAGATGTACATTTTAAGGAGGAAACAGAAATGGATTACAAGAACGCTGGTGTTGATATTGAAGCCGGTTACAAATCAGTAGAGCTTATGAAGAAGCATGTTAAGGAAACTATGCGTCCGGAAGTGCTTACAAATCTTGGAGGTTTTTCAGGTGCATTTTCAATGTCATCATTCAAGAATATGGAAAAACCTACATTAGTATCAGGAACAGATGGTGTTGGTACTAAATTGAAACTTGCTTTTATCATGGACAAGCATGATACAGTTGGTATTGACTGTGTTGCTATGTGTGTTAATGATATCGCTTGTGCAGGTGGAGAGCCTTTGTTTTTCTTAGATTATATTGCTTGTGGTAAGAATGAGCCTGAGAAGATTGCAACTATCGTTAAGGGTGTGGCTGAAGGATGTAAGCAGGCAGGAGCAGCTCTTATCGGTGGTGAGACAGCAGAGATGCCTGGTTTCTATCCTGTTGATGAGTATGATCTTGCAGGTTTTGCTGTAGGTGTTGTTGATGAGAAAGATTTAATTACAGGTAAAGATCTTAAGGATGGAGATGTATTAATTGGTATTTCATCTTCAGGTGTACATAGTAACGGATTTTCATTAGTTCGTAAGGTGTTTAAGATGACAGAAGAAAGTCTTAATACATATTATGATTGCCTTGGCGCTAAACTTGGTGATGTGCTTATTGCTCCTACTAAGATTTATGTTAAGGCATTAAAGAGTGTTAAGGATGCAGGCGTTACAATTAAGGCTTGTAGCCATATCACAGGTGGCGGATTCTACGAGAATATTCCAAGAATGCTTCCTGAGGGAATCGTAGCGCAGGTAAGAAAGAATGCTTATGAGATTCCTCCGATCTTCAAAATGCTCGCAACAGACGGAAATATTGCAGAAGAGATGATGTACAACACATATAACATGGGTGTTGGTATGGTAATCGGTGTAAATCCTGCAGATGTTGATAAAGCAATTGCAGCAATTAAAGCAGCAGGTGAAAATGCTTTCGTTCTTGGTGAAGCTAAGAAAGGCGATAAAGGAGTTATCTTATGCTAAAGATATGTGTCCTGGTATCAGGTGGAGGTACTAACCTTCAGGCGATTATCGACAGAATCGCTGATAACACAATAACCAATACGGAGATTTGTGGAGTTATATCTAATAATCATGGGGCTTATGCACTTGAGAGAGCTAAGAATAGCGGTATTCCGGCAAGATGTATATCACCTAAGGATTATGAAAGCAGAGATGTGTTTAATGCCGCACTTCTTGACGGTATTAATGAAATGAAACCGGATCTTGTTGTGCTCGCAGGATTTCTTGTGAGCATTACACCGGATATTATTAGACAATATAACGGAAGAATAATTAATATTCATCCGTCACTTATTCCATCTTTCTGCGGTAAGGGTTATTATGGACTTCATGTTCATGAGGCCGTACTTGCGAGAGGGGTTAAGGTTACAGGTGCAACAGTGCATTTTGTTGATGAAGGAATGGATACAGGACCTATCATCATGCAGAAAGCAGTTGAGGTTCAGAGTGATGATACACCTGAGATTTTACAAAGACGCGTTATGGAACAGGCTGAGTGGATTATCTTACCTGCTGCAATTAACAATATAGCTAATGGCAAGGTAAGTATAGTTGACGGCAAGGCCGTAGTGGTTTCATAAGGAAGGACGGACAATGAAAGTATTAATCGTAGGTAGTGGCGGTAGAGAGCATGCAATTGCTTGGAAAGTCGCACAGAGTAAAAAGGTTGATAAAATATACTGCGCACCGGGTAATGGTGGTATCGGAGAGATTGCTGAATGTGTTAACATCGGTGCGATGGAATTTGATAAGCTTGTAGCATTTGCTAAAGAGAATGCCATTGATCTTACTGTTATCGGCATGGATGATCCGCTTGTTGGTGGTGTTGTAGATGCATTTGAGAAGGAAGGTTTAAGAGTATTCGGACCCAGAAAGAATGCTGCTGTTTTGGAAGGTTCAAAGGTATTTTCAAAGGACCTTATGAAGAAGTATAATATTCCGACAGCCGGATATGATACATTTACAAGTCCGGAGGATGCTATTGCATTTCTTGAGAAGAATACGAAGTATCCTATTGTTCTTAAGGCAGACGGACTTGCACTTGGTAAGGGTGTACTTATCTGTAATTCACTTGAAGAAGCAAAAGAGGGCGTTAAGTCGCTTATGTTAGATAAGCAGTTTGGCTCAGCAGGCGACAGCATCGTAATCGAAGAGTTTATTACCGGACCGGAAGTGTCTGTTTTATCATTCGTTGATGGTAAGACAATTAAGATTATGACTTCTGCTCAGGATCATAAGAGAGCAAAGGACGGAGATCAGGGACTTAATACAGGTGGTATGGGAACATTTTCACCTACACCATTCTATACTAAAGAAGCGGATGAATTCTGCAAGAAATATGTGTACCAGGCAACTGTTGATGCCATGAGAGCAGAAGGCAGAGAGTTCAAGGGAATTATTTTCTTCGGACTTATGCTTACTCCTGACGGACCAAGAGTATTAGAGTACAATGCACGTTTCGGTGATCCTGAGACACAGGTTGTTCTTCCACGTATGAAGAATGATATTGTAGAAGTGTTTGAAGCATGTATTGACGGAACTCTTGATAAGATTGAACTTGAATTCGAAGATGCGGCTGCAGTATGTGTTGTTCTTGCATCTGACGGATATCCTGAGAAGTACGATAAGGGATTCGAGATTCGAGGCCTTGAGAATTTCAAGGATAAGGATGGATACTATGTATTTCATGCCGGAACCAAGAATGATAATGGCAAGATAGTTACATCCGGTGGACGTGTTCTCGGCGTAACAGCTAAGGGAGCAGACATTAAAGCTGCACGTGCTAATGCATATGAAGCTACCAAATGGGTGGATTTCGATAACAAATATATGCGTAACGATATCGGTAAAGCTATCGATGTTTATGAGGAACTGAATAAATAGAAATACTAAAGAGCTGTAGTAAAATGTTTGATAAGAATATTTTATGGCAGCTCTTTTTGTTGTAAAAGTAATTGCCAAAAAGGTATATTTGGCTATATAATATAGATTAGGATGAGTGTAATATTTTTTTGCTTGAAAGGATTAGATTTGTGAAAAGTATACAGAAGGATTATAGAATAGTACTTGCAAGTGCATCGCCAAGAAGACAAGAGCTTCTTAGCAGGGTGGGGCTTAAGTATGAACTTAAACCAAGTGATTGTGAGGAGATTACAGATAAGCTTTTGCCGGGAGATATAGTTGAAGAGCTTTCGAGAATAAAGGCGCAGGCAGTAGCGGAAACAATATCTTCAGATAATGATAAGGTTGTAATAATTGGAGCTGACACGGTAGTCGCTCTTGATGATAAGATTCTTGGTAAACCGGCTGATGAGGCCGATGCATTTAGAATGTTAAAGGGACTTCAGGGCAGGTCACATTCAGTTTTTACAGGTGTAACACTTATATTTATGAATAATGTTGATACTAATGTAGTATCATTTTATGAGGAAACTAAAGTATGGATGTATCCGATGGATGATGAAGAGATTTGGGAGTATATTCGTACGGGTGAGCCGATGGATAAAGCAGGCTCTTATGCAGTGCAGGGGATTTTTGCGGCATATATTGAGAGAATTGAAGGCGATTTTAACAATGTTGTAGGATTGCCTATTGCAAAGGTCTGTAGAGTTTTAAAACATAATCAATTATAGGAGGTATCTGTTATGGAAGGATACGAAAAAGAGTGTGTAGAAGTATTATTGAAAGAACAGGAGAGAATTTTTGGAGAACGTGTAGCGGAGAATTATGATGAAGCAATTGAATTTCTTGAGGATTGCTTTGCAGTGGTTCTTTCTAATGCTAAAGAGATAAGAGAATATTGGGATGAATGTGGGATTGATGCAGAGGGAATGTCAGATGATGATATTCTTGAAGCAGATGAAGTAATTGCCCTTCCGTCAGGCAAATACATGGTGCTTGAGGTTTAGAATACGCTCAGAGGTGTATATGTTTAGAAATATAAAGTGCAAAATGTGGCTTAGGATAGCTGTTATGTTAGGGCTTTTTTGCCTGGTACTAAACACTACCGGTTGCAGAATAGGTAAATATCAGATTCGTTTTGGTAAGGGAGACGAAACGGAAACGGTATTTTCCTTCGGAGAATACCGTGAATGTACTAAAGAAGAGTTGTTCGTTTATTTTTTGATTGATAAAGCTGAATATGAAGACACTTTTGGTGAAATGCTCTGGGACATGCAGGTATCAGACTTTACCATGGAGGAATTTGTAAAGAATAACGTATTGACGAAAGCCATCTATAACGAAAGTATGAGTGCTTTGGCAGTGTCAAGAGGAATCGAGCTTTCAGATGAGCAGAATAAGAAGGCGAAAGATTTGGCTTCATATTTATATGCTTCATTAGAAAATGAGAAGAATATCAACTGTGATATATCGATTGAAGATATAGAAGAGGTGTATGAATCGTATCTTCTGGCGGAGTCAATATATGATTACCTGACTGAATCAGTAGATACAGAGATAAGTGATGCAGAGGCTAAGGTAATTATACTTCAATGTATTAGATGTGATTACAATGAAGGGGCTGTAGGCGATACTTATGAATTTATGAGCAAGCTTCATAACGAATTACAGACAGGTAAGCCGGATTTACTTATAGCTCAATATGGAGATAGGGTAGAAAGTAGTGTAATTGAGGTCGCTAAGGGAGAGCTTACACAAAAAACAGTCGATGGAAGAACATTAGAAGAGGTAGTATATGCTTTGGCTGAGGGAGAGATAAGCGAACTACTTACAGTTATTGATGACGGATATTATATTTTTATATCCATAGATGATTATGACTCGGCTAAGACTGACCTTAATAAGATTAATATACTTGAAAAACGTAAGAATGCTATTGTTGAAGAAGCTTATAATGACTTTTTGAACGATGTTGAATATACTTTTGATACAGAATTATGGGAGAATATAGATTTCTTATATAATTCATAGAGTTTAGTTTGTATTAGTGGTTTGAAATAAATATATATAGAGGTTTTTTGATGAAGAAAAGAAAGAAACTAAGAAATGCACTTGTGCTGTGGATTAGTTCTGTGTTAGCAATGAACATTTTGCTATTCTGTTCTTTTGGGACATATAATGCACTCAAAAATGAACTTTCAGCCTTGAAAACTGAAAGTTTACAATGGGAGAAGATGTTAAGCGTTACGGCTGATAATTTCGAAGAACATAAACAGAGATTTGCGGTTTTAAGTATTAAAGATAATCCGCCGGTTACAAGTGATACATATGAAGATGAACTGAATAATCCGGATACATCTCTGAATGAAGATAATCAGAATAATGATAATAACGATATACATAATTCTGATGATTCTATGGCCAAAACAGAAGGTGTACAAGCAGGGGAAGATACTACAATTCAGCAATCAAGGGATATTTCTTTGGTTTTCTCAGGGGATTTGCTTTTATCCGGTGCTATATTAAGACAGTATGATAACAGTGAAGGACATATAACAGGAATAGTATGTGAACCGGTTCTTAATGAGATGCTTGAAGCTGATATGTGCATGGTGAATCAGGAGTTCCCTTTCAGTAACAGGGGAACACCGATGCCTAATAAGCAGTATACATTCAGAACTCCTGTTGAGAGAATCGGAATTATGCATGAGATGGGAATAGATATAGTATCACTTGCGAACAATCATGCACTTGATTACGGAATTGATGCATTGCTGGATACATGTACCACACTTGATGATGCTAAGATAAAGTATGTAGGAGCCGGAGATAACCTCGATAGAGCAAAGCAGCTTGAGATTATAGAGGTGGACGGAGTAAAGTTTGGATTTCTTGCTGCATCCAGAGTTATTCCTGTAACTAATTGGAATGCGACGGATGAGAAGGCAGGTATGCTTACAACCTACGATCCAACCTTGCTTCTTCAGGAGATAGAAGCAGCAGATGAACTGTGTGATGTACTTATAGTTTACGTGCATTGGGGCCTTGAATATAAGGAATATCCGGAACAATATCAGGTTTATATGGCTACTCAATATGTGGATGCAGGTGCAGATGTTGTGCTTGGAAGTCATCCTCATGTGGTACAGGGCTTCACCTATTATAAGGATAAATTAATAGCCTATAGTTTGGGTAATTTTGCATTTGGTAATACTATAAAGAGGGGCATGCTCCTTAAACTGACAAGAACGGTTGAGGGAGAGATTCAGGCTAATGTTATTCCGTTCCATTCACCGGAATTCTCGATAATCGAGATGGAAGAAGGACAGGAACAGGAATTCTACACATACCTTACAGGTATTTCGGATGGAGTAACAATAGATGAAAATGGTGTCTTACATAATACCCCTGACTAGAATACTATAAAATACATAACATGATGAGGAGGGTAATATGGGTACAGGATTAAATAATAGTATGGATTGGCCGATGATAGAAGCGATAGTTTATTCGGAGTGTGACACTCCAAGGGATATTCTTGGCCCTCATGTGAGAAAAGATGGGTTACTCATTCAATGTTTTTTCCCGGATGCAGTTACTGTAGCTGTCAAGATTAAAGATAAAATCACTCCGATGGAAAAGATTGATGAGAATGGGTTCTTTTCGATACTTCTTTTTAGAAAGAGAATACCTGAATATACCTATGTGATAACATATGCGGACGGTACGGTCATAGAACAGAAAGATTCATACGCTTTTCTTCAAAATGAGCAGATTTTTACAGAAGAAGATGTTAGAAAATTTCATGCGGGAATACATTATGGAATTTATGAGAAAATGGGAGCACACAGTATCAAGATAGGCGATACGACAGGTGTATATTTTGCTGTATGGGCACCCATGGCATTAAGAGTGAGTGTAGTTGGTGATTTTAATCTATGGGATGGCAGACGCAATCCTATGCACAGGATAAATAATTCGGGTATTCATGAGATATTTATTCCTGATTTGCCTGTCGGAAGCTTATACAAATTTGAGATTAAGACTAAGGACAAGTCTGTGATACTCAAGGCTGACCCTTATGCTTGTCAGACAGAATTCAGACCTAATACAGCATCTATAGTTGCGAACGACATTAGCATGTATGCATGGAATGATATGGGATGGATGGCTGACAGGAAGAGCTATACAAAGAATGAACCACTTAATGTATATGAAGTTCATCTTGGCTCATGGAAGAAGCCGGAAGATGGTAGAGATTTCTTTAATTATAGAGAACTTGCCAAGTTTCTTTGTGCATATGTTAAAGATATGGGATATACACATATTGAGCTTATGCCGATTATGGAACATCCGTTAGATGAATCCTGGGGATATCAGGTGACAGGCTATTATGCACCTACAAGCCGATATGGTACTCCG
>JAFTJD010000001.1 GCA_017456585.1 Lachnospiraceae bacterium
GTCTGATGGAATGCTGTATCGAATACACCAACCATAGGTGTGTTCGGCATAAGCTCCTTACAAGCATTAATTCCGATAAGGTTAGCAGGGTTATGAAGTGGCGCAAGATCGTTACACTCTTCTACTGCCTTTAACATCTCATCTGTAATAACTGCACTTGAAGCAAATTTCTCACCACCGTGAACAACTCTGTGTCCAACAGCACCAACCTCATCAAGACTCTTAATAACGCCTGACTTAGGATTAACCAAAGCATCAAGTACCATCTGGATAGCCTGCTTATGAGTAGGCATAGGAGCCTCTGTAATCTCCTTCTCTCCACCTGCAGCCTGATATACAAGTCTGCTTCCTTCAATACCGATTCTTTCGCAAAGACCCTTTGCAAGAACCGCCTCTGTATCAGAATTAATAAGCTGATACTTAAGTGATGAACTTCCACAGTTAATAACTAAAATATTCATATCGTATACTCCTTTGTTTATATTTTAATATTAATAAAAATCGAAATAATATTATTTCTGTGCCTGTGCCTGAACAGCTGTAATAGCAACAACACCTACGATATCTGCTGCACAGCATCCTCTTGAAAGATCATTTACAGGTTTAGCAATACCCTGTGTAACAGGTCCGTAAGCTTCTGCCTTGGCAAGTCTCTCAACTAACTTGTAACCGCTGTTACCTGCATCAAGATCAGGGAATACAAGTACGTTAGCCTGTCCTGCAACCTTGCTGCCCGGAGCCTTAGAAGCACCAACCTTAGGTACGATAGCTGCATCAACCTGAAGCTCACCATCTGCGTTAAGCTCAGGATATGTCTCTTTAGCAATACGTACTGCTTCAACAACTTTATCTACATCGGCATGCTTAGCACTTCCCTTTGATGAATGAGAAATGAAAGCAACCTTAGCCTCTTCCTGTACAAGTAATTCAAATGACTCAGCTGAAGAAGCTGCAATAGCTGCAAGTTCTTCTGAATTAGGATTCTGGTTAAGACCTGAATCAGCAAAAATAAATGTACCATTTGCACCATATTCACAATCCGGAACTACCATTACGAAGAATGCTGATACAAGCTTAGTACCCGGTTTAGTCTTAATAATCTGTAAGCATGGTCTAAGAGTATCTGCTGTTGAATGGCAAGCACCTGAAACAAGACCATCAGCATGTCCTGCTTTAATCATAAGACATCCGTAGTATGCGTAATCCTTAAGAATAATATCCTTAGCCTGCTCAGGAGTCATTCCTTTTGACTTTCTAAGCTCTACGAATAAATCAATATATTCCTGTGTCTTCTCATATGTAAAAGGATCAATAATAGTTGCTTTAGAAATATCAAGACCCTTGCTGTTCTCTTCGATCTCAGCAGATGTTCCGATGATAATCAAGTTAGCAATATCCTCTTTAAGTATTGTTTCTGCGGCTTCAAAGGTTCTTCTATCCATTGACTCCGGTAAAACTATTGTTTTTTTGTCACTTTTTGCGCGTTCTTTAATTACGTCAATAAATCCCATATCAAGGACTCCTTTCTTTTTATCTGTATTATGTAACAATACATACTTAAATAGTATTATACTCCCATTTCAATTTTAATACAATAGTTTTAAAAAGTTAAAAATTTAACTATCCATTATATTGAATTCACATATTTTAGCTAAAATTCTTTTGCGCCTTGACATTTGAAATTCACTTGCTTAATATTTTAAGTAAATATTATTTAAGGAGCGCATATGAAAACTGTTGGTTTAATTGCTGAATATAACCCATTTCACAACGGGCATAAATATCATATAGAAGAGGCTAAAAGGATAACCGGTGCTGACCGTGTCATTGTAGTTATGAGCGGCAATTTCGTCCAGCGCGGCGCACCTGCAATCTTTGATAAATACACTCGTGCAAGATGTGCTGCTCTCAACGGTGCTGACTTAGTAATTGAGTTACCCGTTTATTTTGCGACGGCAAGTGCAGAATATTTTGCCAAAGGTGCCATACGTCTTTTGGATCAGTTGGGCATCGTTGATTATCTGTGCTTTGGAAGCGAATGCGGAGATACTTCCATTCTTAGTGATATTGCTGACATTCTTCTTAACGAACCTGATGCATATAAACAAGCATTAAAAGATAACCTGCGTCTTGGCTCAAATTATGCTAAAGCCCGTTCTGACGCATTTATTAAATGCTATCCTGACTATGCTGATATATTATCTTTACCAAACAATATCCTTGGTATTGAATATATCAAGTCAATCAAAGCTGATGGCAGCCGAATAATACCTTATGCCATTAAACGACTGGGCAATAATTATCATGACACGGAATGTTCTCATGAGAGATCCTCTGCTACTGCAATACGTAGCATTATTAATGATTGCCTAAACAACAGTCGTGATATCTCAGATTCGCAATTACAACGATATATTCCTAACAATACAACAGCTTTATTTGATAATACATTTAACAATATTCACCCTATGTTTGAAAATGATTTTTCATCTTCATTATGTTATAAGCTTCTTAATGAAATTCACAATGGTTCATCTTTGTCATCGTATTTCGAAGTAAGCGAGGAACTTAATAATCGCTTAATTAATCTCTTTCCGCAATTTACAAGTTTTTCTGATTTTGCCATGCTATTAAAGAATAAGTCGCTGACATATACAAGGATATGTCGTGCATTAATCCATATTCTTTTGGATATCAAGACCTGTGACATAGAAAAAGCTCTTGCGGATGCTTCTTCCTTATATGCAAGAATTCTCGCATATAAAGAAACACCCGAAGAGCCTTCAATTTTAAAAAATATAGCAGAAAAATCTGTTATTCCGATTATTACATCTTTGAAAACAGCGCTTGATTCAGATATATTATCACCTGTCGCTCATAATATGTTAAACAAAGATCATATAGCGGATGACTTATATCAACACATCAGCGGTATTAAATATAACCACGTGCCCGTATCTGAGTTCAAACGAAGCTTTCACAATCAAAAAGTTTAAGTAATTATACTGTTTCGTCTTCGTTTTCATCAGAAACAATCATAACTTTTCTGTTATAAAGTTCATCAACAGCAACAGATAACGGCTTATTACTCTTAACGCTATCAACATAAGGCTTTGCTCCTGAGACAATCTGTCTTGCTCTCTTTGCTGTTGCAAGAACTATTGAATATCTGCTCTGTACTACAGGATGCTCGTTATTCTCAACGGCAACCTCATTAACTGCGTCCATTAAATCTGTGTAAGATGGGTGTAACATAATTATTCTCCTTTCGCGAAGCCTTTAAGCTCCTCTCTTATTCTATTAATAAATGGTATATTTCGAAATGTTCTGTATTTCTCGTTCTGAATTATGTTATGCATTGATTCTATACATTCATCTAATTCATCATTAACCAGAATATAATCGTATTTCTCAATACCTTCAGATTCGCTTGCTGCTCTGGCAAGTCTTAATCCGATTGTCTTGGCATCCTCTGTTCCTCTACCAACCAATCTGTTCTTTAAAGTCTCTGCATCCGGTGGTGTGACGAACAAAAGCAACGTCTCAGGAAACTTCTCTTTTACCTGAAGTGCACCCTGTATTTCTATCTCAAGTATTACGTCTTTTCCATTATCGAGTTGTTCAAAAACATACTCTTTAGGAGTACCATAATAATTGTTAACGTATCTCGCATATTCAACAAATGCATCATCCGATATCATTCGTTCGAATTCTTCGGTAGTTTTAAAAAAATACTCTCTACCATCCTCTTCCCCGGGACGAGGATTACGTGTTGTCGCAGATACGGACAACGCATAATTGTCATACTTATTAATAAGCCCCTTCATCAAGGTTCCTTTTCCTGAACCTGCAAATCCGGAAACTACAACTAACAAACCTTTTCTCTCCATAAAAGTCTCCTTGATTAACTATCAGTCCTGAATATCATCAAATCTGCTTGCGATTGTTTCCGGCAGTAATGCTGAAAGAACAACATGCGAATCAGTTACTATGACCGCTTTGGTCTTACGTCCCTGTGTAGCATCAATCGCATTTCCTGCATCCTTGGCGGCTTGTGATATTCTCTTGGCAGGTGCTGAATCAGAATTAATGATTGCAACAATTTTGTCTGAATTAATTACATTACCATATCCAATATTTATTAACATACAAGCTCCCGTTATTCTATATTCTGAACCTGCTCTCTAATCTTCTCAATATCAGTCTTTATATCAATAGCTCTATCACTGATACTGATATCATTCGACTTAGAAAGAGTCGTGTTAGCCTCTCTGTTAAGCTCCTGAGCAAGGAAATCAAGTTTTCTGCCGATTCCGTCGCCTGAAGATAACGCCGTCTTAATGGCCTCAATATGGGTCTTTAAGCGTACCATCTCTTCATCAACACAGATTCTGTCGGCATATATGGTTACTTCGGTAAGTATTCTTGATTCATCAATCTGAGTATTCTCTAAAAGCTCCGAAACCTTATCATACAACTTCTGTCTGTACTCCTTAATAACCTCGGGAGAACGTTCCTCGATAAAAAGTACATTCTCATATATAAGGTCAAGCTTCTGCAATAAATCAACCTTAAGTGCTTCGCCTTCTGCTATTCTGGTCTCTACGAACTTCTCACAAGCGCCTTTTACAGCCTTCTCCAAAAGACTCCAAAGAGCATCTTCATCTATGCTCTGCTCGTCCATAGAAAAAACCTCAGGACAACGTAAAAACGTAGAAACTCTAATATCATTATCAACTCCAAGATTATCTGCAAGTGATTTAAACTTAGCAAGATATTCTGCAGCAAGTGCTTCGTTACATTTAAGTGACGATGCACCCTCTGTTAAATCTTCGTAGGTGATAAACATGTCAATTTTACCACGCTGAGCATAGTTTTTGACAAGATTACGAATAGCCGCCTCAAAGAAATTAAGCTTCTTAGGCATGCGAATATTCATATCGAAATAACGATGATTTACAGATTTAATCTCGACGGTAATCTTTCTGAGTCCGTCTGTTTCTTCACAACGGCCGAAGCCTGTCATACTCTTAAGCATCTTTAATTATCCTTCCGATATATTTCAATACCAAATCCAATATATTATAAAACAATTTTTAACATAAGTCAATTATCAGATTTCAGTCGTATATCACTAATGTCAGGCGAAACAACCATCGAATAGTTAGTGTGATAGATAACAAATCCCGGTTTTGAACCCTTCACTTTCTTTACATGTTTCTTATCCGTATAATCAACTTCTACTTTCTTTGATGTTTTATCTTTAGAATAGAATGCTGCAAGTCTTGCTGCCTCTTCAAAGGTTCTGTCTGAAAGCTCTTCTCCTTCAGCCTTAACGATTACATGTGAGCCGGGTATTCCCTTCGCATGAAACCACCAGTCGCCTGCTGTTGCAACCTCAAACGTAAGCTCTTCGTTCTGATAATTATTTTTACCAACATAAATATGCTTACCGTCATGTGAAATATAATGAAAAGGCTTACTGGTAACCTTTTCTTTCTTCTGATTCGATCCGCCCGACTTCTTGATATAAGAATACTCAACAAGTTCTGCCTTTATCTCAACCAAATCTTCTTCCTTCTGAGCAATCGAAAGTGCGGTTGCTATAGATTCAAGATGATTAATCTCTTCCATGGTATTCTTAATAAGCTCAGTGACAGCTTCATACGTACGTTTTAGCTTATTATATTTGTCAAAATATTTTACTGAGTTCTCTCTTATCGTCAAATCCTTATCAAGCGGAATTGAAATCATCTCATTTGTATAATAATTCAGCGCCTCAAACGAAGCTGCTCCGTCCTGAATTTCGTAACCATAAGTATTGATCAACTCACCGTATATGCGATATTTGTCACGTTTTTCAGTATCCTTAAGTTGCTTTTCCTGAATCTGAAGCTTCTTATAGTTACGATCAAGCGCAGTCTGAACAATTCTTCTTAAATCTGCTGATTTTTGTCTGATTCGGGTTATAACACTCTTCTCAGCATAAAAATTTTCAAGCATTTTACTTATATCAACAAAGCACTTAACTTCAAAGTCCGGAATATTATCAAACATCGCAAGTTTAACTACTGCAAATTCATGCGGAATGTTTTTATTATAGATTATATTCGGAACAAAAATACCGTTTTTAATATCGTCAATTAAATGAGCAAACTGTCTATAAAGGTGTTCTTTTTCCACATCAGATATAGTATTAATATACACATCCGAAGAAATTGAAGCTCGGCTACATATCTCTTCTGCCATAAAAGGACTTATTCCTGTAAGATTCATGTATATAGCCTTAGCTGCCGCTTCGTTCTGAGTCGTGATTTTATCAAAAAATTGCTCCTTAGTTATGTTAAGCGGATCTTCTTTTTCAGCTGTAATCGGAACAAAGTAATCCCTTCCCGGAAGAACTTCTCTCAGAGAACTAACATAAGATGAGATATGCTTAATACTGTCAATAATCATATCTCCATCCCTAAAAATCACATTGCTGTGTTTGCCCATAAGTTCTACTGTCAAAATCTTATGGCACAAATCACCAAGCTCATTATAATGCTCTATTTCAAAATGTATAATTCTCTCTAAAGACGGCTGATAAATATTGGTTATCCTACCTGTTCCGATATGCTTACGAAGAAGCATACAAAAATTAGGTGCCACCATTGGCGAAGGTTTAGATTCCTCTGTAAAATAAACCAATGGCAATGACGCACTTGCTGAAATTTTGAGTTTATGCTGTCCATTTCTTGTCTTAACCGTAAATACAAGCTCATCTGTCTCCGGCTGTGCAATCTTACTTATTCTGCCATCAATCAATTTATCTCTAAGCTCTTTTACAAGAGCAGCTACTGTTATACCATCAAAAGCCATTATCTTCCTCCATGATACATTTATGCCTGTTCATCAAGTGTAAGGTTATAAGCAGGCATAAAATCCTTTAAAAACATATCAACCTCGGGCATTTTCATTTTCTTAAGACTGTCCAAAGTCGAGCTCTCCGCCTTAATAAAATCATCATTGCCCATTCGCTTCTCTTCAACGCACTTTATAAGCGCCGAAAGCTTATCTGCAGCTTTTACATATCTCCATAGTTGCTTCTCATCTTCACTTTCTACCAAAAGCGAATCATATATTCCTCTCATTTCTTCCGGTAATCCCGAAATTAATCTATCCTTTGCAACTAACTCAACTTCCTTATATGCCTCTCTTATCTCCGGCGCGTGATATTTTACCGGTGTAGGCATATCTCCGGTTATAATCTCAGTACAATCATGAAATAATGCAAGAAGTGCTACTCGTTCCGCATTAATATTCCCTTTAAAATAAACATTTGAAATAGTTGCTAATGCATGTGCAATTATAGCAGTATCAAGACTATGTTCGCTTATATTCTCATGAATCGTATTACGCATAAGCCCCCATCTGTTAATATATTTCATTCTGGAAAGCATCGCATAAAAATTATTCTTCATAACTATCCCGTTCTCCTTATACTCATAATAAGCTATCAGCGAGAATTACCTAAGTATATCCTCGCTGATTAAATCATATTTTATACAAATTTGTAAATAGTTGTAGTCTTATATTCCTCTCCTGCCTTAAGTATCGGCGACGGGAACTCCGGTTTATTAATACTATCAGGATAATACTGTGTCTCAAAGCATACTCCGTATCTCTTAAGATATCTCACTCCATCCTTACCGGGAAGCTCTCCCTTCAGGAAGTTGCCACTATAGAACTGCACACCGGGCAAATCAGTATATACCTCCATCTTGATACCCGTCTTACGGTTCTCAAGAGTTGCAGCAAGTATCATCTCGCCTTCTTCCTTCTTATTAAGTGCCCAGTTATGATCATAACCAAGACCATAATTAAGCTGATAATAATCATCATCGATATGGTCACCTATAAGCATCTCACTTGTAAAATCCATAGGTGTTCCGGATACATATATCATCTTACCGGTTGTAATGGACTTAGCATCTGCCTCTGTAACAAAATCAGCATTAATCATTGCATACTGATTAAGTGCACTTCCGCTGTCATGTCCGCCAAGATTGAAGTATGAATGATTAGTAAGATTACAAATTGTATCTTTATCAGAAACCGCTCTATAATCTATCATAAGGTCATTATCATCAGTAAGTGTATAAGTCACGCTAATCTCGAGATTACCCGGATACTTCTGATCCAAATCAGGGCTAAAAAGCTTAAAAGTAACTCCGTTTCCTAATTCACCCTCAAATGTCTCTGCATCCCAGACTCTTTTGTCATATCCGTTATATCCGCCATGAAGATGATTACCATTGTCATTTCCTTCAAGCTTATAAACCTCGCCATTTAATTCAAATGTCGCATTGCCGATACGGTTAGCATATCTTCCCACAACTGCGCCAAGATATGTATCATCCTTCTCATAATTCTCAACAGAATCATATCCGAGCACTACATCTCTAAGTACGCCTTTCTTATCCTCAAGCATCACTTTTCTAATAACAGCACCGAATGTAATTGCTGAAAAGCTCATACCATTTGCATTAGTAATCGTATATTCTTTAACTTCTACACCATCTTTTGTCTTACCAAAAATACTTTCTGTAATCATAAATCCTCCCAATAATTATGACTTTTTAAATCCGTTAAATGTAACTGCCGCTACCATTGTACCAAGTTCATCTGATATATCAACTGTATAATAGCAAGTGCTCTTACCATCTTTAACACATTTCGCAGTACCTATAAGCTTTTTGCCTTTACATACTCCATAAAATGTAATATTAGAAGCAAGCGAAACCGTTCCCATCTGCTGCCAATTAGATGCAACCGCAAATGTGAAGTCTGCCAATGTAAATGACACTCCACCCATCACAGTTCCCATAGCATTCAAATGTTTAGGCTCTATTATAATGCTACACTTGGCATATTTATCACCTATTTCTTCAATTACAGCACCATTCTCTGTAGCAAATCTGTCATTTGCAAAAAAATCACGAACCTCTTCTATAGATGTCAATGGTTGCATGCGAAAGCCCCCTGTTATTTATACTTTTCCTGTAACGCATCTATCTTAACTGTCGCACCAATCGCAAGTGCACCGTAACCGATATGACATGAAACACTAAGTGATAATGGAGCCATATGGAATACACATCCCGGAAAGTTCTCAGCAACTTCATTCTTCCAATCAAGTGCTTCTTCATAATTACCTGAATATGCAAGATCTATATGAACCTTCTTATTATCATCCCATGCATAAGCAAATCTTGTTGCAAGATCCTTCTTAATCGCATCAAGCATAGTTTCTCTAGCTTTCTTCTTACCACGAACCTTAGCAAATGCGTCAAGCTTCTCACCCTGAATCTGCAGAACCGGTTTAAGATTAAGTACTGTTCCGATAGCCGCTGCCGCAGGAGTGATTCTTCCGCCCTTCTTGAGATATTTAAGTGTCTCAAGCGTAATATATATACTTGACTCAAATCTTGTTGCCTCAAGGAATTCCTTAATCTCTGCAGCACTCTTGCCCTGCTTAATTAATTCTAATGCATCAAGTACAGATGCATACTGCGTAATGGAAATTCTCTGATTATTAACAACCTGAACCTTGCCATCATAATCTTCAGCAAGCATTAAAGCTGTTGCACAGCTACTACTGAGACCACTTGACATAGGTATATGAACAATCTCATCATACTCTTTCAAAAGCTTATCCCAAAGCTCTGTAACATCTGCCGGTGAAGGCTGAGATGTAGATATATCTGCATCTGCTTCAAGCTGCTTATAAAACTCTTCCTGTGAAAGAGTAATCTCTTCAAAAAATAACTCCTCATTTATAAAAAATGGCATCGGCAAAATATATATGCCAAGTTCCTTCGCCTGTGCCTGTGTAATACCACTGTTACTATCAGCTATTATAGCTATTCGACTCATAAATCTATCCCCTTTTTGCATTCATTCTTTATGTTTTGTAAAGTTATTAATAAATATAAAAATCAACCCATAATACCATAATTATTATATAGATATAAGGCTTTCTAGTCAAGTATTATTAGTTTGTATTTACACATAAATCTACCGCCTCAGGAGTTCTCCCAAAGCGGTAGTAACAATTACTATTTAGAAAAGCATTGTGTTAAACTTCTCTTTATCTTCTTCCATTTTCTTCTTCATCATCATAATCTTATACTGTTCTATAAGATTATCCTTCTTCATATCAGAAATAGCCTTTGGAATATCCAAATCCTCTATACGGGACTGTGATTCCGTAAGATTATATGATGCATACGAATTGAAATTCATAGCATTATCAAGGCGGTTAGATACTGCTCCGAGTTTACCTCGTTCAGCAGTAATACTCTCTATGGCCTTATCTAATGTCTCAAGAGAGAAATCACCGGTAACATCATAATCCTCTATTCCAAGAGATGCAAGTGAATATGAAGGCATCTCTATATCCATACCGGTACCATCCGGATTAGATGCAACATGTGATTCTCCAACAGAACCGTCAAGTAAATTATGCGTATTAAACTGCGTATTCTTTATAACATCATTAATGCCTTTCTTGAGTTCGTCAATCTCAGCCTGCATAGCTTCCCTTTGGCTATCTCCATACACGGCAGTATTCTTTGCACTAACACTTAACTCCCTCATGCGTTGCAATGAATCAGATATAGATGAAAGAGCTCCCTCAGCCACATTAACCATATTCTTGGAATTAGCTGCATTATCTTTAGCCACATCATATCCATTACTCTGGGATTCAAGCTTCTTAGCTATCACCATCCCCGCAGGATCATCAGCCGCTGTAACAATCCTCTTACCGCTTGATAATTGACTATAACTCTGATACATGTTCATACTGTCAACAGATGAAATACCACTCATAAAATGCCTCCTTTCTTGATTGCACTCCTCTTGGTAAATTATAACATATTGTGTCAAGAAATGCAATGAATGGTATAATCTACACTACATTATTTGTATGTATAGTTATAGCCTTGCTCCTTTGCCCAACTCTCTGCATAAGAACCTTCTGTTACAATAAACTTATCAACTTTATTAAAAGCATATTCACCTATATTTTTCACGCTTTTCGGTATAGTAATACTCCTTATATAAATGCAATTCAAAAATGCAAAATCCCCAATCGATTCTAACTTTTTAGAAAGTGTAACTTCTCTTAAATTTTGACATCCATAGAATGTATTTTTGCCAATAATCTTAACACTATCAGGAAATACAATTTCAATTATTTTACTCTCATTAAATGTATTATCACCAATAATCTCTAATGTAGAAGGAAGCGTAATTTCCTTTGCGCTCCGATCTACCCAAAGCAAAATCGTTTCATCTTTATCATATAAAGCATTACCTTTGACTACATAATTACTGCTGTTTGATGTTACTTTTGGGATATTGCCAAATGCACCTTCTCCAACATATTTTAGACTTTTGGGCAATTCAATTTCCGGCAAAAAGCAAGAACTAAATGAATAAGCTCCGATTGACTCCAACCCTTCCGGTAACTTTATTTCCGTTATCCAAGAACCATGAAAAGCTTTATCACCTATTTTCTTGATGCTTTCAGGCAATTCAATAGTATTTACCTTACTATATGTAAATGCATAGTTTCCTATACTCGTAACTCCATTTTCCACGACAATGTTCATTATCTCATTATTATGTTCATACCATGGAGTTGTAATCCTTGTACCGTTCTCATCCTCAATCTGCTCATAATCTTCCATATCACCATTGCCATAGATAATAAGAGTATCTCCTTCTATCTTCCATGATGCATATTGTTTAGGTTCACTATCTTTTTCATCATTACTTGACACCTCTGCTTCGTCCAAAACATTATTTCGATTTCTGCAACCGGATATTATGCCAATACCTAATAACATTAGCATAATAACACTAAATAATCTTAACTTTTTCATGTATGCTTCTCCTTTCATGTCGATAACATTTTTTCTAAAAGTCCAATTAAATTGTGAATTAGATATGAATACTCTTTATATGTACAGATATCAATCTACCTCTTTAACCAAAATTCAGCATAAGATCCCTCATAAAATGCTATTTCTTCGCGCCAAATCCCCGGCTGACTATCAATATCATAAAGACTTATAGGAAATACTACACGCTCTTTGAGTTCACATCCAGCAAAAACTTGTGTTCCAATAGTTTCAAGACCATTAGGAAGTGTAATACTTTGCAAACTTTCACAACCATTAAATGCATAATCACCTATAGTTTTTAAGCTCTGTGGAAATTCTATCTTCGACAAATTATTGCACATAATAAAAGCGTATGGCATAATAGTTGTAACACCTTCAGGAACTATGCATTCAATAATATCAGTATCCACCCAAACCAGCTTTGTCCCATCTGAACTAAAAAGCATGTTATCTTTTAACACATAATTATTGCAATCAACAATCAGATTAATATCATAGCAATTACGGAATACTCCACACCCTATACTTTGGATGTTCTTAGGCAAACTAACATTAGTAAGCCCATAACACACTGCAAAAGCAAAATCATTAATATCTTTAAGACTTGATGGTAATTCTATACTGCTTAAATTAGCACAAGCAGCAAATGCATATTCTTCAATAACCTCAAGTGACTCCGGTAATTTTACACTTACAAGATTCTTGTTTCTATCAAACGAATATGCACCTATTATTTTCACACCATCAGGCACAATAACCTCTGTTTTGTTTGGATTTACCCAAACTAATTTCTCTCCATCTGCTGTAAGAACCATATCGTCATTGGATATATAATGTTGATTATTAACTATAACCGTCTTACAACCACTTAAAGCAGCTGGTTCAATGTTCTTAACACTATTTGGTAATACAATTCCACCAAGGGATGTGCTATTCAAAAATGCGTAAGCACCTACCGTCTCAAGGCCTTCGTTCATAACAACACTTGTAAGATTCTCACAATCAGCAAAGGCTCTTTCTCCTATCTTGGTACTGCCATTTAAAACAACACTTATCAAATCACTGCAATATTCAAATGCTCCGCATCCCATTTCTATAAGATTATCATATACAATTACATTTCTTAATCCTGTACTCGCGAACGCCTCTTCACCTATAACCTCTAAGCTCTTAGGAAAATTTATAGACGCAAGAGCATAACACGCTCTGAAAGCATAGGCATCTATTATTTCAAGTCCTTCAGGTAATACTACTGTTGCGAGACAATTATTTCCAAAGAAAGCTTCTCTACCTATAGTTTTTAATCCTTCTTGCATAACAATACTTGTTAAGGCGGGTTTCTCATCAGACATATATCCTGCATAAAAAGCATTAGCTCCTATACTTTCCAATCCTTTAGGTAAAACAATCTGTGGTATATTTTTACAATAACTAAACGCCGAATCTCCTATACTCTTTAGCCCTTCTCCAAACACAAGATTCGATATATTCTCGCATCTATAAAATGCTTTTTCACCAATCGTTTCCAAACCGACAGGTAATACAACTGATGATAAACCTACGCATTCATAAAATGCACCCTCTCCTATTACAAAAAGTCCCTCAGGGAAAATGATATCATTTAAAGCATTACAACCATTAAATGCGTAATCGTCTATTTCTTTTAATCCTTTTGGCAATGTAATACTTGTAAGAGAGGTACACTCTGAAAATGCATATGAACCGATTACCTGTAATCCATCCTCAATAATTACATTAGTAATTGAACAGCAATTTGCAAAAGCACTATCTCCAATATTTATTACTCCTTTCAGTTTAACGTTGGTAAGGTTATCACATCCATAAAATGCCGCCTGATCAATATTTTTAATTACACCCGTTGATTCAACACTCAATAAGTAATCGCAATCTCCAAATGAATTGTATCCTATATTTTTAATATTCTCAGGAAGCGTAAGATTCTTCAATCCATCACAATTATAGAACGCCGAAGCACCTATTTCTTCCAAACTATTAGGTAAGACAAGAGTGCTTATGAGATAATTACCTTCAAAGAAGCTTTCATCAATAGCTTTAACACCTTCAGGAATTACCACTTCTGTCTTATCAGGGGCAACCCACAACAACTCGGTTCCATCAGCTGTACGTAGAATGCCATCTCTTGATACATAATAACTATTATCAATCGTAACATTTGCGCATCCTCTAAAAGCAGAATCTCCTATACTTTTTACGCTATTAGGCAATACAATACTTGCCAAAGTAGTACATCCATCAAACGCATATCTTCCTACATCTTCAATACCTTGTGGAAGTGTAATCTCTGACAAGGATGAACAATTACGGAAAGAAGCTTCACCTATATACTTTAACCCATCAGCGAAAATAACGCTTGTAAGTTTTGAACAATTGTAAAATGCATTATCCCCAATTGACACAAGTCCTTCAGGCATAACTATGCTCACCAGGCTTGAACATCTACTAAAAGCACTTACTCCGATATTTTCTAATCCTGCAGGCAAAACAACACCTGTCAAACTTGTACAATTTTGAAACGCGCTTTGCTCAATTGACTCTAATCCTGTTTGGAATACTACACTCTTTAATTGTTTGCATGTCAAAAATGCAGATGTACCAATCACCTTCAAACTACTAGGTAACACTACACTTTCAATCTTACGCCCTTGAAAAGCTCTTTCTCCTATAATCTCAATACCTTCCGGAATAACAACATCTGTTCCAACATTATATGCACATACCAATGTTTTGCCATCTGCTGTAAGAAGCATACCATCCCTGCTAATATAGTATTTACTGTCAGCAATTATATTAGCTACACCTCTAAGTGCCGCACTTCCCAATTCACTAACAGTGTCCGGCAATTCTATTGTCAAACTGCTACATCCTTCAAAAGCTCCATTACCTATTGATACCAAAGTTGCCGGAAGAGTTATGCTCTTCAAGCTACTACAACCAAAAAAAATACTATTGTTTATTTTTTCATGCATTGCATTATATGTAACAGTTTCCATTTTTTCGCAACCTTCAAATGCTCTAGCTCCAACCTCACGAACCGACGTCGGTATTGTAATACTATTTATACCGCTACACTCGTAGAAGGCACTTTCACCAATGTACTCTAAGTTCTCGGGAAAAACAACATTGTTTAAATTAGCGCATCTGGCAAATGCAGTTTCATCTATATTTTTCAGATTTGTCGGAAGCACAATCTCAGTCAATCCCCAACAATATTCAAATGTAGATCGCTTAATGCTTTCTATACCTTCAGGTAATACAATCTTTGTAAGACCATCACAGCCATAAAAAGCCTCTTCTCCAATATAATTTAAGCTACTCGGCAATTCCATACCAGTCATGAATACGCATTCCCAAAAAGCTGCTTCGGCTATATACTCCAAGCTCTGAGGAAAAACAATATCTTTCAAATTGTAATGCTGGTAAAAAGCTGCTTTACCTATAGTTTTAACACCTTCAGGAACAACTACTTCCGTTAATGCATAACTCGCCCAAAGAAGCTTAGTTTTATTAATATCATACAACACATTATCTTCTACAGTATAATAATCATTATCTATAACTACCGCTTTGATATCTCTAAATGCATCTTCACCTATATTTTTAACCTTATCGCCTAATACAATTTTACCAAGTCCACTACAGCCCGCAAATGCACCTTCACTTATCGTCTCAAGATTAGTTGATAATGTTATGTTACATAATTTATCACAATAATAAAAGGCATACTCCCCTATACTTGTAACGCTATCAGGCATATATAACTTCGAAAGATTATCGCACCAAGCAAATGCATGTTCTCCGATAGATTCAACACTATCCGGCAAGTGTACATCAGTCAAAATATTTCTAGAATAAAATGCATAATCTCCTATCTTTTTAACACTATTAGGTAATTGTACTGTCTCAATCTCTAAATCCGACCATAAAGCGATTGTTTCTTCCGAATCATAAAGCACACCATCTTTAACAATATAATTGCTACTATTTGATGTAACGTTAGAACAATACATAAAAGCACCCTCACCTATATAGGTTACAGTTTCAGGTATTTCTATGTTATTAACTTTGTAAATTGCTTGTGTTCCTATTGATTTCAAACCATTAGGCAAATAAATTTCAGTTACATTAGAGCAATCATAAAATGCATATGCACCTATTGCTGTTATTCCATTCTCAACAACTATCTTTTCTATATTCCTTGTATGCTCATTCCAAGGTGCCGTACTATCGTACAAACCGCTTCCTACATAATTAAGCTCATAATCCTCCATCGCACCATTACCATAGATAATAAGAGTATCATCCTCTATCTTCCATGATACCTGCTGTTTGGGTTCATCAACCTCTGTCTTTGACGAAGTTGTCTCTTCGGGTGTTGTAACATTTTCCTTACCTGTAGTCGTTTCTCCTGATACACTCGTCTCTTTCTCAGAATCACTTTCATTCTCAGTATGCGTTGCATCCGCATTGTCTAAAACATCTCTTCTGTCATTACAACCGGCAAGCATCCCCAAACTTAATAACATAGCCGTAATCACACTTAATACTCTTAACCTTTTCATAATATGTATCTCCTTCTGCATTTGCATATTTCTTTACTTAAAGAATAGAACGGCATTTCCTGCAGTCATAACAAGTGTATCTTCTTCATAAGTTAATACGTTATCTTTATATTTGTCTGCAACTGTAATTCTACCGCCAAAATTGTTTCCTTCTAATAATACATTATCTTGTGTATTACCTATCCTTATCTTTCTATTATACTTCAAACAACATATTTAAGCAATCCAAAAAGCTATTATATATTTAATCACATAACCTATATCTTCTCCTTTCATATTAAAGATTATCAAGCATCTACGGAACTATATTTATCGATAATGCTTATAACAATTATATCAGGATAAAATCATGCTACTGTAACCCCTCCCCCCAAAATGATTCCTTAAAATACTGCAAAAAATACTTGCAATATAAGTTTCTTTATGATAGAATACAATCTGTTGTGAGA
>JAFTJD010000011.1 GCA_017456585.1 Lachnospiraceae bacterium
CTTTGTAAAACGCAAAAAGAGACATTTCACATTAGTCTGACGACTAAATACGAAATGTCTCTTAACATTTTCGAGGGTTGTTCCTCGAGATTATTCTATTAACTTTTGCTTTGCATATGATTCCAAACGAATCCGACAAAAATCCATATTCCTTCGTATTCCGTTAACACGCTCCAATTTCTCGAAGGGTGTCGGAATAGTTTCTAATTTTTCGGAATATTTACTTATCTAGCGATTTCATTGTTGGGAAAAGCAATACATCCCTAATCGCCGGCTGGTTTGTAAGAAGCATAACAAGTCTGTCGATACCGTAGCCGATACCACCTGTCGGAGGCATACCGATTTCAAGCGCGTTCATGAAATCTTCGTCTGTTGTGTTAGCCTCGTCATCGCCTGCTGCGAGTGCAGCTTCCTGTGCCTTGAAACGCTCTCTCTGGTCGATAGGGTCATTAAGCTCTGAGTATGCGTTACACATCTCACGGCCTGTGATAAATAACTCGAATCTCTCTACGTAGTCAGACTTGTCCGGCTTTCTCTTTGTAAGAGGTGAGATTTCTACCGGATGATCCATTACGAAAGTAGGCTGAACAAGGTTCTCCTCTACGAACTCCTCGAAGAAAAGGTTAAGGATATCACCTTTCTCGTGTCTCTTCTCATAATGAACGCCCTTCTCGTCAGCTATCTTCTTAGCTTCTTCTGTATCTTTAATCTGATCAAAATCAACGCCTGCATATTCTTTTACAGCATCAATCATTGTAATTCTCTTAAATGGCTTACCAAGGTCGATTACAACATCACCGTAAGGAACAGCTGTTGTACCACATACCTCGTTAGCTACGTGACGGAACATGTTCTCTGTAAGGTCCATCATTCCGTTGTAGTCTGTGTATGCCTGGTATAACTCCATAAGTGTGAACTCAGGGTTATGTCTTGTATCAAGTCCCTCGTTACGGAAAACTCTTCCGATTTCGTATACGCGCTCAAGACCACCAACGATAAGTCTCTTAAGGTAAAGCTCAAGAGAAATACGAAGCTTAACGTCCTCGTCAAGTGCGTTATAATGTGTCTCGAATGGTCTGGCTGCTGCACCACCTGCATTTGATACAAGCATAGGTGTTTCAACCTCAAGGAAGCCCTGTCCATCAAGATATCTTCTGATTGAGCTTATAATCTTTGAACGCTTAACAAATGTATCCTTTACATCCTCATTCATAATGAGGTCTGTATATCTCTGACGATAACGGATATCTGTATTAGTAAGTCCATGGAATTTCTCAGGAAGGATCTGTAAACTCTTAGAAAGAAGTGTTACTTCTTTAGCATGTATTGAGATTTCTCCCATCTTTGTACGGAAAACAACACCCTTGATACCTACGATATCACCGATGTCCATTTTCTTAAAATCTGCATATTCTTCTTCGCCTATGTCATCTCTTGCTACATAAGACTGTATATTTCCTTCAAGGTCCTGTACATTACAGAATGATGCTTTACCCATAACACGTTTTGACATCATACGGCCTGCGATGGATACCTCACTGCCTTCCATCTCCTCAAAGTTATCTTTAATATCTTTGCTATGATGAGTTGTATCATATTTTGTGATAACAAAAGGGTCCTTGCCTCTGTCCTGAAGATCTTTTAACTTCTCACGGCGAACCTTTAATAACTGATTCAAATCCTTCTCTGTGTTATTTGCTGCATTGTTTGCTGCATTATTCTGCTCTGCCATTGTATCCTCTCCTTGCTAATCTTTTATATTAGTTAACTCTCTGAATCTCGAGAACCTTGTACTGCATGCTTCCTGCCTGTGTTTCTACAGTAACTGTGTCGCCCTTCTTCTTTCCGAGAAGTGCCATACCAACCGGTGACTCGTTAGAAATCTTGCCCTGTAAGCTGTTAGCCTCTGTTGAACCAACAATCTTAAAATCAATCTCCTCATCGAATTCACAGTCATATACCTTTACTACACAACCAATGCTGATTTTATCAAGGTCGATTTCGTCCTCATCGATAACTTCTGCATTCTTAAGAATCTTCTCAAGTTCCTCTATTCTTGCTTCGATGTCTCTCTGCTCATCCTTAGCAGCATCGTATTCTGCATTCTCTGATAAGTCGCCCTGCTCTCTTGCTTCTTTGATTTTCTGAGCAACTTCTTTTCTACGAACAACCTTTAAATCCTCAAGCTCATTCTCAAGCTTTCTTAACCCCTCATACGTTAATATGTTCTTCTTCTCCGCCATTTCCGCGCTTCCTTCCTTATAAAAATTCAATAACGGGGCCTTCCAAACCCCGACATTCAAGTCATTATATCCAATAAAGCCTTTTTTGTCAAGCTTCTATGCAAATTCCTGATATGTCCTAAATAACTCACACAGTTCATCATAGGTCGACACCTGATTAACCTGGTTTCGCATAGTTGCCGAATGTGGCATCCCTGCCGTGTACCATGCCACATGCTTACGCATTTCTCTCATAGCCATCTCTTCACCCTTATACTTAATCTGAAGTCTGGCATGTCTGAGTACCATATCTACCACTTCTGCGATTGTCGGCTTCACCGGAATACTTCCTGTTTCAATATACGCATTAACATGTGAAAATATCCATGGATTTCCCCGGGCACCTCGTCCTATCATAACAGCATCACAGCCTGTCTGCTCGATTATCCTAATGTAATCCTCCGGAGTAAACACATCTCCGTTGCCGATAACAGGTATGCTGACACTTTCCTTTACCTGACGTATGATATCCCAGTCAGCTTCTCCTGCATAATATTGCTCTCTGGTTCTTCCATGTACGGCTACCGCAGCCGCTCCCGCCGCTTCCATAACCTTCGCAAACTCCGGTGCATTAACTTCCCTGTCGTTAAAACCCTTTCGAAATTTAACTGTCACGGGTTTATTTGAAACCTTAACCATAGCCTCTATTATCTCACCTGCAAGCTTCGGATTACGCATAAGTGCCGAGCCTTCTTTATTATTAACAACCTTAGGCACCGGACATCCCATGTTTACGTCAAAAGTAGCAAAAGGCATATCATTAAGCTTCTCTACCGCCTCTGCCATAATCTCAGGCTCGGACCCAAAAAGCTGCAACGCCATAGGTGCTTCCTCCGGCTCCATCCTGAGCAGTTCAAAAGTATTCGAATTATTATAATGAAGTGCCTTGGCACTTACCATCTCCGAATACAACATTCCACAGCCCTGCCCCTTACATAACAAGCGAAATGGCAGGTCTGTTACTCCTGCCATAGGTGCCAATATTAAATTATTATCTAGTGTTAAATTTCCTATCTGCACTTAAACTTCTACTCCTATTTCGCCATTATTACTGGTTAGCCTTGCCTGTTACGAGCTTATGATACATCTGTATACCTTCCAAAAGCTCCTTCTTGGTTGTCTGAATCTCCTTCATCTTGAGTCCGCAGCCTATCTCATCAAAAAGGTAATCAGCCTCTGCAGTCTCAACCTTGAATTCCAAATCTCCTTCGGCATTAAACACCAATGTAAGAACTCCTCCTACTTCTTCCGTAAAAAGCACGCACATTATCTTAAGCTCATCCTTTACCTGTGACGGCAATTTCTCATAATCCGGATTAAGATAGTATTTCTGAGTATAGGAGCTTGCTCCGCATAATATAACTTGTTCATTTTTCATATTTTTCATTCCATTTCAAACTTTGTATTTTGAATCTATAGTACATTCCAGATTGACAGATAGCTCACTATCGCAATGGCAGCTATTACTATCGCCATCAGCATAAAAGTCAGACCTGCAAGATATTTTCCATAATACATCTTCTTAAATGATTCTATAAGATTAACCAACGCTGCTCCGAGGAAAACCGCCGGTAACCACTTCATACGCTCTTCAACCAAAAAGGCAACATACATCACAAGAAATATTACTATTGCCCCTAATGTTATTGTCGTAAGATCCACCACAAGCTTCCAATATCTGAATTTGTCATGCTTCCTCTTACCTATATACATATTGTTATCCACTGCGTTTCCCCTTTCTCACTAACCTTACACACATTTCTGATGGTACTATTTTAAAACATGGCACAATGTCATTTAGTCAAACTCAACCTTATCTAATGCACATGCCAAATGATAATTTCCCGTTAAGACTCTTGAAAAACGTCGGCACTTAGTAAGAAAAACGAATATACTTGTAAGTAGCTACTTGTAATTTGGTAGTATTCGTTTTTCGAACTTAGTACCGCTACGTTTTTCACGAAGCGAGAGCGTGTCTTAGAGGGAATTATCATTTATAATGTGCATTATATACATTTTCCCAACTAAATGACATTGTTCAAAGCCATAGCCATCAGAAATGTGTTCTAGATGCCAATCGTTGCGGCCATAACTGCCTTGATGGTGTGCATACGGTTCTCTGCCTCATCAAATACTACTGACTGTGCGGATTCAAACACCTCATCTGTTACTTCAAGGTCTTTAAAGCCGAATTCTTCGCCTTTTTCCTTACCAATCTTTGTCTTAAGATCATGGTATGCCGGTAAGCAGTGCATGAATATCGCCTTCTCACCTGCATTCTTCATAACATCTGATGTTACCTTGTAAGGTGTGAGTGCACGGATACGCTCTGTCCATACCTCTGCCGGCTCACCCATTGATACCCATACGTCTGTGTATATAATATCTACATTCTTAGTTCCTTCATTAACATCCTCGCAAAGTCTAATAGAAGCACCTGTCTTCTTAGCGATTTCCTGACACTCAGCTACGAGCTCTGCATTAGGAAAATATTCCTTAGGTGCACAAGCCGTAAAATGCATTCCAAGCTTTGCACAAGCTATCATAAGTGAGTTACCCATGTTAAAACGTGCATCACCCATATATGTAAGCTTCTTACCCTTAAGCTCGCCAAGATGCTCCTTAATTGTAAGCATATCTGCAAGCATCTGTGTAGGGTGATATTCATCAGTAAGACCGTTCCATACAGGAACATCAGCATATTTTGCCAATTCCTCAACTATCTCCTGACCATATCCTCTGTACTCAATTCCGTCATACATTCTTGAAAGCACTCTCGCTGTATCCGCGATGCTTTCCTTACTTCCTATCTGTGAGCTTGCCGGATCAAGATATGTGGTGTGCATACCAAGATCAGCTGCTGCCACTTCAAAAGAACATCTTGTTCTTGTACTTGTTTTTTCAAAAATAAGAACTACACTCTTGCCTCCAAATGGTGCAAAATTAATTCCCTTTTTCTTCTTTCTCTTAAAATCAGCTGCGAGGTCGATAAGATACTCTATCTCCTCCGTAGTAAAATCCTTAAGTGTTAAAAAATCTCTTCCCTTTAAATCTATCATGCCTTTACAATTCCTTCCAAATGTCTTCCATAATTATTTATCTGTCTGCGCTACTTCGCTAACAGCCTTAACCATACCCGCAAGTCCCTGAATCTCTGATGGGATAATAATCTTGGTTGCCTTACCATCTGCAGCCTTACCGAAAGCTTCAAGGCTCTTAAGCTTAATAACTGCATCGTCAGCTCCTGCTTCCTTGATAAAACGGATACCATCTGCATTAGCCTTCTGAACTGCAAGAATAGCCTGTGCCTGACCTTCTGCCTCTCTAATCATAGCTTCCTTCGAAGCCTCTGCTCTAAGAATAGCTGCTTCCTTATCTGCTTCAGCGTCAAGAATAGCAGATGCCTTCTTACCCTCTGCAACAAGAATAGCAGATGTCTTCTCACCTTCTGCCTTAAGGATAGCCTCTCTACGCTCACGCTCTGCCTTCATCTGCTTCTCCATTGCTTCCTGAATAGCAGCCGGAGGAATAATATTTTTAAGTTCAACACGGTTAACCTTAATTCCCCATGGGTCGGTTGCCACGTCAAGTGATGTTCTCATCTTTGTGTTAATAATTTCTCTTGATGTAAGTGTCTGGTCAAGCTCAAGATCACCGATTATATTACGAAGTGTTGTTGCTGTAAGATTCTCTATAGCCATAATCGGATTCTCAACGCCGTACACATATAACTTAGGATCTGTAATCTGATAGAATACAACCGTGTCAATTCTCATCGTAACATTATCCTTAGTAATAACCGGCTGTGGTGCGAAATCCACTACCTGTTCCTTAAGTGCAACCTTCTTAGCTACACGGTCGATAATCGGGAACTTAAGATGGATTCCTACCTGCCATGTCGCCTGATATCCACCAAGTCTCTCTACTACATATGCCTCTGCCTGCGGTACAATCTTTACGCAAGATGCGAATATAATTAAAAGTACTACCGCCAAAATTCCTATCCATTCCATATTATTTGTCCTCCTTAACCATTAATGTTACCCCTTCGATATTGTCAATAACTACTGTTTTGCCTTCTTCAATCTGCTCACCGTTCACCGACTTAGCCAACCACTCAATGCCGTTAAACATTACCTGTCCTACGTTCTTATCATTATCAATGGCCTCTTTTACAATTGCAGTCTTACCAATATAACTTTCTGAATTGGTTTTAACTCTTTTTGCATTAAAATATTTAAGTGCAACAGGTCTTGTAAAAATAAGAAGCACAAGAGACACCAACAGAAACAATACTATCTGAACCGGAATCTCAAAACCAAGTAATGTAGCAAAAAATGCAATAAGTGCTCCGCCTGCGAACCAGATTGTAGTAAGTCCTAATGTGAAAATCTCTATTACCAAAAAGGTAATAAACATACCTAACCACAAAAGTTGCATAATTATCGCCTCCTTGTCCCCATTCTATCATACTTATTTCTAATTTGTATATATTTTTTATAAATTAAATCTTCATAAATATACAAAACTATATCTTAACATTCGCCCATTTTCCGCTTTGGAAACGCCATGAGGTAAGTACATACCTACATATCTGGTCGGCGATAAGCCCAAACCATATACCGAGTATTCCAAATCCGAATGTATAACAGAACAGAAATGAACTAATCGGTCTTAAACATGTTACACTTACAGTTGATGCTATTGTCGTAAATAATACATCACCTGCACCTCTAAGACAGCCCATATATATAACCTGCGCTATCTGTATAGTAACCACAACTGCGATAACGCGCATCATTTTGATGCCTATTGCCACAATATGTGCCTGCTCCGCTTTCGGAAAGAACATATTAAAATAGAATTCTCCGCATGTAAAATACAACATTGCCAATACAACCGCTATGCACATTCCCATTCTTCGGCATATCTTTCCGTATGTCTTTGCCAGCTCAGGCTTCTTTTGTCCGAGGCTTTGCCCGATAAGCGAGACTGCCGCCACCTGCATACCATCTCCGAACGAAAAAGATAATGCCATACAGTTCATTGCCACCTGATGCGCCGCGAAATCATCCGTACCTTGCTTTGCCGCCATAACCGCTACCGACATAAAGCCGATTCTCAAAAGTATCTGTTCAAGAAATGCACTTCCGCCTATCTTAGCAATAGCCTTAACCTCCGAGAAATCAGGTTTCAATTTTTCCTTAATACAAAAAGCCAGGCTTACAAACTGATCCTTCTTAAAAACAGAGCAGATACTCATTGTACATGCAACCACAGTTCCTATAACCGTTGCAATCGCCGCACCCTTGATTCCTAAAGCCGGGCATCCCAAATTTCCATTGATAAGAAGATAATTGCACGCAACATTAACAAGATTAGATGTAAGATTGGTTCTCATCGCAATCTTAGTGTTACCTGCTCCACGAAGTGCTGCATTTATAACCAGTGAAACGATATTAAACAGAATTCCGCCCATGATTATTCTAAAATACAGTACGCTATTGTCCTTCGTGTCGGCTTCCGCACCGCTTAAAGTCATAAAAAACTCTGCACCCATAAAAGCCACAACACTTACTATAATGCCAAGCACTACAGTAAAGCATATCGCAAAAAGCAAAGTTTTATTCGCACGGACACGGTCATCCTCGCCCTTTCTTCTTGCAACTACTGCTGAAACCGCTATGTTCACCGCTATGAAAATAGCAAGAAACAGAAACTTCGGCTGTGTTGTAAGTCCGACAGATGCTACCGCATCCTCTCCTAACGAGCTAACCATAAGTGAGTCAACCATACCTACAAGTGCTACAAAAAATGATTCAAGCACCGCCGGCCACGCTATCTTTATCGCTTTTTTTATGTACTCTTTATTATCTTTTTTAACCACATTATCCATAATATTTTTACCACCTGCTACACTCAATGCCGTCTACGAATTTTATCTCATATGTAGGTTCCTTGCCCTCACATATTTCCATCATTATATACGAAAGCTTACGCCCTATCTGTCTTGGACTTGTAAGGCTTCCCGGGTTAATTATGGTAATCCTGTTCTCCTTGTCAATGTCAACAAGCGGACTATGTGTATGTCCATACATCACTATGTCCGCTCCTTTCATTATAGCCGTATTTTTAATTGAGGCTATTCCTGAATATACGTTGTATCTGTGACCATGAGTCATCCATATCTTATATCCGCCTATGTTGAGCATAAGCTCATTGGCAAGATCCGAAAAAATGTCATTATTACCTTTAACACAGGCAAGCATACAACGCTTGGCATTCGCAAGATCAGCTATTTCATCTTCCTGTCCGCCAACATCGCCCATATGCAATAACCAGTCTAACTTGCCCTCAGCATCAAGTGCTTTTCTTAGTCCGTCCAATCTGCCATGTGTATCGCTCACAACGAGGATTCTCATGCTGTTCACCTTCCTCTTAAACCAAGTACTTTTCAAGCTTTTCTTTCATAAGTCTTAATGCCTTACCTCGATGACTTATCTCGTTTTTCTGTTCAGGTGAAAGTCCGGCTGTCGTAGTTCCGTATTCAGGAAGATACATAATCGGATCATATCCAAAACCATTGTCGCCCTCTTCTTTATATCCGATTCGGCCTTCTATGGTAGCTCGTGTTGTCATTACCTCGCCGTTATCAATAACCGCTGCTATAACACACACGAATCTGGCACTTCTTTCCTCATCCTTTGCATTTTCAAGTCTTTTAATTATCTCATTGTTCTTTATATGATAAGAGGTATCCTCTCCCATAAATCTAGCTGAATATATGCCGGGCGCCTTATCAAGATAATCAACCTCTAAGCCGGAATCATCAGCAAGTACCCATTCACCGGTAAGCTTATGAATCTCGGTTGCCTTTATTATTGCATTCTCCTCAAAAGTCGTCCCGTCTTCAATGATATCCGCCTGTATTCCCGCTTCTTTAAGAGATACTATCTCTACATCCATATCTGCAAGAATCATTCTAATCTCTTTCATTTTGCCCTCATTAGAGGTAGCAAATATTATCCTTTTCATCCTAAATCCTCTTTCCTTATTCTGCGTCAACCTTACTTGTAAATGCTTTAAGGCAGACATTACAGCTCTGTGAAAGCTCTGTTCGCTCCCATCTTTTGCCCAAAAGACTTATATATCCTTCGCCATCATCTATCACTACATCTTTAGTACTCTCATCAACCACATACTCAACTGCTATAGGTCTTTTGGCATTAGGGGTATTAATCTTTACAACTACTGCAAATCTCTCACCCTCTGCAAGCAACTGCTCTGTTGAAAGCTTAATCGTGTAATATCCTGCATTATCGAGTTCGCCCTCTGCCACGAGCCTCATCCTGTCAAACGACGAATCGTCCTCGAAATCCGAAACAAAATACACCTCGTATTCCGTATCCTTATCCGTTGCATAGAAACTTACCGCTTCAAGAATCTCTCTTGATTTCGCCGTATATACATTTGCAAAATATGCCTGTTCATCTACATAACCAAGCTGTCCTACCCATCCGCATAGATCTGTCTGGTAAATGCTGTCGTAATTATTAACTTCTTCTATGCCTGTATACACAATGTTGTGAATACCTATATTAGTGTCATAATATGAAATATAGAACACACCGTCTTCGCCGAAATTCGTACCCCAGCTGTTCTGACATATAAATGCTCCGTCAGCCTCTATACCTATATTAAAATTCTCTTTAGGATAGTTGTCGTCCCAACCTATAATTATGACATCATGATTAGGCTTATCTGTTCCTATATAACAGTAAGCATATTTTTCGGAATTATAATAATCCGACTGGCTGCTCGCATTCTTAAGGTTAGTATATATGGAGGTTTGTACCGCACCATATTTGTATACCATTTCTTTAATCTGCTCTATATTCTTTGCCTCAAGTATCTGCACTTCCTGAATATGTTTACGTGCATCAAGCCCCTCAGGACTTATACCGTCACCATAAGGGTCATGTGCTTCATAAACCGGTCCCTGCCAAGCCGCAAGATATGCAAGCGACATGGTATATTCTCCACCGTCATTCTGAGTTGAAGAAAAACTGTTCTGAATACTCATATGGTCTTCCGAAAAATTATAGACCTCCTCCGGAAGAAGTGTTGATTCTATAGCAGCAAGTGATGCAAATGCCCAACACGTACCAAGCTTACCCTGATTACCAATCGTCGGTGCCTTTCCTATTTCCCTGTAATCAAAACGTGACGGATACTTTTTCTTAGACAGGGTATCAAATATAGATGCCACATTTTCTTCCTTATCCCATGTATAATTACACTGAAAAGCTTTGTTTACAACTTCAACAGGTATATAAATGTCACCTTCAAAAAGAGTAACATCCGAAGCGAGCGGTACTGCCTTACCATTAAGCTCCATGCTGTTAGTTCCAACCTTAAGCTCAATCTTCACATCATTTCTTTCTATTACGAGCTCCTCATCCTCATATATACGCATACTACAATCAAATTCGGATACCATAAGCGAAGCCGGTATCATTATGTCACGATTGTAATTCATATACATACCTGCTGTATCAATCTGTTTACCATCTATGGTAAGCTTAATGCCTTCCTCATTAATAATGTTGGCAATAAGCTTCTTCCACTCATAGTTCTCTTCGAACTTCATGTCAATCGACCTTAATATCTGCTCTGAGAACACATACTCCTTCATACCCAAAACGAAGCAGACTGCTAACATAAGAGCTGATATAATCAAATATTTCCTATATCTCAATTCTCCTGCTTTCTCCCATTTTTCTGTGGTTTAGGTCCCATAAAACTATAAAAATATGTTTTCATCATTCCATTATATATCTTTCTGTTCTTGTCAGCCTTTCTTCCCATATCCTGCTCCACATTCTCATATGGAGTTATGACATAGGCTGACCATGAATCAAGATTAGCGAATCTCTCACCCAAGGTTCTGTATATCTTAGGCAATTCATTTTTCTCAGAAATACGCTCACCATATGGCGGATTAGTAATAATAAATCCGTATTTCTTGGGATTATTAAGTTCTGCCACATCTCGTTGCTGAAAATGGATGTATTTATCAACACCTGCTTTTCTTGCGTTTTCTCTGGCCGCCTTAATAACCTCGCCATCAAGATCATATCCCTGAATATTCATCTCTACATCACCGGTAATAAGGTCACCGGCTTCTTCAACCGCATCATACCACTCTTTCTTATTAATAAGATTGGTCCATTTCTCTGCAGTAAAATTCCTGTTCATGCCGGGTGCGATATTAGCACCCATCATAGCTGCTTCAATTGCAAAAGTACCGCTTCCGCAGAACGGGTCTACAAGTATTCTGTCCTTGTTCCATGGTGTAAGCATTATAAGTGCTGCCGCCAAAGTCTCTGTTATCGGTGCCTTACTGGTAAGAAGCCTGTATCCTCTTCGGTGAAGTGAATTACCTGTTGTGTCTATACCGATGGTCACCTCATCCTTCATAAAGAACACTCTCAAAGGATATTCGTTTCCTGTCTCAGGGAACCATTCTGTGTGGTACACCGACTTAAGACGCTCTACCATAGCCTTCTTCATAATAGACTGTATGTCAGACGGGCTAAAAAGTTTACTTTTTACCGATGTAGCCTTAGCCACCCAGAATTTTCCGTCCTTCGGTATATAATCTTCCCATCTTATATCTTTAGTACCTTGAAAAAGTTCTTCGAATGTATATGCCTTAAAGCTACCCACTTTAAGTAGGACTCTTTCGGCTGTTCGCAGAAAAATATTCGCTCTACATATGGCTTCTGCATCTCCCTCGAAAGTTACCCTGCCATCCTCAACACTGATAACATCATATCCTATATCTATAATCTCTTTTTTCAAAACTGCTTCCAGCCCGAAATGGCATGGTGCAATCAATTCCATTCTCTGCATATAGTACTCCCATTCTATTATTTAACCTATAAGCATATATTAAAGTTTTGATTGCCGTATGTCAACAAGAAATCTTTTGTATTCCTCCATTCCTCCAACAACAGAAAGTACATTAAAACCCTCTTTTTTAAGCTGCATCGCAACCCTCATACTTGTACCTCCGTGGTCACAATACAAAATATATTCATACCCATCCACTAAATAGTATTTTCCTTCAGTAAAAACTTCCTCATCTATATGAATGGCATTAGCTATATGCCCTTCTTTATAATCATTTTCTTCCCTAAGATCTATCAAAATTGTTTTTGAACAATCCGCATTTCCGGATATGCACCTTAAATATACGTCCTTAACCGATATCGTCGGCGCACTTTCTCTCATATGCTCATCTCCTTATTTATCTGATTGTAACTTATTATATGTAATCATTCACATTATGTTCTTACATATGTAAGGAGCAGGATATTAACCCTGCTCTTGTTAATCCAATTCAGACTATCTGCAATTATCTGTCTTGTTCTGGCTATCCTTATAGCTGTTATTGTTGCTATTCTTGTTCTGGTTGCTGTTCTGAGTTTTATTCTGGTTATTGCTGTTCTGAGTTTTGTTCTGGTTGTTGTTCTGATTATTGTTTGACATTATAACTTCCTCCAAAAAAATTGAAATTGTCTTATGACAAGATTATTATTACTCAAATCCAAAATATTATTCACTGCTTTCGAAAGCCATTTTTCTCAAGAAAAGTTACATTACGGTTACAAAATTTTATTTTTTTGTAAAAAAGGCTTGATTTATTAGGTATTTTGTCATATAATGTCCATGAAGGAGATAATAACTCCTTATTATTTCTTTTCATACCCCTTATAATTATTTACTCCCCTCATTAATGACATTGGTAGCTCCCCTGCCAATGTCATTATACTTTTACGGATTATTTTTTCATCTTTGGACAGAATATCAGGCTTCCTATATATCCAAATACAAGGGCTGCTGATATACCTACAGCTCCTGCCTTGAAGCCGCCTTTAAACACTCCTATGAATCCGTCTGCATCTACAGCTTCTTTTACTCCTTTAAAAAGAGTATTCCCGAATCCAAGTAACGGCACGCCCGCTCCGGAACCTGCGAATTCCACAAAAGGCTCATATATTCCTATTGCACCAAGCACTGCTCCGATACATACCAAAAGAACCATTATTCGTCCGGGCATAAGCTTTGTCCTATCCATAAGTATCTGCACCAGGGCGCAGATAGCTCCTCCCACCAAAAACGCTTTAATATATTCCATTTTGCTCCCCCTGTTAATCAATCACATTTCTATAGCACTTCTATATTTATTAGTTAATCAATTCTATATTAGTTAATGAATTCTATAATACCGCTTACTCACAATGCTCTAATACAACCGCATGTGCTATACTTGGTATGGTTCGTCCCTCGTTAAAAGACACCTTCGAAAGAAGTGCTCCCGTCGGCACGAACAGAATCCTTTTATAATTTCCTTTTGCAATTTCATCAAGATAATAAGCACATAATACTGATGCGCTACAGCCGCAACCACTTCCACCTGCATGAGTATCCTGTGTTTCCTTATCAAACATTTCAATTCCGCAGTCTGTATATTTCTCCGATATGTCCATTCCCTTCTGTTTAAGAAGCTCAAGAAGCAGTTCTTTTCCTACATATCCAAGATCACCGGTGATTACCATATCATAATCATCAATGCTTCTTTCGAAATCCTTGAAATGCTGATATATGGTATCACATGCTGCCGGTGCCATACACGCTCCCATATTCATGGAATCTTTAACTCCCATATCAACAATCTTACCGGTGGTAATTCCTGCTATCCTAACGTTGGTCGCTGTCTTACCTATTATAACTGCACCCGCACCGGTAACAGTCCACTGTGCCGACATAGCCCTTTGATTACCATACTCAAGCGGAAATCTAAACTCCTTTTCTGCACTTGCAAAATGGCTGGATGCCATGGCAAGTACATTTCCTGCGAATCCTCCTGCCACACATATTGCACCAAGGCTCATTGCCTCCCCCATGGTTGAGCATGCTCCGTATAAGCCAAAAAGCGGTATATTAAGATCTTTTACACCAAACGATGTTGCAGTCTCCTGTCCAAGCAAATCACCTGCGAAAATATAACGGATATTATTTTTGGAAAGACCGCTCTTTTCTATCGCCTTATTTGCAGTTCTTCTTTGCAGTTCACTCTCTGCTTCCTCCCAGCTTTCCTTACCGAACATCGGGTCCTCTTCTATCTCATCAAATCGCTCTCCGAGCGGACCTTCTCCTTCCTTTTTTCCAACAATAGCAGCCCCCGTTTGTACATACGGAGGCTCGTCAAAACATATACTCTGTAAACCCTTTATCATTATTACATCCCCTTCTTTGTAGCAACAGCCATTATTACTTTCTGTTTATTATGGATGTAATTTCTTTTTTTATCCCTTTAAATAATAGAACCGGGCGCTACACCGAATACTTTTTTAAAATTTCTCAAAAATGTAGTATAGTCATTAAACCCACTCGCCATCCATGCTTCCTGGAGACTATGCTTCTCTTTAAGCATTTCCCTGGCATGTATAAGTCTTTTATTAATAATATATTCATGAACGGTCATCCCCGTATATTCCTTGAATTTTCGCAAAAAATAATACTTACTTATGTGCACATGCTCCGCAAGCTCATCCAAGGTTATTTTATCCGCGATATGCTTTTCAATATACGCAGACACTTCCATAACCATAGGTGCGTAAAAGGAATTCTCTACAACCGTTGCGTATTTGCCTTTCATACAAAGCTCATTAAGATATACAAAAAATAGACTTAAATATGATTTATCAAGAATCTCCTTAGCACCTTCAACCTCATTTATGTCAACAGCCGTTTCCTGCACAAGCTTAAGCAGATACGCCCTTAACATTTCATCATAATAAATCGGAAAATGATATGCCGTCGTTTCGGAAGCACTGAAACATCTTGTCAGATCGACCTTGCCATCAGACAATTCCCTAAGAAGCTTCTCTTCCACCCAGATAATTATTCTTCTTGAACTGTCGTGCCTTTTTTCCACGTAATGGTATCTGTGCATAACATTTTTATCTATAAGAAGAAAATCGCCCTTTTTAAGGTAATATGTCCTGTCACCCACTATGCCGGCATATTCGCCCTCACACACATATATAACTTCATAAAAATTATGGCAATGAAGTACCTCTGCGCCTATCGGTGCTCCTGTCTTTTCATACACCTCATACTTCCTGTCACCAAGCATATATTGCCTTTCATCCGTAGCTTCACGGTGCTTTATACTAACCTTATTTGACATTTTCAACCTCCTGCGCCATATCAGAGCAATTTTTGCAAGTTTTTAGGCAATCTGCATCATTTTCTTGCATATATAAACAGTATATAATATGCTTATAAGTTTTTCAAATATATTTTTTCAATTACTATTTGAGTATTTGCGAAACTATATTACAAATATCTAAGTAATTATTTTAGGAAAGGTGGAATATTTTATGCAGATGACTTTAAGATGGTATGGAAGCAAATTCGATACCGTAACATTGAAACAAATCAGACAGATTCCGGGAGTAACAGGTGTTATCAGCACACTTTATGATTCAGTTCCGGGTGAAGCTTGGGAAATGGAAGATATCCTCGCTCTTAAGAATGAGATTGAGGAAGCCGGTCTTAAGCTTGTTGGTATTGAGAGTGTTAATATTCACGATGCAATTAAAGTAGGAACTCCTGACCGTGACAAATATATCGACAACTATATTCTTACACTCGAGAGACTTGGACAGGCAGGCATCCACATGGTATGCTATAACTTCATGCCTGTATTTGACTGGACAAGAACAGAGCTTGCAAGAATGCGTCCTGATGGTTCAACCGTACTTGCCTACACACAGGAAGCTATTGATAACTTAAATCCTGAGGATATGTTCGCTTCCATAAGCGGTGATGTTAACGGTTCAATTCTTCCGGGCTGGGAGCCTGAGAGAATGGCACGTATCAAGGAATTATTTGAAATGTACAAAGACGTGGATGATGAGAAGCTCTTTGAGAATCTTAAGTATTTCCTTACACGCATCATGCCTGTATGTGACAAGTATGACATCAACATGGCTATCCATCCGGATGATCCTGCTTGGAGCGTGTTCGGTCTTCCTCGAATCATCATTAATAAGGCTAACATCCACAGAATGATGAAGATGGTTGACAACCCACACAATGGTGTAACCTTCTGTTCAGGTTCTTACGGAACCAATCTTGAGAACGACCTCCCTGATATGATCCGTTCACTCAAGGGCAGAATCCATTTCGCTCATGTTCGTAACTTAAAATTCAACTCTCCTACAGACTTCGAGGAATCCGCTCATCTTTCTTCTGACGGAACCTTCGACATGTACGAGATTATGCTTGCACTCTATGACATCGGCTTCACAGGCCCTATCCGTCCTGATCACGGACGTATGATTTGGGACGAGGTTGCTATGCCGGGCTACGGCTTATATGACAGAGCTCTCGGTGCTACCTACCTTAACGGACTCTGGGAAGCTATCGTTAAGAGCCATAAGTAAGCGCCACTTGCACAGACGACACTGTCAGTTAAGCACACCATAGTTAATTTATATAAGAAAACCCGGGTAAATATATTTATTAAAAACGATATGCCAATCATTCCGATGAGCCTCATAAAACAAAAATTATCTCAGCAATGGCTTCGATAATTTGGCTCTTTGTCAAGAGTTGGGGTAAAATAGATTTTCCAGAGGCAGGAATTAGGTTCCTGCCTCTCTTTTATGTTAGGGATAGGAAGATTCGATTCCTAAAATTGTC
>JAFTJD010000012.1 GCA_017456585.1 Lachnospiraceae bacterium
CAGATAAATCAAATTTGAGATTATCTGTATGCAATGCCCGTATTTGGTTTTCTGAGTTTAGTACTGTTACGTTTTTCACCAAGCGAGAGCGTGTCTTAGAGGGAAACATCATCTATAATATGTGTTTCGCACAAGATTGGCTTTAACCAAATGACATTGGGCATCAGCCTTGGCGGTTTGTTTCATTTATTGTGTTATGATTCTCGTGGTTTTCTCTCCGGATTAACAAATCGTGTGTAGTTAGGAAGCCAGAGAAGGTCAACCGTTCCGATTGGGCCGTTTCTTTGCTTAGCAATGATAAGCTCTGCCTGTCCCTTATTGGTGTCCGAATCTTTATTATAGTATTCGTCTCTATATAAGAACATGATTACGTCCGCATCCTGCTCGATAGAACCGGACTCACGAAGATCTGACATGATAGGTCTGTGGTCAGGTCTGGTTTCACAGGCACGGTTAACCTGTGAAAGCGCAATAACCGGAGCATTAAGCTCTCTGGCTAATGCCTTTAATGAACGTGATATCTCCGAAACCTCCTGCTGACGGCTGTCAGTTCTGCCATCACCTGTCATAAGCTGTAAGTAGTCTATGATAACGAGCTGGATATCATA
Source organism: Lachnospiraceae bacterium (assembly GCA_017456585.1). GTDB lineage: Bacteria > Bacillota > Clostridia > Lachnospirales > Lachnospiraceae > SIG300. The sequence goes on from JAFTJD010000012.1 coordinate 609, forward strand.
TTCCATCTTGTATTTTCTGCACTTAGAACGAAGCTCTCCTATAGAGATACCCGGTGTATCGTCAATTATAAGACCGGACTTACTGATGTCCGTGGCGCCTTCAATGAGCTGTTCCCAGTCACTATCATTAAGCGAGCCGCTACGTATCGCCTGTGCATCTACTCTTGCTTCCATAGATAACATACGATTAACCAGCTGCTCCTTTGACATTTCCAAACTGAAAACTACTGTCGGCACTTTGTTCTTAACCGCTATGTAATCTGCGAGATTTAAGACAAGTGCCGTCTTTCCCATAGACGGTCTGGCACCAATAAGGATAAAATCCGAAGGCTGAAGGCCGGATGTTTTGTAATCAAGATCATAATATCCTGTTGCAATACAGGTAACATTACCTTTTGTCTTTGATGCCGCTTCAATCTTATCAAGTGTATTAAGTACAATCTGCTGAATGGAAACAAATTCACCTGTATTACGCTTCTGGGTTATCTCGAAAATCTTCTTCTCAGCTAACTCCATAATGCTCTCAATCTTCTCGGTTCCGCCATAGCAGTTGTTCTGAATCTCTTCGTTAATCTTTATCATCTGGCGAAGAAGTGCCTTTTCTTTAACTATCTCCGCATACTGCCTCGCATTAACAGATGTAGGCACCGCATTAAACATATCCCTGATGAACTCTATCGCATAAAGCTCAGGCGGTGCATCTTTTTGCTTAAGTCTGTCCTGTAAGGTAACAAAATCTATCGCTTTACCCTCATTATACAATTCTGAAATTGTTGAAAATAAAGTGGCATATTGTTTTGCATAAAAATCATCTGCCGTAAGAATCTCCGTAGCAGTCAGAATAGCATCTTTATCCATAAGCATGGAACCGATAATAGACTGCTCAGCTTCTATACTATGTGGCAAAATTCTCTTAATAAGAGCCTCATCCATGTGTGTGCCTCCTACATTCAAAGACCGATCTCCGATATCAATCGATGCTTATGTCTCTGTAATTACTTAGTTATCATCTATCCTTCAATAACCTTAACCGCAAGCTTTGCTACTACATCCTTGTGAAGCTTAACCTGTACGGTATAGTTACCAAGACTCTTAATCGGCACATCAAGAACCATCTTTTTCTTATCAAGCTCAAGACCCATCTTCTCTGCAGCTGCCGCAATTTCTTTAGTTGAGATTGAACCAAAACTTCTTCCGCCCTCACCTGTTTTCATGGTAAGAGTAACTGTTACTGCTTCTATCTTCTTAGCCTGCTCTTTTGCTGCCTCAAGCTGCTCTTTCTTAACCTTTTCCTCATTTGCTTTCTGAAGTTTAAGATCATTCATATTCTTTCCGTTAGCCTCTACACCGAGCTTCTTCGGAAGAATAAAGTTACGTGCATAGCCGTCACTTACCTCCACAACCTGACCTTTTTTTCCTAAAGCTTTTACGTCCTGTAATAAAATTATCTGCATTTTAAATATCTCCTTCTGCCAACATACTTGTAATAGTCTCTTTCAAAAGTGTCTTTGCTTCCTCGACACTTGAATCTTTAACCTGGGCACCTGCTATAGTCATGTGTCCGCCGCCGCCCAGCTTCTCCATAATAATCTGAACATTAACTTCATCTATGGAACGTGCACTTATATATACCACGTTATTAAACATTGTAAGAACAAAAGATGCCTTAATTCCGTCAATATTAAGGAGCTCATTAGCCGCCTGTGCTGCTACTACGGTAGGGCTCTCTACCGAGCTTCCGTCACAGTCTGATACAACAAAATACTGTTCAAATATCTCTGCATTATGGACAACCTCTGCCTTAGCCTTGTGCTCATCCATCTTGCCTCTTAACATCTTACGCACTCTTGTAATATCTGCACCATTTCTTCTCAAAAATGCAGCTGCTTCAAATGTACGTACGCCTGTTTTATCCATAAAATTGTTAGTATCTACAATGATACCTGCATACATGGCATCTGCTTCCAATGCACGCATCTTTATATTGTCACCAACGTACTGGAGAATCTCTGCAACCAGCTCACTCGCTGATGAAGCATAAGGCTCGATGTAAGACAATACCGCATTATCTATCGCCTCACTTGCCTGACGATGGTGGTCGATTACCACTATATTCTTACAGATATTAAGTAACTCCGGACACTCAGTTCTGTTAGGAATACTTACATCCACAACGATAACAACTGTCGCATCATCCACAACACCCTTTGCCTCGTCAGGATTAAGGAACATCTCCTCCTCGTACTCTTCGTCGTTCTTAAATCCGTCTACCTCCGGTCTCATAGAGGCAGTAACCTCACCAAGTACAATGTGAGTTTTCTTTCCCATAGCTTTGGCAGCTCTGTATATACCTACCGCTGCTCCGAGTGAATCGCAATCGCCAATCTTGTGTCCCATAATAATAACCTTGTCATTATTATGGAAAAGCTCTCTTAACGCAAGTGCTTTTACTCTTGCCTTAACTCGTGTATTCTTCTCCAACTGCTTGGATTTACCACCATAGTATAATACCTTTTCGCCATCCTTAACAACCGCCTGATCTCCGCCTCGTCCGAGTGCCAGGTCTATTGCCATACGTGCATAATCACATGCAACAGAGTATTTCTCAGCATTGATTCCGATACCGATACTTAGAGTTACCGCAATATCATTACCGATATTTACAGTCTTAACGTCATTAAGAATCGAAAATTTCTCTTCCTGAAGCATCTCCATATACTTGCGCTTCATTACGATAAAATATTTGTCCTTCTCAATCTTTCGTACGATTCCATCCATCGCAGAAATATATTTATTAACCTTTCGGTCAATCAAAGCCTCCAAAAGAGAACGTCTAACCGCCTCAACACTCTCCATGGCTTCTTCATAGTTATCAATGTAAATAAGTCCTGCAACCAACTGCTGCTCATAATTCTCTTTCTGATACCACTTAAGCTCAGTCTCATCAAAGAAATATGCTGTAGCCAGCTCTATATCCTCTTCTATTCCAAAAAGATTCTCAACATCATCTATTCCTGTGATATCAATCTTCTCGAACAGAATCTTATAGTTCTTACTGTTATATACGAGTTCAAATTCTGCCTGCTTCTCTTCTGTTTCAAAAACTTGTTTTCTTGCCTCGTTAAGATTATTAAGAAACTCCTCATCATTCATAACATCCGAATGAAGCATATCCCTTAACTTCTCATTAGACCACAAAAACTTACCCTGTGTACCAATAAGTCCATACGGTAACTCAAGCTCATCAAGGAGCTTCTTCTGTACATCATCATAGCTAAGCGCAAACCTCACCATTGAACGAAGTACTTTCTTTCTAAGCCCAAAATAAAGAATAACTGCGATAACCGCATATAATGCAAAGCCTGCCGTCGCAACATATCCCGCTTTCCTATCAAAAAAGTATGTGGCTATCACCGCCGGTAACATTAACAATCCGAGTATAATAGGCCACATCATATATATTTTAAGTTTGCCTCGCAAAACAACTTTCCTCTTCACGTAATACCTCCTATTATCTGAAAAACCTTTTCGTATAGTATAGCACATATCGTTTGATAAAAAAAGAGGTTTTTATTTGTTGATTTTTTGCAAAATTTTATTGACAATTCATAACTACGGTGCTATTATAACAATCACTTTGGTTAGATTTTTTCGGAGTCTTTCCAAGCAATTATTTGGACCACTCCTCGGAGTTGAGGCCATACGGACAGCCGGGTCCACTGCCGATTGGTGATTGCCATAATTAATGGCGGTTACATTATTGATTGAGTTAGAAGCTCAAATTTTATAAGTTGGTTACTTCATAACCGAAATGTGCTATGCACAGACTTGTGAAACGGTCAATAAGAGTAGTAAAAGTGATTGCTATATAGACTCTGATAATCCCGAATCCATAACCTATGAATTTTGTATTGGTTTTATCCCAATATATTATTTCTGTTTTGTGTGTTACTTATATTTTCACACTCTATCGAGGTAATGCGATTAATGCAGGCTGTGCTTATGCATAGCCTGTTTTTTTATGCAAAAACCAGAAGCTTTGCTTCGAGGTGTACCGCAAAACCAACAGGCACATCCAACTATTTTACAAGGAGACCTGCCATGAATACGCATCCCTCATCTTCGCCCCTTAATCAAAACAGGGCACCTATCCATGAAGCATTAGAACAATTCAGACAAAAAAGGGTGGTTCCATTCGATGTCCCCGGTCATAAACGTGGTCGCGGCAATCCGGAGCTTACAGATTTCCTGGGAGAGCAATGTGTTTCCGTTGACGTAAACAGCATGAAGCCTCTCGATAATCTCTGTCACCCGATTTCGGTTATACGTGAAGCAGAGGAGCTTGCTGCCGATGCTTTTGGTGCAGCTCATGCATTCCTTATGGTCGGCGGAACCACAAGTGCGGTACAGAGCATGGTTCTTACGGTATGCAAGCGCGGTGATGAAATAATTCTTCCAAGAAATGTTCATCGTAGCGTAATTAATGCACTCGTTCTGTGCGGTGCCATTCCGGTATATGTTAATCCGGAGGTAGACCATCGTCTTGGAATTTCTCTCGGAATGAAACGAGAGCAGGTAGCACGTGCTATCAAAGAACATCCAAAGGCGGTTGCAGTTCTTGTTAACAACCCAACCTACTACGGAATTTGTTCAGACCTGAAAGAAATTGTAAAGCTTGCCCATGACCACAATATGCTCTGTCTTGCTGACGAAGCACATGGTACCCATTTCTATTTTGGCAAGGATTTACCTATATCTGCAATGGCAGCCGGTGCAGATTTGGCATCCGTTTCCATGCACAAAAGTGGCGGAAGCCTTACTCAGTCAAGCTTTCTTCTGGCAGGTCCTAACATGAATGAAGGTTATATACGCCAGATTATCAATCTTACACAGACTACTTCCGGCAGCTATCTATTGATGAGCAGCCTTGACATATCACGTCGTAATCTCGCACTTCGCGGAGAAAAAATATTCGAGCAGGTAAGACGCATTGCCGAATATGCGCGAAATGAGATTAACTCCATCGGAGGCTACTACGCCTTTGGCCCGGAGCTTATAAACGGCGATTCAATATTTGATTTTGATCCTATAAAACTTAGTATACATACTCTGGATATCGGCCTTGCAGGAATTGAGGTGTATGATTTACTTCGTGACGACTACGACATCCAGATAGAATTCGGTGACATCGGTAACATCCTTGCCTACCTGTCAATCGGCGACCGTATACAGGAGGTTGAGCGACTGGTTAGCGCCCTTTCGGAGATACGTCGAAGATTCCAACACGACAGTACCGGAATGCTTAGTCAGGAATATATTCCTCCTAAGGTCATCGTTAGTCCTCAGGATGCTTTCTATGCCGACAAAATAAGTCTTCCGATTATGGAAACCGAAGGCATGATATGTAGTGAATTCGTAATGTGCTATCCACCGGGAATCCCGATTCTCGCACCTGGTGAAAAAATCACTGCAGACATTCTTAACTATATAAAATACGCCAAAGAAAAGGGCTGTAACATGACAGGTCCCGAAGACCCTGCCATCGAACGCCTTAACGTATTAAAAAATTATCATTTATATTAATCGAGGAGTAGCTTATGGAATTATGGTTTAGTGAAGAACATACACCGGATGTGAAGCTTAGCATCCGTATAGAGAAACAACTTTTTTCAAAAACAAGCGACTATCAGCGTATAGATGTTTTTGAGAGTCCGGAATTCGGACGAATCCTCTCACTGGACGGCAATATCATGCTTACCGAACGTGACGAGTTCATATATAACGAGATGATTGTGCACGTTCCCATGGCTGTTCATCCCAACATTACCAAGGTTCTTGTAATCGGAGCAGGCGACGGCGGTGTTGTAAAAGAACTTACCCGTTACAGCCGCATAAAGCACATCGACCTCGTAGAAATGGACCCTATGGTAGTGGAAGCATGTCGCCAGTATCTTCCGGGCAATGCCTGTCAGCTTGATGACGAGCGTGTCCAGATTCACTATGAGAATGCTCTCAAATTTATCCGCTATTGTGAGGATGACTATGACCTTATCATCGTAGATTCAAACGACCCTTACGGGCCTTCGGAAGGTCTTTTCACCAAAGAATTCTACGGCAACTGCTACAAGGCACTTCACGATGACGGAATCATGGTTAACCAGCAGGGAAGCCCCTTCTACAAGCAGGACGCAGAGGCGATGCAACGAAGCCACAAGCGAATCGTAAATACCTTCCCGATAAGTCGTGTGTACCAAGCGCATATCCCGACATATGCCGCAGGCTACTGGCTCTTTGGATTTGCGAGCAAAAAATATCACCCTATAGATGACCTTAATACAGAGGTTTGGAATGAGCTTCATCTTAGAACCAGGTATTATACGACCAGACTTCATAAGGGCGCATTCTATCTTCCTGCTTTCTTAGAAGAAATGCTTGAAGAAGTAGAGTAACAAGGAGGTACATATGCTTAGTAAAAATATAGAAAATTTTATCGGTTGTGATGCCGAATATGATGACGCAGACCTTGTAATATTCGGAGCACCGTTTGACAGCACAACAAGCTATCGCCCCGGCACAAGATATGGTTCACAGGCAATCAGACATGAAAGCTTTGGTCTGGAAACCTACAGCCCCTATCAGGATGAGGACCTCAGCGATTATCAGATTTTTGACAGCGGTGACTTAGAGCTTTGCTTCGGCTCTTCCGAATCAGCCCTTGCAGATATCGAAGAACGTGCCAACATCATTTTAGAGGACAACAAATTCCCACTTTTAATTGGTGGCGAACATCTTGTTACCCTCGGTGCATTCCGTGCGGCACTCAAAAAATATCCTAACCTTCATGTAATTCATTTCGATGCACATACCGACCTTCGTGATGATTACCTCGGTGCCAAATTAAGCCACGCCTGCGTAATAAGACGTTGCCATGACTTAATCGGTGACGGAAGAATCCACCAATTCTGTATACGAAGCGGAGAACGTGATGAATTCCGATTTGCGAAGGAGCATACCGACCTTCACAAATTTAACTTTGACGGTCTTGCAGAAAGTCTTAGTTCCATAGGTGATGCACCCATATACTTCACCATCGATTTAGACTGCCTTGACCCTTCGGCTTTCCCGGGAACAGGGACTCCTGAAGCCGGCGGTGTAAGCTTTACAGAGCTTCTTAATGCCATCGAGAAGGTCTGTCATGCCAATGTTATCGCCGCTGACGTCAACGAACTAAGCCCCATGCTAGACACAAGCGGTGCCAGTACAGCCCTCGCCTGCAAAATCGTGCGTGAGCTAATGTTAGCCCTCCTCAAAAATCGGGTTAACTAATTTCTTACCACTTTTACCAACTAAATTAGCCCGGCTAGTTGCAAAATGTTTTTTGAAAATATCCGGTAGCATAAATAATTTTAAAGGAGATTAGAAATGAGTAGAGTATTAATTATAGGATGTGGCGGAGTTGCATCCGTAGCAATTCAGAAATGTTGTCAGGTTAGCGAGGTATTTACAGAGATATGTATTGCCAGCAGAACTAAATCAAAGTGTGATGATCTTGCTGCCAAGCTTGCCTCAAAGACAACGACTAAGATTACAACTGCACAGGTAGATGCAGATAATGTAAATGAGCTTATCGAGCTTATTAATTCTTACAAACCGGAGCTTGTAATGAATATTGCTCTTCCTTATCAGGATTTGACAATTATGGACGCATGTCTTGCGTGCGGTGTCAATTATATGGATACAGCTAATTATGAGCCTGAGAATATCGACGACCCTGAATGGCGTGCAATCTATGAGAAGCGTTGTGAAACAGAAGGCTTCTCTGCGTATTTCGACTATTCATGGCAGTGGGCATACCGTAAGAAATTCGAGGAAGCAGGCCTTACCGCTCTCCTCGGTTCAGGCTTTGACCCGGGTGTTACACAGGCTTACTGCGCATATGCCCTTAAGCATGAATTCGACCAGATAGACACTATCGATATTCTTGACTGTAATGGTGGCGACCACGGCTATCCTTTTGCAACCAACTTTAATCCCGAGATAAATCTCAGAGAAGTATCTGCCCCGGGAAGCTACTGGGAGAACGGACACTGGGTTGAAATTCCTGCCATGAGCATCAAAAGAGAATATAACTTTGAAGAGGTAGGTCCAAAGGATATGTACCTTCTTCACCATGAGGAAATAGAATCCCTTGCAAAGACTATTCCCGGAGTAAAAAGAATCCGTTTCTTTATGACATTTGGGCAGAGCTATCTTACCCACATGAAATGCCTTGAAAACGTAGGTATGCTCTCCGCTACTCCAATTAACTACGAGGGAAAAGAAATCGTTCCGATTCAGTTTTTGAAGGCACTCCTTCCTGACCCGGCAACTCTTGGTCCAAGAACAAAGGGAAAGACCAATATCGGTTGCATCTTCACAGGTACAAAGGACGGCAAGCCAAAGACTTACTACATATACAATATCTGCGACCATCAGGAATGTTACAAAGAAGTGGAATCTCAGGCGATATCATATACCACAGGTGTTCCTGCAATGTGCGGTGCTCTTATGCTCCTTACAGGCAAGTGGAATAAACCCGGCGTATATACTGTTGAGGAATTTGATCCGGACCCATACATTGAGGCTCTTGATAAATATGGTCTTCCTCACAGAGAAAGTCATTCACCTGCACTTGTTGACTAAAATCGAAAGGACTATCTTAGAATGACTTACCCAAACGATATCCGTAACAAATTGTTAAGCAAGAAATTTCCTACACCCTGCTACATTCTGGATGAAGCAGCACTTATACGAAACTGTTCCATACTCAAATTGGTACAGGATGTAACAGGCTGTAAGATTCTGCTTGCACAAAAAGCTTTTTCCAATTATGACCTGTATCCTTCCATAGCGCCTTACCTTGCCGGTACGGAGGCAAGCGGACTTTATGAAGCCCGCCTCGGAAGCGAGCACATGCCCAAAAAAGAATGCCATGTATTCTGTGCAGCATATAAGGAAGAAGAATTTGAAGAACTGTTAAAATATGCAGACCATATCGTATTTAACAGTCCTACACAGCTTGCCGCATTCGGCCCACGTGCTAAAGCGGCGGGCAAGGACATCGGTATCCGTATAAACCCGGAATGTTCTACTCAGGAAGGTCATGAGATATATGACCCTTGCGCTCCGGGCAGCAGGCTAGGAACAACCCTGGAACAATGGCAAAAGCAGATGACACCTGAGCTTGTAGCAATGCTTGATGGTATACACTTTCATACCTTATGTGAGCAAAATTCCGATGCCCTTGAGACAACCCTTTCCTCTGTAGAAGAGAAGTTCGGTCACATACTCTCATCCCTCAAATGGATAAACATGGGCGGTGGACACCATATTACAAGATCCGATTATGATATTTCGCTTCTTAACAAGTGTATTCTTCACATAAAAGAAACCTATAACCTTCAGGTTTATCTTGAACCCGGTGAAGCAGTCGCATTAAATGCCGGTTATCTATGCACACGCGTACTTGACATAGTTCATAACCATGACACCGACATAGCTATCCTCGATATGTCTGCTGCGTGCCACACTCCGGATGTAATTGAGATGCCTTACAGACCTCCTCTCTATCTTTCAGATGAAGCCGGACAAAAAAAATACACCTACAGGCTTGCAGGTCCAACCTGCCTTGCCGGAGATGTTATTGGTGATTACAGCTTTGACGAACCCTTACAGCCTGGTGATTATCTTCTGTTTGAGGACATGGCAATATATTCAACATGCAAAAATAATACCTTTAACGGTATGCCACTCCCCGACATATGGGTAGAACGAAGCAACGGAAACAGTGAATTACTGGCGCATTTCGGATATGAAGATTTCAAATATCGACTTGGACGCAGATAAAAGTAACTTGCTTGCAGATACATATATAACAAGGTAAACTTAACAGGGCTACCAGACACAAATGTCTGACAGCCCTTTATCTTTCTTATTCTGTTGCCTTAACGTATACTGCGTTCTCTACTACGAACTCCATTACCTTATCGATAAGTAAGTCGTTTTTGAATGTTTCTTCTGTATATCCGTACTTCTCAAAGAATTCCTCGGGTGTATCAAGACCTGTACCTGATACATATTCAGCAAGATGCTCCTGATATTCTGCATCTGTAACTTCAATCTTCTCTTTGTCTGCGATTGCAAGGAATATCATAGCTGCCTTTGTATTCTCATCTGCTACAGTATTTAACTCAGCATCAAGCTGCTCCTGTGTAATGCCTAACATCTGAAGCATAGCATCTCCTGAAAGAGTTTCTCCCGTAAGCATATAATAGTAATAATGATACTCCTCAATAGATGACTCATAATATGTCACAGCCTCTTGATAATACTGCTCTCTAAGCTTCTCATCAAGCTTCTTAACTTCACAATTGGCAGTAAGTTTATCAAGAACCTCTGTATATAATGCTTCCTCTGCATCCATTACCTTCTGTGCAAGCATCTGTGCACGAACAGCTTCTTTATACTCTTCTACAGTAGTATACTCTGTATTCTCTGTTACATATGCAAGTGTAAGCTCAGGTGCTGTAACATAAGAAATAGAATTAACCTTACATACGAACTTAACCTTCTTATTATCAAAGCCGTTACCGTATCCATCCGGGAATGTAAGATTAAGTGTAACTTCCTCTCCTACCTTTGCTCCGATAAGACCATCTTCAAAACCATCAATAAATGTATTTGAACCAATGCTAAGGGTATATCCTGTAGCTGAACCACCTTCAAAAGGTTCTGTCTCTCCATCAAGATATCCTGTAAAATCAAGGTTAATGGTATCTCCATCTATAACCTTATCTCTGAACATCCACGCAAGCTCCTCTGCAAGCTCCTCATCAGTAACCTCTTCTGAAACCTCGGTAAGCTCTATTCCTTTATACTGACCAAGAGTTACATTACCGCTTTCTTTATCCTTACAACCGAAAAGTGATGCTACCATAACGGCTGCAGCAATTAAAAATACTCTCTTTTTCATAAAAATATCCTTCCTAATGATGTACTAATGGGTAAATTCAGCCCATCCCATCCATTTATACCACAATTTTTTATATTTGAAAAGTCTTTACACAGATTTTTCACAGTTTAGTCTTCATATGCATATACTTTTAAATCCTTATATTCACCGATAAAAGGAGCCAGCTGTCTGAATCCAATCTTACCTCCTTCAAGCTTAGGTCCGTATGTTTCACCATCATCCACATACTTAAGCACCTCAAGCTCGTTGATTAAGAATCTAACTGTATCGCCCTTTTTCTCAACCGTAAGATGATATGGTCCTACGGCATCCGGGATATCCGGAATAGGGTCTCCGCCCTGCGCTGCCATATAAAAGCCATAGCTCTTACGAAGGTTACAGGTATGGAATGCTTTCTCATCAGCCTCTTTTCTTCTGAAATAAGAAATATGGAATGCATTTATATCCCCATGATGATAAAGCGGATACTCTCCGGTTCTTGGCTGAAGGGATGGGTCAAATAAATCTTCTCCGTTTCTTCCCTTTGCCGCAAAGAACATAATACAAAGTCCCGGCTGCTTAATCGGCCAGAAATCCCACTCTATGCAGATATCTGACGGAAATTCTTCCTTACACCAGAGTACATAATTAGCCTTCTGCTGCTCACTTGCCGCAAGCTTGTTTTCAAGTCTTAATCTTCCCTGCGGGAAAGACATCACTGCCTGTCCTTCAAGAACGAAATCCTTCATATCCGCTTCACAGGCAAGTGCGTTCTCGTATATTAATTTTTTCATTTTACCCAGTCCTCCCATTCACAGTCTTCTATCTTCTCAGGTAAATATTCTCCGGCAAGTTCAAGTGCCACTATGGTATTAAGACACCACTGCGCCGTAAAATTGGTTGATATCCAGAACATCTCATTAAGTGCTTTATTGTTAAAATAGTTATCAACAGTTGCAGCTGCTACAAAGCTGTCTTTCTTCTCCTGTCCTGCCAAAGAATGTACAAGCACCTGCCATACCTGATAACCAAGCTTAGCATCCTTTTTACGGTTAGCACCATAAGCAGCTATACTTGCTGCCATATACGGATATGCCCAACCTCTTGTCGTAACTTTGCCATCCGTACGTCTTGTCTTCTCATCCTTAGGCAACCAGTAAAACGCGCCATAATCAGCCATCATATCTTTAAATTCTTCATCATCGAGCATATCTGCCATCTCGAACCATGTCTGAGGTCCACCCATGCAAAGTGCAAGATGTGAGCCATTGGTATTCTCCCCAATGTATCCAAGATGTCCTGTCTCCGGGTCATATTCATACATAGTTCCCGAATACAGCTTAAATGGCGTTGCTTTTATATCATTGATACCTGTAACTATCTTATCGCGATATTTGGTATCTTTTCTTCTTTCCCAAGCAGTCATCCAGTTAGAGGTAAATGTAGACCAGTCAGGACCACTTCTTGCGTGAGTCGGATACATGGTTGTTTCCTCACCAAGCACAACTCTAAGAGGGTCGATGTTAAGAAGTGAATAATCTGCATCCACTACACTATCCATTACATCGCCCGTTCTGTAATCTCCACCGGTAATATAGTAATACACTCTGTGATGCCCCGCCATGGCAATTCGCGCTTCCTTACAGGAATCACCCCAATGAAGCACATTATGTCTTGAACCGATACCCTTGTACTCGCCGAAATGATACATATCTACGTCTCCGCAATGGCGGCTCATCGCCTCTGCCAGAGTAAAGATATCCTCGCGTCCCGTACGAAGGAATGCATACCACAGCCAAAGTGTCGGCACAAGCTCAGTATTCTGCCAAGCATAGCCTCCCATATCGTATCGCCAGCAATGACGTCCTCTGTCATATGTATGCATGAAATCTCCATAATTATAGAGACCATACCAATTTCTCTGCTCTATCTCTGTTTTATAAAATTCAAGTGCTGCATCAAGCTGCTCCTCAAGCCATGCCTTAAGCGGAGTATCCTTACTAACAAGCGACCAGTCTCCGAATGCTCTCACATCGTGATAATACTCCGGCAAAGCAAGTAAATGTGCCGGTTTATCAACTGTTTCATAACAACGCTCAAGATTTTCATCCGAAACCATACTTTCTCCCGGCTCGAAGAAAAATACCTTAAGGTCATTAGTATTAGCTATTCCGTAAGGTGTACTTCTAACCTCATCTGCGCCCTCATAATAACTCTGAGAATGTCCTTCTGTCTCATAATGTCTGTAATCGAGAGCCTCTGACTCCGGCGACCAGAACCACATAGTAAGCTTTGCCTCGGATTTATCAAGGTCATCCGCCCACAAGGATGACGGATATTTCTGCCAAAAATCCTTATTAGCAAGTGCTACTGCGCCGTTTTCACTATCAACGCACAATATTCCCTTAGCCCTTCCGCCAAAATTGGCATCTATATAAGCTACATTTTCTTTATTAACTTTTTTCTTAAGGCTAAAAAATCTCGAACTACTCTGATATAAACGGTAGCTTCCCCATATAGGCACGTCAAACAACCTCTCTCTTGCAAGAGGCTCATTTATGAGGTCTACCTTATTACCCTTAGTCTGATTAGGATATATCTCAGGATTAAGGCGTGGTCTCCAACATGAAAGAAGCTGAAGTGCCTCATCGATATAACCATAATCGCCTGCAATCTTTATATGTCTGTTATAGGCCTCACCTGCCATAGGCACAGCGAATTCCATGCCTATACCCTTAAGATAGTATTTATCAGTCTCAGCTATATCGCACAGAAATGTGTGTGTTACCCCAATACCGGCTTCATCATTATGAATGGTAAAGTATACTATAAAAGGATAATTCTCTTTTCCCGTAACAGCATTCCTATGAATACCCTCTGCCTTAATAACCGTCTTTAACGGGCCTTTTTCATAAACAGACATATTCTGTATATCGCTTATATATTTAACCTCTTTACGAATATATGCTCCTTCGGTTTCTTCTCTTTCCTCCAGTACACATACAAGTCGTGCACTGTTTAATCGGGTACTGTCGCCCATTCGTGCACCCTTTATAAGAAGCTCTCCGCTCTTAGCAAAGCTTACCGATAACTTCTTCGTATTAACTACTATAAGCTTATCTGTTTCGAGTACTTCTATTCCATCACTAACTTCAACTGATATATCAGAATTATCCGTTACAAGCTCTATCTCTTCGCCAAGACATTCTGCATTGACCGTGTGGGCGCTCCACTTCACGCTGCCATCCTGCCAGTATGCAGTAACCTTACTCTGTACCGGCACATCCTTGCCGTCAGATACCATTTTAAAATAGTCAGCCTCAGACACCTCACCCTTTTTCCAAGGTGTTCCAAAGGTCACGAAACCATTTCTTGACCTGTTTCCCATAAAATGAAACTTAACCTGCTTCACTCTGCTTCTCCTTTCATTATACGGAAAAATTAATTTCCCTTCCCGTGTGCTCATACTTAAAAAATGCTATCCCTGCTGCCTTAAGCATACGCTTGGAAGCTATAACAGATGGTGTATCTGCATATTTATCACTGTCGTATACAATACTCTTAATTCCCGCCTGAATAATTGCTTTTGCACATTCATTACACGGGAAAAGTGTCACATACAATCTTGCTCCTTCAAGACTTCCACCCCTATAATTAAGTATTGCGTTAAGCTCACTGTGTGTTGTATAAAAATATTTATTATTAAGCGGATCACCATCTCTGTTCCATGGAAAATCATCATCTGAACATCCACATGGAAAACCATTATACCCCATTGATAAAATCTTATTATCGTTACTTACAATACACGCTCCCACCTGTGTGTTAGGGTCCTTTGAGCGCATAGCTGAAAGTGCTGCCACTCCCATAAAATATTCATCCCATGAAATGTAATCTCTTCTCTTCTCGCTCATACGCTTCTCCTATTGTTCGATAAGATTAATTCTTCTCAAATGTCTTTCGTCTCCCGAAAAAGGAGTATCCAAAAATGTATCTACTATCTTAATCGCAAGTCCCGGTCCCACAACTCTTCCGCCAAGGCAAAGAATATTAGCATCGTTATGCTGTCTTGTAGCTTCTGCACAGAAACAGTCCGTACAAACCGCAGCTCGTATTCCCTCCATCTTGTTAGCAGCCATGGATATACCAAGTCCTGTTCCGCAGATAAGAATTCCCTGCTCACATTCTCCGTTAGCTACTGCCTGTCCTACAAGTCTTGCATAAATCGGATAATCACATGATTCCTCTGAATAACAACCAAAGTCCTTACAATCAAGTCCTCTGTTCTCCAGATGCTTAATAATCTCCTCCTTTAATGCAAATCCACCGTGATCACAACCTATTGCTATCATTTTCTATCTCTTTCCTTTCTGTAAAAAATATATTTAATCTGCTTCTACTATCGTATATCCCGCAGCTTTTTGTAGCCTGTTCATAATCGCCTCTCCGAAATTATCTCTGGAAAAGGTCTCTGAATAAACATACTCCATGTTTTTTTCGTCGCATTGACGAAGCACCTTATAGAGATTCCTTGCAACACTTTCTTCATCCTCACGGCTTCCTATAACAAACATCATAGCTTCGCCGGCTGTCACAACCGAATCTTCTTCATCTGACATCTTTATTATAACATTTCTGTTATTTAATAAGTTCGTGTATGTTTCAACAGTTTCAATCGTTGCAATAATTCCGACTTTTGCACCACTTGTGATTTTGTCTGTCGCCATATCCACAATTTTACTTACAACCTTATCAGTCTTAGCATCCTCACACGCCTTACTCTCTACCAGAGTAAGCACTGCCTTCGGTGCGTAATGCCTGTATTTCATCCCCGGAGCCTTTGGTTTCATCGCCTCGTCGGGCTTCTTTAATATCGCCGGATCCGTTATGACTCTGCCTATCTCCTTCTCGAACATTTCCTTCGTAATATATCCGGGTCTTAGAATCATAGGCGGTTCCGCGGTCATGTCTATAATCGTTGACTCAAGTCCGATTCCTACATCTCCGCCATCAAGTATCATATCTATCTTACCGGAAAGGTCCTCATACACATGCCTTGCCATAGTAGGACTCGGTCGTCCTGACACATTAGCACTCGGTGCCGCTATAGGAGTTCCTGCCGCTTCAATGAGCTTCCTTGCCACCTCGTGGTCAGGCATACGCACAGCCACCGTCTCAAGGCCACCGGTTGTCTCATAAGGAACTTCTTTTTTCTTATTAAAAATCATGGTCAGAGGCCCCGGCCAAAAACGGTCCATGAGTACTCTTGCCTTGTCTGTAATCTCATCCGTTATCATACTAAGCATATCTATATCAGATATATGAAGAATAAGCGGATTATCAGAGGGTCTTCCCTTTGCCGCATAGATTTTGGCAGAGGCTCCTGCATCAAAGCCGTTTCCTCCGAGTCCATACACAGTCTCGGTCGGAAAAGCTACTAAGCCGCCTTTTCTAAGGATAGCACCGGCTTCTTCATATATAGCTATATTGAGATTATCTTCTTGCGTTATCTGCTTCCAAATAGTCTGCATAACACTACCATCTTTTCTTATTTTTTCTATTTAAAATTTAATACAACCCGCAACTCATGTCAAGCATATCCACCAATATTACCTCATATCATAGTATAAAATCTTGTTTTATATAAGGTGTATCAATGAAGAAACATGCAGAAGTCTGGATGTCCCTACTCCTCATCCTTATCGTTTTCCTCTGTGCCACAAATCTAAAGAAACTGGTAACTAACAACGTTGCCAAACAGACCATTGTTGTAATCGATGCCGGTCACGGTGGCGTAGACCCCGGCAAGGTTGCCGTTAACAACACACTTGAAAAAGATATCAATCTGTCTATTGCCCTCCTTGTGAAAGAAAAGCTTGCCGCCAACGGAATAACTGTCGTAATGACTCGTGAGTCGGACAAAGGCCTATACCCCGAAGATTGTTCTAACAAAAAATCCGCAGATATGCAGAATCGTTGCAGTATTATCGAGGCCTCTGACTGTCTGCTCACCGTAAGCATTCATCAGAACAGCTATCATGAAGAGGACGTTAGCGGACCGCAAGTCTTCTACTATAAAAACTCTGACAATGGAAAAGCTCTTGCCGAAATGCTTCAGACAAAGCTCGTAGAGAACCTTAATCCTCCGAAGATAAGGACAGCCAAATCAAACGACAATTATTATCTTCTTAAGAATTCTCCATGTCCTACTGTAATCGTAGAATGTGGCTTCCTCTCAAACTGGGAAGAAGCCACTCTGTTATGTGATAATATTTATCAGGAAAAAGTTGCAAGTGCCATTGTTGATGGAATACTGGAATATGTGAACCTTTTTAATCAAGGTGAGCTTCAATAATATCCCATACACTGTTTTTCTGGAGTGACAGCTTCCAGCCTGCCACTCCGGCAAGCTTGTACTCTTCGATAAGTTTCATTTTAAGCTCGATAGATTCCTCTTCTTCAAGCCATATCTGATAAGTACAACCGCCGCTTACATATTCTCCGTAATACTGTCCCAACACGCTATTCCATGTAGGGGTTACTCCGTGTTTTTTGAGCTGATTCTCTGCATATGCCATAGACACAGCTTCACTTGTGAGCAAATAACGTCCGTATTCCGAAGAAGGGTCCTCTACAAGCACACCCGGTGCATCCTTTTCTGCTACAGCTTCCGGTGTCTGCTTCCATATTCTTGTATAAAACGGAATAGCATTGATTACCTTCTCTGCAGGAACTGTCTTTAGGGTATTAACTATACCTTCTTCTACCCATCCGACAGATGCCGTAGAACCGCTCTTTGCCATGCCCGCATAATGCTCATCATAACCCATAATAATAACATAATCGGCAATGATACCCTGCTCCCTTCTATCGTAATGATAGCTTGAAGCTGATGGTACATAATTGTCTATCGACAGAACTATTCCGTTCTTACGACATTCAACTGACAATTCTCTAAGAAACTGCACATATGCACTACCTGCTGTAGTGCTAAGTTCCTCTATATCTACATTAATTCCGTCTATGTTATATTTCAAGGTTTCTGATATAAGCTTCTGTACAAGTCTCTCTCTACTCTCCATGTTAGAAAGAATCTGATACGTACTTATGTCCTTCGAATATCTTAGATTCTCAACCAAGGCCCATACTTCCATGCCCATGGAATGTGCTTTATCCACATAGCTCTGTGTTGCAATAGACTCAATATTGCCATCGTTGTCACACATGAAAAACCATGTTGGTGAGATAACATTTACACCGGTAACACCGGACATAACATTCTCAAGGTTCTTATTGGCATCCTTGTTCGTCACCTGGTGCCATGCCATATTAATCTTATAATCTCTCGTTATATTTGTATAAACAGGCTCAACATAATTACTTTTTAAGGTTATGGTTGTATGCTCGCCTACACATTCGGTCTGAATATAACCCTTAACTCCATCCTCACTCTGAACACAGGTCCATCCGTCTGCCTCTCTAAGATATATGTATTTCTCTCCTGCTTTTGCAGATATAAGGATAGGATTCTGTAGTCCGGCAAGCTTCCTTATCTTGCCGTCTTTTTTGATGGTTACATAGTCTACAACCGTCCACTCATTTACAAGCAATAATCGGTTAGGCTCTTTAACAAAAGTGTATTGAACATCTGAACACTCTGCAACCTGCTCCATATCCAGATATACTATGTCATTCTCTTTTATCGCAAGCGGATAGGCCATAACCTTCTCTTCGCCGTTAACCGTATACCTTGCCGAATCAATATCATATTTGTAATGCTCAGTTGCCGTAGTGTAAAGGATCTGATTAACAGATGTGTCATAGTAAAATCTTGAATTAAAATAATCCGCTACCATGG
The DNA here is from genome assembly GCA_017456585.1 of Lachnospiraceae bacterium. Taxonomy (GTDB): domain Bacteria; phylum Bacillota; class Clostridia; order Lachnospirales; family Lachnospiraceae; genus SIG300. The sequence continues at coordinate 19,457 of JAFTJD010000012.1, forward strand.
CATGTGACAGATATACTCTGTCATCCTTAAGCACCGCCTCATGCTCTGTTTTCTCGCGGTTAAGATAAACTATAACTCTGTCGTCTCCCTCTTCCACTTCATAATATGTATAGAGATCCATTATCTCATTCGTTGGTTCATTCGTAGGCTTCTTCTCTTCACCGTTTGTTTTCATCATATAGACAATAACAATGGCTATCAAGACCAGTACTATACCAACCTGTATAAGTCTTTTCTTCAATTTCCCTTCCTCCTAAGTTAATTAATCTATAACAATATGTCCTTTAAAGCACGAAAGGGCAGTCTTAAAAGACTGCCCTAACATCTTTTCGTAACCTAAATATACAACAACTATGCATTTTTAGCTGCAAGGAAGTCATTAAGTACTGCTTCAAGATGATTCGGATCAATGCCATGCACCATAGCCGCTTCCTCGAGAGACTCGCCCTGAGCTGATGGGCAACCTATGCAATGCATTCCTGAGCTTAACAAAACCGGAATCAAATCTGCGTCAAGCTTAATGATATCCGCAATAATCATGTCTTTTGAAATCTGCTGTGCCATATTTATCCTCCTAGAAATTTATATTATATTGATGAAAGTACCTGCAATGCATCATTCTTAATCATCACTGTTAAGTGCTCTCTAAGATATGCCTCACGTGAATGTGATGACATCTCTCTATCGCCGTACTCTGCCAATATATTACCAACTTTATTGAACTCCTGTGGTGTATGCTTAGACTTCGCAAGAACAAGATAAAACTTGTTCTTCTTTGCATCCTTATAAAGCGTATTCACACCATTATAAACACCATCAAGAACCTTAGCAACCTTCTCAACAGTTGCAAGCTTATCAAAAGCAAATATAAGCATCAATGTCTGCTCTGCTTCTACTTCCTTCTCTTCTTTACGATGCTTCTTAGCTAATCTTTCTGCTATCTTACTTGACAAAATCTCTCCAAGTGATATGAAGTCATTATCAATGATACTGTTATCTGCTGCATCATTGCTTCCTTCTTCCTGTTCTTCATAATATCCAAGAATATCATCTGCGGATGCATTGTCTGCCATTATATCCTCTGCATCCTCGAATCCATCTCCCATCTCCATATCGAACTCGTCCGGAGTAGGTGAAAATCTGGAGAACCTGGTATCCAGTTCATCCGGATTAGAAACCTTTGATATATTAAGAACTATACTTTCCGAAGAAAGCGGAATAGCTTCTATCATAATCGGCTGATCATCAACCTCAAAGCCATACTCATGAGACGCCATCTGCATCATATCTCTAAACAGATTCTTAGCCTTCTCAGTTCCGTATGCAAGCTCGCTCAGTTTTATCTGCCTTGCCGCGAGATCCTGTTTATTAAGAGTGCAGCGTATCTGATTATCATTTATTTTCTCAATCTTCATAGACATGCCTCCTAATTCTTCAAACATACATCAGTATGCCCAAAGCTAAACCTTTCGGATGTCAAACATCCCTCAAACTACATCCTGCATATAAACACGTTCCCGTGATTATACTTTATAATAACAAGAAGTACAGAAAAAGTCAAATTAATAAAATCTTAACAAAAATCTTTAAAATGTAAATTTTTTATTTGCAATATCCAAAAAAGCTGTTATAATGGCAATACAAGAGAGTGTTTTCCCGAAAGGAGGAACACCCGAACAATTATTTCCAATAATATTCTTTCCCGATATTCCGTTAAGCAAACAATTAATTTCAATTCCGACACTACAATCCATATCGTCGAACATCCCTCTTTACACATTAATCTTATCGTTAAACAACAACGAATTTCTGCTTTATCAACGGAATCTTTTAACAGAGAATCTAATATTCTTACTTTTCTTAAACATTCGCGAATTCCCCTATTATATGATATTCAAAAAGATAACGATTATTACTATATAATTGAAGAATTCATAAATGGTGAAGCTTTAAGTGCCATTGTGGAGGCAGCCCCACTATCTTTATCAACGGCGTTAGAATACACATTGCAATTATGCGACATTATCGAATATCTGCATACCCATAGTTGCGGAAGTATTCTATATCTCGACTGCCGTCCCGATAATGTGATAATTAATAATGGTTATGTTCATCTGGTTGATTTTGGCAACAGCATTTTCTATAAAGACCTTGCCAATCGTTCATTCTTCTGCGGCAGCGTCGGTTATGCCGCACCGGAACTATATAATAAGGATAAATCTCCCTCCTATTCAAGTGACGTATATGGTATCGGAGCTATCCTATATTATATGTTAACAGGCAAAACTCCTCTTAGTCAGAACATCAACCGTAAGAAACCTTTTCCACGAGAGCTTGCTTCTATTATTCACAAATGTCTTCATCATCACCCCGCAAGGCGCTATCAGACTGTCGCCCGGCTCCGCAGAGCTCTGCAAACATTCACACAGACTATTTCTGATAATTCTGTTATTTCCCGCAAACAAATACAATCGGAAAACACTTCTCTTGTAATATCCATAGCCGGATCTGACCGTCGTGTCGGCACCACACATCTTGCAATGTCTTTATCCGTATTTTTTCAAAACAAGGGACACCCCTGTCTTATAAAGGACAGATGTACCCACGGTATTATCGCCGGACTTCTTGGTTCAGGAGAGCTTAGAAATTCTTACAGCAATAATGGCATCTATAACTACAAGGGGATACATCTTTTCCCTCAATATAGTCCTGTCATTGCTGATTGCCATACTGACGCCTACTCCGTAATTATAAATGATTGGGGCCACATCACCCCTGATAAGCTTGAGGCTTTTAACTCTTCCGATGTTTGTCTGCTTGTCGGAAGCGGCAAAGCTTGGGAGTATGGTGACTTAGTAGCTCTTTCGGTAAACTGTCCCGCACACAAAACCGTCGGCATTATTAACTTTATAAGCGGAACTTCATTCTATCGTATAAAGCACCAATTAACCCCATACCTTAGAATGCCTTATTATGATGACTGGCTTCACCCAACACCGGCAGGCAAGCATTTCCTCGAACAACTGTCGGCTGAGATTCATTCATTAAGAAGGGAGTGATTCTACTATTATTTATTCTCCGAAATACTTTAGTGTTACCCGAAGTACCGGCAGAGCCATAGGAATAATGCCTGTAGCTAACCCAAACGACAACAACTGTGCTTCTTATCTTGCGATAGCACTTGCTAATTATCTTGGAGGCGTATTGTGTAAAAAAGTGGCCGTCTCATGTGCTTCAGACCTTAGCTTGTATGACTGTCTCAAATGGTACAAACAGCATATCTTAAAAGCCGTGTCGGGTAACGATACTCCCGATTATTTTGAGTTAGCAGGAATAAAGTATTTTCACAATATTCCTAATGAATTCTTTGACTATATCATTCTTGCCGGAGATAATCCTTTTTTATTCAATGATCATGTTCAAGACGCACCATATAAACGCATTGCCGTTGGTAGCATTACACCTTGGACATACAAACACTATTCGGATTTTCTCAAAAGAATGTCCCCCTTTTATCAGGGCAATAAAGAGTGGTTCTTTCTTGCGTGGTGTAATTCCGCACAAGACAAGAAGGCTCTTGAGCGCACCCATAAAGTCCCGATTCATCAAATACCCACAGACCTAGATCCTTTTATGATTAGGCAACAGGATTTTTCATTTCTCGAAAAGCTTATTTTGTAATCCCGTAACCCGCGTTCCTCGTTTCCATATAAGAGCTATATAATATATCACAATATTACACGAAGAACAGCTTTCGTCTCATAGGAATTGCCTTAAATGTAAATGAGGAGGAATATGAAATTCATTATTGATTTTTTTACCAAAGAAAAATATCAACGCAAATATCTGGTATTACTTAAGGAGCTGCAGGAATACAAAAACAAAAGCATAAGTCTTGTACTTGAAGGCAGCCTGTCTTCTCCCAAGGACATCGCAAACGCATGCATGGTCATGGAAGAAGGTTGCTATATGCGAGACTATATAAGTAATGAAGGAGGTACTATCGTTGCCATTCATTTCAACAGAGTGCGCGGCTAAATTTAATCTCATATATATGTGCTATAAATTTTCTGTATTTTTTTTGATAAATGTATTGACAAATCATATTTATCGTTATATAATAGCAATATCAGTAATGATTACTATTATTGAGAGGTGATTATGAAAACACTTAAATACAGCAGACAACGCGAATCAATAGTTAACTTCCTTGCTACACGTAAGGACCATCCGACAGCAGATGTTATATATGAACACATTCGCATGGAACAGCCTAATATAAGTCTTGGAACTGTATATCGTAATCTTGCACTTCTTGCAGACCTCGGAGCTATTCAGAAGTTATCCTACGGAATAGGCCCGGACCACTTTGACGGCAATGCGATGCCGCATTACCACTTCGTCTGTACGGAATGCGGAGCTGTATCCGACCTTGACATTGATGACATGCCGGATATTTCAACTGTTGCTTCTCGGAATTTTAAAGGCACAATAACCGGATATTGCCTTCACTTTTTAGGCAAATGTCCACACTGTACAACAGTAAATTAAGCTTTATGAAGCTTTTATAAAACAAAAATAATAACATTTAAAAGGAGATTAAAATTATGAAAAAATTTGTATGCGCAATCTGTGGTTATGTTCATGAAGGAAATGAGGCTCCTGAGAGCTGTCCTATCTGTAAAGCACCGGCTTCTAAGTTCGAGGAGCAGTCAGGTGAGCTTACATGGGCTGCAGAGCACATCGTAGGTGTAGCTCAGGGCGTTAGCGAAGACATTATTAAGGATTTACGTGACAACTTTACAGGAGAATGTACAGAAGTAGGTATGTACCTTGCTATGGCTAGAGTTGCTCACAGAGAAGGCTATCCTGAGATTGGTTTATACTATGAGAAAGCAGCTTGGGAAGAGGCTGAACATGCAGCTAAGTTCGCTGAGTTACTCGGTGAAGTTGTAACTAACAGCACAAAGAAGAACCTTGAGCTCAGAGTAGCAGCTGAGAACGGCGCAACAGCAGGTAAGGCTGACCTTGCAAAGCGCGCTAAAGAGCAGAACCTTGACGCTATCCATGATACAGTGCATGAAATGGCTCGCGATGAGGCTAGACATGGTAAGGCATTTGAGGGTCTTTTAAAGAGATACTTTGGCTAAAGTCCATACAATAACTTAATGTTAATGCCCCTTCAAGATTACTTGAAGGGGCATTTATTGTTGCATTATTATGTGTAAACAGCCTTCTACAGCTTGTTTTTCCATTTCTTCTGTATTTCTTTTGTGTACTCCACCAATTCTTTATTCTTGCTCTCTTTAAGAATTCTGTCCTGCCATGAAATGGCCTCTTCGATATTTCCGTCAAAAAAGTGTGCATCAGCTATCATACAATATATCTCATCCCGCGCATCCGGTTCCGATGCTCTGCCAAATGTCAGAAGTTTTTCTGCCATCTGAATTGTTTTTTCATATTTGCCGCACTGGGTATAGATATATGACAACAGCCCGGCTGTTTCCCAGTCCTCTGGATCCATTTCTAATGTTTTTTCAAACCATGGAATCGCTCTTTCATACTGGAACAAATTTCTTAATGTAGCACCTACCGCATAAGCATTATCCGCAGAAGGTTCATTAGCATATATTCTGTATGCATACGGAAGATATTCTATATCATTTCCTTCATCTCCCAGTTCTTCGATATAGCCCAATTCCTCATCATTTATTGGCTTCAACTCATCCGGTTGCTCAAAGACATCGTTCAATGTATTTATACGTTTATCACGATTCTTTTCTATAAATTCAAATACTGCCGGAATAATATTTTCTTTTGCATACTGTGATTCTGCAAACCAGTAATTCTGCTGACCAAATCCGGTGCCGGTACCGGTCTTAGATGCACGTCCTATCTCCAAGACGCGATCTTTTTCAGGAAGAAGATATGCATTCTCTGCATTTGTACTAAACCAGTAACACCTTTCGATTCCGGTGACAGGCGTTATAGGCATATCCTTAATGTACCTATATACCGTTGCATGTTCATACCAACCAATCACAACCGTTCGTTTTTCTTCATTCGAAGCACACCATACTACCGTGATATCATCTGCCTCATCCTGTTGACCATATACTTTGTCCAGCTTTTCGATATGCATCTGCTCACTTTTTACCTGTACATATCCGTAACACTTCCCATCCATATTCAAGAAATTCCATTTCTCATGTGCATCTTTATTTTCATGCACCCATCGACCGCCTTTTTCGGGATTTAATTCACCTACTACCCTGCCATCATAGTACCTTAAATATGTTATGTTACAAAAAATGATTCTCATAATTTTTCCTTCCTTTCTTCAATTAAAATATCCAATGCTTTTGAACCTTCATACAAAACATTCACACTTTTACGCCTCATGACATATTGAGAATTATGTTCTTCAAAAGATTTTGGTATATCTACGTAATATTTTACTTTCCCTCGCTCTGATATTATGTAAAGGTTATATTCTTCCGGAACTAAGACATCCAATAGATAGAACATATTCTTGCTGAATTCCCTTAACAACTCTCGTCTTGTATCCGGTGTGCTGGTTGGGTTTTCTTTAATCAGTGTATCCAGGCGTTTCAACACCCTTTTCTTTTCCGTTTCACGAAACTCTGTGCTCATACGCGGAATCATTTCTCTGTCAATCGCACCTACAACACCATGATATCCAAGCACCAACAACATCCAATTCAAATCAATGTCCAGGTAGGCAGCAAGCCTTAGCAGCGTCTCTGCAGATAATGTATTATTTTTTAACTGTTCCGAAAAAGTCGTGTAATTGATTCCCATTGCCATGGCAGTTTCTTTAATTGTCTTGTTTCTAACATCTTTAATAAACCACTTTAGCATTTCCCCGATTGAACTGTACCAATCCATCACATCACCTCCGTCATCTGATATATATACTTTATCATAATGATTATCAATTTACTATGCCATAAAATCCAGCTACATTGGATTTTACCGCATTTTCCACTTGAATACTGTTAAAAACAGTCTTAATTCTAATAATTACTTTGATAATAAATATAAAGATTATTAATTCTATGGATTAAAAACCAACATTTCTACAAATAATAAACTAAAAAAGGAGAATGTAACTATGAAATATATTTGTCCATGTGGTTATGAATACGACCCTGAAATCGGCGACCCTGATAACGGAATTGCTCCCGGCACAGCATGGGAAGATATTCCCGAAGACTGGTTATGCCCTGTCTGCGGATTAGGCAAGGATGCTTTTGAAGAAGAAGCTTAAAGTCAATCTTAACACAATTTTGAATTGACAAATTTATACAATAATGATAAGTTATTATCAATAAGATACCCATGAGGGAGTAGCAAGCGTATAACGTAGCAAGTCAACATACTGACCTTAATGGTCTGGCTTGTTTTAAATTGCGAGACTCATGTATAGTTTAAGCTATACGTGCAGTCTGCTCATTTTTAAGCATATCGCCAAGTATAGTTTAATATAACTGTACTTGGCTCTTTATTTATTATTATCTTCTCGGAGGAACAGATTATGAAGTGGGATTTGTTATTCTTTTTTAACAGCGCATTGCTTGGGGTAGGCCTTGCAATGGATGCCTTTTCGGTATCGCTTGCAAACGGACTTAATGAACCCGGCATGAAAAAGAATAAATTATGCGGCATCGCCGGTGTTTTTGCCGTATTTCAGGCATTGATGCCAATGCTTGGTTGGATATGTGTACATACCGTACTTCAGTATTTTAAGGCATTCGAAAAATTTATTCCATGGATTGCCCTTGCATTATTGGTGTACATAGGAACAAAAATGCTCATTGACGGAATCAAAAGCAAAGATTCCTTTGACGAAAAACCTGCCGTTGACCTATATGGTCTTATGTTGCAAGGCGTAGCAACCTCAATTGATGCTTTATCCGTAGGTTTTACCATCGCTGAATATGGTTTTCTTATGGCGCTTACATGTGTACTTATAATAGCTGTCGTAACATTTTTTATTTGTATAATTGGTCTTATAATAGGAAAAAAATTCGGAACCAAGTTTTCTTACAAAGCAACCATCTTTGGCGGAATCATTCTGATAGCTATAGGTTTGGAGATATTTATTACCGGAATTTTCTAGTTTGTTAGCCTTTTGATGTATTTATGTCTCTTTTTTTGATGTATTTTATTATATTTTATTGATTTTTTGTTAAAAACCTCTGTTCTATCTTTAAGTTTTGTGATATGATAGAAATGGTATGGAGGTGTTTTTATGGGATTAAAATTGACCAAATTAGTAGAGGGCGAACATGTATCATTACATGTAAGTAATAAAACAAGTAACCTGACACTCAAGGCCAGTGTTACTAAACCCCTTAATGAGAATACGATATTAGTTAATATCGAGGATTATGATGATCGTCGATTGATATTCGATAATGTTCAGGTTGATCTTGAATATTATCACGAGAATGATGCCCCGACAATATGGTACAATGTTAAGATTGCAAGCTACAGAAATGCTTATATTGTGCAGACCCCCAGTGAAGGCACCAGGAATAACCGCCGTAACTCCTTCCGTGTTCCCGTTGCTACCACAAGCCAGCTTCGTGTAGCAGGCAGAGGCACACAGTATGTTATGGTTAAGGATATAAGCTTATCAGGTTTTGCTATTTCAGACAGAAAACGAGAGCTTAACCTTGAATATGGCGAGGATGTATTTCTTTTCTTTGATGACTTAGGATATGTTCTTGAATTGCAGGGACGTGTAACCCGAATAGAAGTGCGTGACGACATGATTATTTATGGCTTTGCCATCTGTAACTTGTGTAATGATTTGTCTGCTTATGTTAATGCTAAGCAGAGAAGCATCAAGAGACCGCTCAGATAATATACATTTAATTTAAAGTGCTCCGCTTCATATATTGAAGCGGAGCATTTCTTTTATCCCAAACTATTTAATTACTTCTTCTTAGGCTTTGTCAAAAATACATTCATTAAAATATAGACTGCAAGAAGTCCTGCAACTGTGAGTCCAAGGATAAGGTACATCGTACTAATCTCTACCTTATTCCCGTTAAAGAAAAGGTTACAGTCGAGCACGACTTTCATCTCCTCTATAGCCTCTGTAGGAATTCCGAGGTTTTTCATCTCTTCAAATACACCCCTTAATGCATGATTCTTAAGGAGCGAAGTTCCATATGTACACGGAAGGAATGATATAACCTTCTGAAGACCGCTTCCGAACTGTGAAATAGGCATATATGCGCCACATATAAAACCATATCCTGCACTTACAATTGTACCTACAGCTGATATCTGTCCCTGTGATGTAAGGAAAAAATTAATGATAGAAGACAACGCTGTTCCAAACATTACAAGCAAGAATACATCAAGAAGAATATAAACTATATCACTTACACTTATATACCAACCTATATTAGCAACATATATAAGGCTTACTGCTGTTGCCACAAGGCATATAATTAATGTTGAAACTAGCGTTGCAGCATAATAACTTATGGCAAGTGTTGACTTCTTAACAGGTGCTATTAACATGTCTTTTCTTGAACCTGTAACCTTGTCCTGTACCATTAACATATTAGCGCAGAAGGCAACTGTTACACAGCACACTGCAAGTAATGATGAAAAAAGCTGTCCGCCAACCGTACCATTAAGAAGTGTTTCTTTCAGCGCAAGGCCATCCGGTATTGCACTTTCAAAGCTGTCACGATAAACATTAGCGAGAAATGTTGCATACAAAATCAACAATATCATCGGTGTAATAAGAGATGTAAAGAATATTCCTTTATCCTTAAAAAACATTTTTAAATTTCTTTTTGTGAGTTTACCAAGACCTGTCATTCTACTTTCCCTCCTTATTCTTTGCATCTTCATTTTCCAAAGACCTACCGGTAACAGAAAGGAATACATCATCCATTTTACCCTTGGTTATCTCATAATCAACGAACATCTCCGGATTAGCCATAATAAGCTTGGTTGCCTCTGCTGTATTAGCCACCTTTACTCTATAAGCATCTCTGATAGCTTCGTACGGCTTGCCAAAAGCCTTCACCTGTTCTTCACTGATTCCGTAAATAGTTACGAAATCACCTGTATATGTATTCTTAAGCTCTAACGGAGTTCCCTGTGCAGATATCTTGCCGCTGTCAAGAATAACTACATAATCTGCATCTGCTGCTTCTTCCATGTAATGTGTAGTGAGGAAAACTGTCATGTTTTTTTCCTGTCTTAATGACGACACTACATCCCAAAGTGTTTTTCTGGTCTGCGGATCAAGTCCTGTAGTCGGCTCATCCAGAATAAGAATCTTAGGATTATGTAAAAGTGCCCTTGCAATATCTATTCGTCTTCTCTGTCCTCCCGACAACTTGCCAACAGTTCTCTTTAATAAATCCTCAAAGCAAAGAAGCTCTGCAAGTTCTTTTACTCTTTTCTTAAATGCGTCTCCCTTTATTCCGTAAAGAGCCGCTCTGCTCTCTAAGTTGTCCCATACGGTAAGGGCCTTATCAAGAACAGAATCCTGGAATACAACTCCCAGATCACTCTTAATCTTATCAAGCTCTTTATCAAGATTCTTGCCATTTATATTGACATCCCCCGAATCTTTTGCAAGCTGTCCGCACATAATTGAAATTGTTGTAGATTTACCTGCGCCATTTACTCCCAAAAAGGCAAACAGTTCACCCTCACGAACCCTAAAGCTTAAGTTCTGGACTGCTTTCACTTCGCCAAAGGATTTGTTTAAGTTATTAATTTCTATAATATTTCCCATACTCCTCTTCCTCCGTAATTTATTATAACAAAGAGTTCCGCTTGCGGAACTCTCGCGCCGAGCGCGGTCGCTTGCGACAAACTTCCTCTTCGCGCGAGTGCGCATCCACGCGGAGCATTTATTATGTTATAGGACGCATTTTCCTATAACATAATAAAATACTTACATATTATATAGTATGTTATTTTTTTAGTCAAGATTAGCCATCCATGTCACTAATAAACATCTTCCATTGTTTTACATATTGTAATATGTAGTATCTTAATATAAAATTAGCTCGTACAAATCTTTTCCTTATATATATTATGCATAATAAACCTGCCTTTTTTTATTGCGTAAGTTAAATTTGTAACAATTTTTCATCAAATGCTTTATTTTCCTTGACTTTTCGCGAATGACGCGATACAATCAGAAGTTGGGAATTGGACTCTTAGCTTTTACTAAAGAGTATCACATATAACCACTCGGGGCTTTTCCCGAATACAATACAATAATATTAAGAAAACGGAGGACTCAGACAATGAGACAGGAATGGCTTGGATTTGCTCCTGGAAAATGGGAGACAGAAGTTAACGTAAGAAACTTCATCCGTAAGAACTACACAATGTATGATGGCGATGAAGCATTCTTAACAGGTGCTACAGATGCTACTAAGGCATTATGGGAGCAGGTAATGGATTTAACAAAGCAGGAACGTGAAGCAGGTGGCGTTCTTGATATGGATACAAAGGTAATCTCTACCTTAACATCACATGGTCCTGGATACTTAAACAAAGATTTAGAGAAGATTGTTGGTTTCCAGACAGATAAGCCTTTCAAGCGTTCAATGCAGCCTTACGGCGGTATCAGAATGGCAGCTAAGGCTTGTAGCGATAATGGTTATACAATCGACCCTGAAATCGCTGAGTTCTTTACAACTCATCGTAAGACACACAACGCTGGTGTATTCGATGCTTACACACCTGAGATGCGTGCAGCTAGATCAAACCACATCATCACAGGTCTTCCGGATGCTTACGGCCGTGGTCGTATCATCGGTGACTACCGTCGTGTAGCTTTATACGGTATCGATTTCCTTATAAAGGACAAGGAGTATCAGAAAGCAACTACTCCTACAACTATGACTCCTGACGTTATTCGTGACAGAGAGGAATTATCAGAGCAGATTCGTGCATTACAGGATCTTAAGAAGATGGCAGCATCTTATGGTTGCGACATCTCTAACCCTGCTACTAACGTACAGGAAGCTATTCAGGCTGTATACTTCGGTTACCTTGGCGCAGTTAAGGAGCAGAATGGTGCAGCTATGTCACTCGGCCGTACATCAACATTCCTTGATATCTACGCAGAGCGTGACTTAAAGAACGGAACATTCACAGAGCAGCAGATTCAGGAGTTCATCGATCATTTCGTAATGAAGCTTCGTCTTGTTAAATTTGCTCGTACACCTGAGTACAATGCTCTTTTCGCAGGTGACCCTACATGGGTAACAGAGTCAATCGGTGGTGTTGCTATCGATGGACGTCACATGGTAACAAAGATGTCATACCGTTACTTACACACACTTTACAACTTAGGAACAGCTCCGGAGCCTAACCTTACAGTACTTTGGTCTACAAGACTTCCTGAGAACTTCAAGCGTTACTGTGCTAAGGTTTCTATCGAGACATCTTCAATCCAGTACGAGAACGATGATTTAATGCGTGTAACACACGGTGATGACTATGCTATCGCTTGTTGTGTATCTTCAATGCGTGTTGGTAAGGAAATGCAGTTTTTCGGTGCTCGTGCTAACCTTGCTAAGTGTCTCCTTTACGCTATCAATGGTGGTGTTGATGAGATCAGCAAACAGCAGGTAGGTCCTAAGTATCGTCCTATCACAGCTGAGTACCTTGATTACGATGAAGTAATGGAAAAATATATTGACATGATGAAATGGCTCGCTAAGTTATATGTTAATACACTTAACGTTATCCACTACATGCATGACAAGTACTGCTACGAGAGACTTCAGATGGCTCTTCATGACAAGGAAGTTCTTCGTTACTTCGCAACAGGTATTGCAGGTCTTTCAGTAGTAGCTGACTCACTTTCAGCTATCAAATATGCTAAGGTTCAGGTAATCCGTGATGAGAACGGTATCGCTGTTGATTATAAGGTTGAAGGAGACTTCCCTAAGTATGGTAACAACGATGATCGTGTTGACCAGATTGCTGTTAGCATCGTTAAGACATTCATGGGATTTGTTAAGGGTTCACATACTTACCGTAACGGTGTTCCTACAACATCAATCCTTACAATTACATCTAACGTAACTTATGGTAAGAATACAGGTTCTACTCCTGATGGACGTAGACAGGGTGAAGCTTTCGCTCCTGGTGCTAACCCAATGCACGGACGTGATACACATGGTGCTCTTGCTTCATTATCATCAGTTGCTAAGCTTCCATTCCGTGAGGCACAGGATGGTATCTCTAATACATTCTCAATTGTTCCGGATGCACTTGGTAAGAACAATCTCGTAGTAATGGATAGCGGATGCTGCGATTGTGGCGATGGAAACGAGACAGCAGTTGCTATGGATGCTAATGACAACCAGGTAGCTAACCTTGTTGCATTGTTAGATGGTTACGCTGTTAAGAGTGGTCACCACTTAAATGTTAACGTATTCAACAGAGAGACATTGCTTGATGCTCAGGCTCATCCTGAGAAGTATCCACAGCTCACAATCCGTGTATCAGGATATGCTGTTAACTTCATCAAGCTCACAAAGGCTCAGCAGGACGAGGTTATTTCTCGTACATTCCACGATCACATCTAATTCGTGGCTGATAGCTAATAGATTTTAACATGTCGGAGCTGTTGCGAAATGGTACTTAATTAAAGTATATTTTGCAACAGCTCCTTTAACTAACTTTTAAGGAGGAACGATTATGTATGGAAATATCCACTCCATAGAAACTTTTGGAACAGTTGACGGCCCCGGAGTCCGCTATGTAGTATTTTTCCAGGGTTGCCCTATGCGTTGCCAGTACTGCCACAACCCTGACACATGGGATCCCTCACTAGGTGATAAAATGGATGTTAATACCATTCTGTCAGATTACCAAAGATACAAACCTTTCCTTCGTGGTGGCGGAATTACAATCACAGGCGGAGAACCCCTGTTACAGATAGATTTCCTTATAGAATTGTTCGAAGAAGCAAAGAAACGTGATATTCACACCTGTCTTGATACATCAGGTATTATTTTCAACAAGGACAACCCTGCAGTTATGTCCAAATTTGACAGACTTATAAAGGTTACCGACCTTGTTATGCTCGATATCAAGCACATAGATGATGAAGGTCACAAGAAGCTTGTCGGACATTCCAATAAGAACATTCTTGATTTTGCAAAGTACCTTGACGAGAATAATATCCCTATGTGGATAAGACATGTAGTGGTTCCCGGTATAACCGACGACCCGGATGAACTAACTAATCTTGGACGCTTCATCGGTACCCTTAAGAATGTTCAAGCTCTTGACGCTCTTCCATATCATGTTATGGGCAAAGCAAAGTATGAATCTCTGGGCATTGAATATCCTCTTGGTAATACTCCTGCACTTTCAAAAGCAAAGCTTGCAGAGGCCAAAGAACTCATTCTTAAAGGTATTCGCGAAGTTAAAAATTAACTCTTGTTTTATTAAGTATTTTATATTAAAATATACTCATATTCATTTAAAGGAGGGAATTACATATGGCATATGTAATTAATGACGGTTGTGTAAGCTGTGGCGCTTGTGCAGCAGAGTGTCCTGTTGGTGCTATTGCTGAAGGCGATGGAAAGTACGAGATTAATGCTGATGAGTGTATCGAGTGTGGTACATGTGCAGCTACTTGTCCTACAGAGTCAATTGAGCAGGCTTAATCAGATTACAACTAATTTTATGTATCAGGCAAAATAGAGCATCACCCATTTTTTTGTGGGTGATGCTCTTTTATTTTTTAGATTTGTATTGACAAAATTTACCTCTTGAGTTATCATTAGTTAGTCATTCCTAACATATACTAGAATGAACTAACGCAATAAAGGAGAAACTAACTCATGAACACAATCCCTATTATTTTTTCTACAATAACAGGCAATGCATTCCGCCTTGCTTCAGCCGTAGCAGATATTGTTCCTGACCACGTAGGTCCTTACAATATCAGTTACATTAACGACGAAGTCCTTGAAAAGTTTGATACTTTCATTCTTTCATATTGGTGTAATCACGGAACAGCTGATGATGACACAATAGCCCTTATCCGTCGTATGAAGGGCAAGAATCTTATTGTTATCGGAACACTCGGCGCTGCCGTAGACAGCAAGCATGCTTCTGATGTCGCTGAACGTGTATGGGCTTTGGCTTCCGAAGAGAACACACTTCTTGGCCATTTCTTATGCAGAGGAAGTATTGATTTAAGAAGAACAGCAAGACGTCTTTCTATTCCCGAAGGAGAAAAGGGACATCTTTCCCAAGAACGTTTTGAAAAACAGAAACTTTCACTCGGACATCCGAATGAGGAAGACTTAAAGAATGCACAGGAAGCAGTTAAAGGCTTCCTTAAGCTCTCATGATGCACTCTAGACGGAAATACGCAGTAATTGCACTGTTTGCCTTAACAAGCTTTATCTCCGTTATTATAAGCGTCAATATAGGTACGGTAAAATTCAGCATTTCCGAAGTAATTAAAGCACTATTCATACCGGACGACAGTTCCGCAAGATTGCTAATCTGGAACCTTAGGCTTCCTCGAATTCTTGCCGGCGGTCTCGTAGGTGTATGTCTGTCATTGTCCGGTTGTATTCTACAGGGTGTAATGCGTAACACTATGGCGTCACCCTCTACCATCGGTGTGACGAGTGGTGCGAGCTTCCTAGGGTATCTTACTTTGGTAGCATTTCCTCAGTTTACACACCTGCTTCCTGTTGGTTCCATAATAGGTGCATTCGGAACTACCATGTTAATATACCTTATTGCATATCAGAAGGGTGTCAGCCCTATTAAAATGATTCTGTCCGGTATGGCGGTGTCTGCAATGTTCGGAGCCTTCAACGACATAATCAAGACCTTTTTCCCGGATGCTCTTAGTAATGCGACCGGATTTCTTGTGGGAGGACTTAATGGTATAGGCTGGCAGGAATTTAAAGCCATACTTCCCTACGCAGTCGCAGGAATTCTTGTATGTATGCTTCTTCCGGGTAAAATGAATATTCTTATGCTTGGTGATGAGACTGCCAATTCCCTCGGACTCCGCACGGAGCGATTCCGCTTCCTACTTATAGTTATATCCTCTCTGCTTGCAGGAGCCGCCATCTCCGTAGCGGGACTTATAAGCTTTGTTGGACTTGTGGTTCCTCACATAGCAAGACTATTAGTCGGTTCGGATTACAAATTCCTGTTCCCGGCTTCAACACTTCTTGGTTTTACACTTGTTACCATTTGCGATACTATCGGACGCGTTATAATGCCACCGGGTGAGGTTCCGGTAAGCATTATCCTCTCTTTTATAGGAGCACCATTTTTCTTATACCTTCTTAGAACAAGACAGAAAGGATGATACTATGTATTTCGGATTTAAGAACATGATGATTCGTTACGGCAACAAAACTGTTCTTGAGGATATTACAACCGAGTTCCCAAAAGGAAGTGTTGTCACCATAATCGGTCAAAACGGCTGTGGTAAATCAAGTCTACTAAAGACTGTCTCCAAAGCAGTAACACCAAAATCCGGTGATATTCTGTATGAAGATAAGCCGTTGTCATCATACAGACCTAAAGACCTCGCTAAAAAGATTGCTTATCTTCCGCAGGTACATAATTCACCGCCTGATATAGATGTACGAACCCTCGTGTCATATGGGCGTTACCCATATTCACGCTTAGGGCGTGGTCTTACCTCCGATGACGCCAAGGTAATAGATGAAACTCTTGCTCTTACCGGACTTACACATCTGCAGGACAGAATCCTATCCACACTTTCCGGTGGAGAACGTCAACGAGCATGGATAGCTATGACTATATGTCAGGAACCGGAGATTTTGATTCTCGATGAACCTACCACCTATCTGGATATAAGCTATCAGGTAGAAGTATTAGAGCTTGTTAAACATCTTAATCAAAAACTGGGCCTTACCATCATCATGGTTCTTCATGACCTCAACCTTGCAGCCAGATATTCAGATTATCTTTATGCTATCCAAGGTGGTCAGCTTCATGCATGCGGAACCCCCAGAGAAGTTCTTACCCGTACTAATTTAAAACATATTTTCAACATTGACGCAAACATTTGTGAGGATGAATGGAATTCTTGTCCTTACTTCATTCCTCTGAAAGTAGCATTATAAATATTTATATCGAAAGGATTTTTACCATGAAAAAGTTATGCTCTGCCCTTTTAATAGGCGCATTATGTTTAAGTTCATTATTTGTCGGTTGCTCCAAAGATAGCAAAAATACAACCGATGATACTACCTCAAATACAACAGTTGCTTCTACATCTGCTGAGATTGAAGCAAAAAAAGAAGCTCTTCGTAATGAGTTTCTTGCAGAAGCCAATAAAGTAACCGTAAACGATACTTCCGTCACTTTCTATGATGCTTCCGGCACAGAAAATACCATTACAATCAACAAAAATCCACAGAAGGTTGTTAATCTCTACGCAAGCTTTACAACGCTTTGGTACGAGGCAGGCGGTGTTGCGTCAGGCTGTATAGGCGGAAGCAGCTCTTCTGAATTATACAAGGAGTACATTGGCAGGGATATCACTACTGATACCGGAATGAATGTAGTAGCTACATCTTCTGCCGGCAAAAAATGGGATGTTGAAACCATCATAGCCATGCAACCTGATTTGATTATCTGTTCAACAGCCATGAGCGGTTATAAGACTATAAGCGGTCCTGCTGCCGCAGCAAATATACCTCTTATTGCTTGTAACTATGATAACTTTGCAGATTATCTTAAGTGGTTTAAGGTTTTCTGTAACCTCACTGGCCATCCTGAATTGTGGGAAAGTGTTGCTCTTCCTGCACTTGATGATGTAGTTACTTCTCTCGTTGAGTGCCCTACAGCGAACAATCCTAGAGTATTCAGCATCTTTGCTTCTGTTTCTAACAGCTCACTTACTGCCAACACTTCAAACACTGTTATCGGCGCTATGATTACCGCCATGAACGCCACTAATATCGTAGATGAATGGGATAATTCAACAGGCGCTGAGCGTTTAGATATTAATCTCGAAACCGTTTTTGCGGCTAATCCTGACATAATTCTTATACAGTGTCATGCCGACCCGGACGAAGTGCAAACGCTTGTCAACGCAACATATGGCGATAACCCTGTATGGCAATCACTTGACGCAGTTAAGAATGGTAAGGTTTACTTCCTTGAGAAAACCTTATATCATAACAAGCCAAACAGCCGCTTTGCAGAAGCTTATCAGAAGCTTGCAGCAATCCTTTATCCGGATACAGAATTTTCTTTCAAGACTAATTAACGGAGTGAGCCAAAATGTATACAGCGCGTTATAAAAGTCACCATGATGCTTCACGGTCTCTCAAAAAGAAATTTACCTTGCAGATAGACAAAGAAGATTATCTTAGAACCAAACTGGCACAACCAACTGATGAATCTCTGGTTCTGTATCTGCATGTACCATTTTGTAATAAAGTTTGTTCTTTTTGTCCGTTCCACAGACCTGACAAATTAAGACGCAGAACCTATCACGAGTATCTGTTGGAGCAGATAGACCTTATTAAGGATTTACCATATATGCGTTCAACAGTGAATGCGATAAACTTTGGCGGAGGCACTCCTACTGCCTTAACTCCTTTACAGATGGATATAGTTCTTAGTAAGCTTCATGAAAGCTTTAACATCAGTAAGGACGCCGAAATCAGTCTGGAATCTTCTGCAACAGAGTTATCTGATGAAATGCTTGATGTCCTGGTGAAAAATAAAGTTAATCGCCTTTCCATCGGAGTTCAGACATTCCAGGATGAGACCAGGCAATTATTCGGCCGACGCGGAAGCGGCGAGCATGCTGCAGCAAGAATAAAGCGTGCTCTTGATTATGGCATTACAAATACAAATATAGACCTTATCTATCACTATCCGGGTCAGACCGAGAATATGTTAATGAAGGATATCGAAGTTATACGTTCTCTTGGTATCGCAGGTCTCAGCTTCTATCCGCTCATGATTCATGACAAGACACCTCTCGCTGCCAAGATTACCGATGCTGACCGCATGGATCTGGCAGACATGGAAAGAGAGTATTATCTTCATGACATAATCGTAAATGAGCTTGCTAAGGATGGTTTCGACTTCTTAGAGCTTAACAAGCTTGTAAGAAACAATTTAGATAATTATGAGTACATGTCCCTTCGCCACAGCGTTGGTAGCTGTGTTGCCATCGGCGAAGGTGCCGGCGGTAATATTGGTGAATATTATTATAAGCACTCCTTTGAGGATTCGCTTGTAAGTGATAGTGTACCGATATGTAGCAAAGGGCGTATCGTAGACCCTTTGTACAGAGTTATGGATGCATTTATCTATGATTTGCAAAAAACTAAGGTTGATTTGGCAGAATACTCAAACAAGCTTTCAATTAACCTTGAAAATCTGCTTAATCCTTTAATAGTTAAGCTCGAAGAAAATGCCATGCTTACAAGAAACGGAAGCATAATTAAACTTACAACCAAAGGCAGATTCTGGGGTAACAATATCATTGATGATCTTGTACGCTTGATACTTGTATAAAGTTCATCCTTTAATCCAAAACAGCGGCAACCACCGGTTAATGTATATCCGATGGCTGCCGCCCTTATTTTACTGTCAAACCTTATTTAAAATCTATCTCCTTAAGCATCTTAACCTGAACATCGCCGGAATTCTTTCTCTTAAAGAAATGCTTTCTGCTATTTTTTCTGATAGCTTCATCTACTATCTCTTTTATATCTTCGAACTCAACCGAGAAATCATCCTTGGTAATGCGGGATATTCTTGCCGAGAGTGCGAGTTTCGCCATATCATCAATTATATAGCCCTTTTCCTTGCAATAATTTCTTGCTATCTCTACCCATTCAGCAATCTCTATCTCCTTAAGCTCAATATAGTGATTAAAGTAGGTACGTGCTTCCGGCACTTGTGCAAAAATGTATTCAACAGCCTCTTTGGTGTCCTCGAATACAACTATCATACCACCGGTCTGTCCTGACATGAATTGCAACAATCCCTGCAAGGTTCCTTTACTCATTCTGGCTGCATGCTCTATAAGCAAATCTGCATCATTGAGCATGGAAAAGGTCTCTTTAATTCCCTTATTATTAAGTCGCTCTCCGGAAATCTTGGCGATTCTCCTACCACCTCTTCTGCGAATATTGTTAATCTCTTTAATCACTTCTATCGCCAAGGTAGTCTTGCCTGATTTGTAATCTCCTACAACAAGAATATTACCTTCTGCAGAGCGCTCTGTTGGTGCCTTCTCTGCCACTGCCTGGAATACCGCAGTTAGCTGCGCTTCCATTCCTCTCATATACAAGAAACGCTTAAATGTTTCTTTCTGTTCAGCAGTAAGTCGACCTTCAAGATAGAACGCTTCTTCTGCCTCTGCCATCATCTCGTCTGTAGCCTTAGACACTGCCTCTGATATGCCACTGATATCCTCGTCCTCGACTTCCGTTGTCTCCGGCTCTATTTCCTCTGCGTAGGCTTCTTCGTTAGCCTCTGTTTCCTCATAGTTCTCTTCTATCGGCTCTTCCTGCGGAATCTCTTCTGTCTCAAGCTCTATGGCTTCTACATTAGTCTCTTCGGGAACCTCCGTCGGAATCTCTTCCTCTACAGGCTCTTCCTCCGGAACTTCTTCTGCTTCAAGCTCTGTAACTTCTGCATTAGTCTCTTCAGAAGGCTCCTCAGAAAATTTTTCCTCTACCGGTTCTTCCTCCGAATTCTCTTCTGCCTCAGGCTCTGTAGCTTCTGCGTTAGTCTCTTCAGAAACCTCCTCCGTAGACTCTTCTTCTATAGGTGCTTCCTCCGGAACACTCTTCTCGTCATCCTTCGTCACTGTAACAAAAGGTGCTTCCTCCGGATTCTGTTCCTCATACATGGCAAGAACCTCTTCCAAAGTCATCTGTCCTTCTATCTGGTCATCATTTGCCATGTTTGCCACTCTAAGCTTGTCTATTCTTATGGTATCCTTAGTCAGAATCGGATTCACCGGTGTTGTCTCTGCCGGTGGCACTTCTTCTGTAGCTTCTGTCATAGAAGTGGCAGCTTCCGCCGCTTCTACTACTCCCGCAGCTTCTTCCTTATCGCCATCTATAGTCTGCGCAGCTCTCTGTTTAAGCATCTCTGCTTTCTCGAACTTCTTAGCCGCAGTTGCCCCTGCCTTTTTACGTGCTTTAAGAGGCTTCTTTCCATCCATACGCACAGGCTTCGCTTCACCTTCCGGCTTCTTATCCGCCTCCGATGTCTCTTTCTTAGGTTTTTTCTCCTCTGTAGCAGCAGTTGGTACATTCTCCGTCATTGTATTTTCCGTCGATTCTGCCTTTACTGTAGTTTCTGTCTTTGTTGCTACCGCATCAGCCGCCTCTGCTTCCATGCCTGTATTCTCTATATCGTCACTACCTGCACCCTCTATATCGATAGTCGCAAGAATAGCTTCCTTGACCTCTGTCTGTCTCTCAGTAAGCGGTGTCATAAGCTCCTTTAACATAAGTGCCTTAAGAACAACTTCTCCTTCACCGAACCATAGGAAAATCTCATCACACTGTTTTACGCAAGCCTCATACATTCCCGCTTCATAATAATTAATGGCAAGCTCATAACTCCACCACTCGTCCATGTCATTCTTCTTGTATTCTTCAAGAATAACAACCAATGTCTCCGGTGCCGCTCCCTGCCTCTTATTAATCTCATAGAGAAGTTCAAATCTTCGGTTATCCTTGGGTGACAGGTTAACGAAGTCCTCATAATACTTCTTAGCTTCCTCAAAATCCCTGCTCTTAATACTAAGCTCAGTAAGACGATATGCAAGCCTTCTGCCTATAGGTGCCTTCTCGTATGCCATAAGAAGAATCTCTTTGGCATCCTCATATCTTCCGCATTTCTCATAAGCAGTAGCTACCGTCATGAGCATATTAGTATTTCTAACGCGTCGCCAATCTATCGTATCTGATATCTTCGCTGCTGTTTTATAATCATCCTGTCCGACCAGCTTTGTAATCTGTTCAGCTCGTACATTGTATTCATATTTGTCCAAAATCAGCTCACCTCTAATGAATATACATCTGATACTATTTTACCCATTCTCAATATACATTGTCAACCTTTGTTCTCATTATTCAGGATTTTTCGACAAAGATTTCCCCTTGATTATTGGGCATTATAATTCCAATGTTGCCTGCTCATAGTTGATTGCCTTGTACTCAAGATTATCTCTTGAAACATTGCTGAAATAGTCAACTACAACTGTCTGCTGGCGACCTCCCACAAGCTTCTGTCCCAATACATAGTTAACATCAAATCTTCCGGTTATAGCAGGAGTCGCACCTCTTGCCGGAACGATAAGCTGTACGCTATTAGTCTTTAGAAGCTTAAAAATAGGCTCCCATATATAGATATCCTTAGCTGCACCGAAAGGATTATCGATAAAAATAACCTTCCTGAGTCCCGTCTGTGCATTCGGAGAATTAATATTGGAAATATAATTAATAACGCCGATAAGGAACTGAATATAAATACCCTGTGACTGTCCCGTACTACCAACAGCTTCTTCGTATCTTAAATATCTACTCTGCTCCTTTATTCGCTCTCTCTTATAGAGATTAAGGCGAATCGCATTCATATCTGTTACTATTACCGCAAAAAGTCTCTTCCATGAAAGACCGTTTCTTATGTGCTTAAGTCTGTCTGCCGTATTATCTATCTCATCTGCCTGATGAACAAGCTTATCTATGTACTTAGACATATTCTCTTTTCTTTCTTCATCACTTACATACGGAATCTGCAAGCCTATAATAGAAATCACTTCATCATCCATTCTGATAGTTGAGAGTTTGGACAGCTTATCCAACTCAAGCTTGATATTCTCACAGGTCTGCAAGCACTGATTTTCAAAGTTGTCCTTCATTGCCTGCATATCCTCTATTCCACGCATTACACGCTCTTTCTCAAGCTTAATATATGATATAGTTTCTTCGACATTATTCTTTAATTCTACAACCTCTTGCGAAGAAGTAGGTACGTCAACATGATCTCTTAATTCTGTCGCAAGTCCGTGTGCATTAAGCTTAAGAAGCATTTCAACAAGACGCTGCTTACTTCTTGCAAAATCCTCGCGGCGTTCGAATATCTCTTTGCGTATGGCATCATATTCCTTTATGGTTTTATCATATAATACTTCTACCATATTTTCATCCGCAATAAGTACCGCCTCTGCGTCAAGACGGATATTCTCAACCTTGAAGATTCTCTCAAGCTCTTTCTTCATGAGCACGAAATCCCTGTTCTTCTCCTCGAGCTCATTCAAACGCACTTCAAGCTGTTTAAGTCTCTTTGTAAGCTCCTCTATCTCCAGTTTTCTCGCCGCCACATACTCCGTCGGATTTTCTTCACCTATGTCTAACTCTTCATAAACCCCATATTTTTCTATAATAGACTTAATCGCATGCGAAACGCTTCCTTCTATCCTGTTCTTCTCGTCCCTGGTCGCAGTTGCCTCTTTTTGAAGAAGCTTAAGTTCGCTTTGACTTCTGTTTATGGCATCCCTGATTCTAAGAAGTTCTTCCTTCTCTGTCTTAAAAAGCGCATGGGAATTATATGCCTCTGCAAGCTTTTCCTCATTTGCTTCATTGTACGCCAGTGTCTGAAGAGATTTGCTCATGGCAAACTCAAAGTTATTCAAGAGCTGTCTCTTATCTTCCGTTCCTGCATACTCCTTGTCAAAAGCGCTCTTTACTCCGGCAAATTTAAGCGCAGCTGCTTCATAATCCAATCTGTCATATGAAGTCGCTTTAAGCGCATCCGTATTCCTGTAAAATGCTTTATAAAGAGACTCCCATTCGTCCTCTATCCTGCTAACCGCTGCAAGAATACTGTGTATTCTGTCTTCTCCGGCTTTCTTCTTTGATGTAAGGTCTTCGATATGTGACTTAAGAGATAAAGCAGTCTTTGTCAACGCAGCAATTTGTTCCGAGAACCTCTTCTTCTGCTCTGCAAGCTCCGTAAGTTTCTCCGCGTATCCCGCAATCTTATCTAAGC
Source organism: Lachnospiraceae bacterium (assembly GCA_017456585.1). Classification (GTDB taxonomy): domain Bacteria; phylum Bacillota; class Clostridia; order Lachnospirales; family Lachnospiraceae; genus SIG300. The sequence goes on from JAFTJD010000012.1 coordinate 43,547, forward strand.
GTTCATTTTCTCTAAGAAGTGCGGCCTTCTGGTTTTTCTTGGACGCAAGTTCCTCCTCTGAGCGTTTTATCTCATCCGTATAGCTTTGAATAAATCCAACTGTTTCCTCTCGTTTTGCCTTTGCATTTTCAAGCTCTGCATTAGCTCTCTCATACTCATCCCATATCTTATTTTCTTTATCGCCATATACACTTCTGTAATTGCATATGAACTCATAATCCTCTTTAAGAATTTTTTCCTGTCCCATATTCTTTAAGAGTTGATCTTTAAGGGATGCAAGTTTGTCGGTAAGCTTGTTAATATGTTCTGCCTTTAATGTCTCATCTGTATACCATCTGCCTGCAATTGTAGGGAAAAAGATATCCTTGCCTGATTCATAGCTATCGTATTCCTCAAATTCCTTAACAGCCATAATCGGCACGGGAAAAACCCCTATCTCTTCAGGGCAAATACTATCATCAGCAGAAAGCTTCTCAAGCTCATCCGCAGATTCTACCATTAAGGCAAACGGAAGTACCCTGCATCTTTCAACGACAGCTTCCCTGTCTTCCTCAGGCACTCCGAGAAGATAATCCTCGCCATTAATAACCCTGAATCCATAGCAACGTTCGATATAATCCTTTATTCTGTCACGCTCTTTTGTATTAACGGTCACCTGATTGGAGTTATATCCCTCCAAAATATCCTCACATTCGCTTCCTTTTCTTACAAGCTCAGCTTGTCTCTCACAGAGAATACGATAATTCTTAAGAACTACCTGCGCAAGCTCCTCAACACTCTTTACCTCATATGCTGTACGCATAGCCTGGATACGCTTTTTGTCCTCTTTAAAAACCTCTACTGCCTTTATATCCTTATCTACCTTGGCATTAAGTCTCGTTATATCTGAACCAGCCTTGTCAAAGTTTACCTGAGCTTCAATCAAAGCATCATGAAGCTCTCTTCCCCTACTCTCAAGATCCGCTATAACAGCTCCGGCTTCTTCAATAATTCTCTCATTCTTCAAAATGAGCGCAGAAACATCAGCCCCAACCAACAAGCCTGCTTCACCCTGAAGCACGTTGTATGCTGATGCTACGCTTTTTTCCTCTGCCATGATATCATTAAGCCTGTTATTAAGAATAGCTAATTCTTTATCCGTATCTCTCTCTTTGTCAATTGATAACCTAAGATTATCGGAATCCTCCTCCGTAATCTTTCTTTGCTCGGAAAGCTCCTGTCGTAATGTTACCAGCTTCTCATCACCAAGTCTCTTGATAACAACGGCAAGGTCACCAAGCGTACCGGAAAGCTCTCCTTTATCCTTCATGATATTATCAAGCTCTTCCTTAAGTTTATCTCTCTCGGTCCTGTAATATATGTAATCAAGATAATCGTTGGCACTTTCCTTCTGCTTAAGCTCTGCCTTTAGATTAGTAAGCTTATCTTCCACAAGTGTGATTCTGTGTTCCTTATCTTCTAAAACTCCGACAAGCCTCTTTGCCTTTGCTTCCTCTATGCTTATCTGCGCAGTATCAGCACTTCGCTTCACTTCCTCAAGCTCTTTCAGAAGAAGCATTCTCTCTTCGGCAAGAGACTCCTTCTCTTTAACCTCATCTGCCTCTGCCTTAGCCGCATAGTTATATATTCCAAGCAGAGTTTTCTCTGCATTCTTCCTTGCGTCATAGGACGCCTCTAAGCCGCCCATCTGCTCCGTAAATCCCAAAAGGACCTCTGACTGTCTGTCAAAATTCTGAATCTCTCCATTCTTAGCCGACAGCTCCACCAGCTTATCCTTGATATCAAGGAGTGTCTGTGCCATAGGGTCCTCGTCCTTGGAATATTCAGCAATCTTATTACGGAAAGACTTCTCGATTATCTCATCGATAAACATATCCTCTACAACCTTACGGGTGGTCTTGTAGTTCGTCTCAAAATATGTTCTTACATGTCCCTCTGTCTTATTAATTCCTCGAATGATTTCCCATTCACTTTCATAAATTCCGTACTGGCTTATGAACCTCTGGTAATCGCCTTTTCGCTCAAAAATCTTTATCTCAAGGCTGTAATCCTTCTTTTCAAGCGCACGGAGATATGCCTTAAGCCCATTATAAGATATCCTCTCCTTATCATCACTTAACGGGAGGTTAACTATATCATTGGCATTGAACTCTCTGTAAAAAATACAGTAGTTAAAATATTCAATACTTGCTGTATCTCTTGAACTCTCGCCCTCTTCCTCGGCATTATCCTTCTGCGCTCTTCTTGCACAAAAGCCTGTGGTCATATACTTATAGTTATCCTTAACATCGGAATCATTAAGTCTCCACTCCACAAGAGAATGTATAACCGTATTATTGTTACCACTTCTAAAAAGCTTCTCAATCGGCTGCTTCTCATCAAGTGTACAATTAGGGAGCATATTCTGTAAAAGCAAAAGCATAAGCACACTTTTACCGCCACCATTCGCTAAATCATATATGGTGTTTTTCCCTGAAAGTCTGAGAACGAAATCATCATAATACTGCGTTCCGAAATTATATTTTACATTATTGACACGAATTCTGTTAATATGGGGCATCTTTACTCTCCACCTTCTCGTTCATAATCTCAAATAATCTTCCCTTGTTGTCTCTAAAATAACTCTCTGCCAGTGCCTTAAAACGGTTTCTCGGATAATATCTGTCTTTAACCTCTGACAAAAGTCCCTGCGATACAAAGAAATTAAGTATAAGCTTAATAAAACCTGCCTTAGTGGTCTTGACCGCTCTTACCATTTCTTCTCTTCCTGCCACCGGCAAATCTGCCCACGTAAGGGCTATCGCCTTAAAACTTGCCTCTTCCGTCTCATCATTTACAAGCACGGATATGGTTGACATAACTCCGGACAATGCTTTCTCAACGGCTTCTATAACATCTGTAATCTTAATGTACTCGGTGTAATTATAAGAACCGGAATCATTATAAAATCTTGTTATCAATATATACATGATAAAGTAGCAAAGATACAACTCTCTGTTAAGCCTGATTCCCAGTGCCTTCTTTAATTCCTCGTTGCTGTATCCGAATATTCTGTTATTCTCTCCCGCAGTTACATACAAAGTATTACGGTATTCATACAATGATAAATTAAGCTTTTTCATAAAAGAGCATACAATATCATATACTTCCGGATTATTGCTGTAGTCATTATAAAGTCCCGGGTATGCATCCTGTCCGACTTCCTCGCCGACAATGAGCTTGCCCACTATATCAAGAGCCTTGTTAAAGCTTCTCTCTTCCATCTTATATGCTCCTTTCGAATTCTATATTGGTAATTTCAAAAACTGCGTTAAGTCTTAGAGTCTCCTGTCCCTCCGCCATATTAAGTCTGAAACGGTAATCTCTGTACTCCTCCATATCGGCTTCCTTCATAATCTCTGCCATTATTCCCTCAAGGAAGGTATCAGGCTTCTCCATAAATAACGCTACATCGTACTCCTTCTTCTGTGAAAGGTGTACCATGAATGTATAGTAGTCACTGTTACTAAACAGCTCCGGTCCTGTCTTGGCTTCAAGATATCCGTTAAATTCCTTAAGCGAAAAACGTCCTGCTTCTTTAAGATAATCAAAAAGCCTCTTAACAAGGAAAGCAAAGTTATCATTTATTCTGCGTTCCTCAAGCTCATCCTCATAGACGTAGTCCGTAATCTCAACATTCTTCTCAACCTTCTCTGCCTCTTCGCCTCTTTCCGGAGGATAAGACAGCATATCGTCTATTACCGCAAAATTAAACATCTTGCGCACATTTATTCCAAGAAGCGGTTCCACAAGAACCTTAAGCACCTCCGGTCTGTCATCATTCATGATACGCACAAGAGCGTCCTTAAAATCAAACGAACTTCTAAGGCGGCTAAGCTTAGCCTGTCCTACAGTTTCATCCACCTTCTTCTGAAGCTCCATACATGCACTAAGCAGTTCTCCGTGCTTATTTATGGCCTTTTTTAACTCCATATCAAGTCGGTATATCTCTTCAAGGGCATCCAGATTGTCCTGCTTCGCTCTAAGAAGCGCTTTTTCAAGAAGCTCCTTATTCTTATCAAAAAGCTTCTGCTCATCCGCAAACCAGCGCATACCCGTTTTGAAAAAGTCCTCGAAAGCTCTCACTCCGGCAAATACATCCGTACCAAGAAGATTAAGCACCTCGTTACGTTTCGTATTAAGCCTTCCGACTTCGTTATTAATTCTTCTGACTACATCGGTTCCACCCTTAAAGTTCTGGGATTTAATCATTTTCTCAAGAAGGAGCTGCGAAACATTTATCGCACTTTCATCCTTAACCTCTTTGGTATCAAGGTAGAATTCAACTCCCTCGGTTGTAACACTGTATACAACGGTCTCCTCTTCAAGGTGACTGTCAAAATATCTCACACGGATGCTCTTTTTCTTCTTATCAGCCGGGTCGAAATATTCATAAACGAACGGCTTCCCGCCGTTTGTAATCTTATCAAATATGTATGAAACAAGCTCCTCTCCGTCTGCCTCCGACGGAAATATGTTAAAATCTCTCTTAATCAGTGCAAGTACAAATTCGCTATACTCTTCATATGTCACATACTGCTCAAGAAAATTATTCTTCTCAATAAAAAAACGAAGCAGTGCCATTACTATATAACCCATGTCAAGTGCTTCAAAAAGACCATCACGATATTGTGAAAAGGACATATCCGAAAGGCAAAAATACGGATAATATCTCTTCAGATTCTGTACTCGCTTACCATGTTCTCCGATAATATCCTGTAGCAAAATATGCTGATCTACCATGTCTTTCCTCCATCCTTTCTAACTAAATATATTATATCTGAATTCACTCTCTTTAGCAAGAATTTTGACCTTTTACAGTGCTCTTTTTTAGCAGTATTTTATCAATTTTCATATTTACTTTTCAGGACAAATGTGTCATACTTGTAAGTGGCGAATTTTATATATTTTGAGGTGCTTTTTATGAAACTACCAAACAAGTCCAAGAAGGACAATGAACCATATACAATCAAGACTTTTTTTATAGATTTAATACAAGTTGTAGGTACTGCCCTGATTCTTACATTGCTGATTTTGTTATTTGTACAGCCTTGTATCGTTAGCGGAACTTCCATGTACCCTACATATTATGACAAGGATATCATTCTTGTGTGGAAACACGGCGATATTGAACGCAATGACATAATTGCTTTTGACTCTAATAACCCTGATAATGAGCTCTATATCAAACGAGTTATCGCTATTGAGGGAGATCATCTTGTGATAAAAGACAGTAAGGTCTACGTAAATGATGTACTTGTAGATGAACCTTACATTAATGAGCTTGTTTTTTCAGCCAACGTGGATACCGTTATAGAGCCGGGACACATCTTCGTCATGGGCGATAACCGTAATCACAGTACCGACAGCCGTATTCTTGGTCAGGTAGACCTTGAAGAGGTTCTCGGAAAAGTTCTTATTAACTTTAACAAGTCTATAAGAAACCTTACACAAAAGTAAAACATTCCGGAAAAGAGGATATATAATGCGACAGCGTGATGAATCATCTATTTTTAACATATTATTATCAATTATCCTAATCGTTCTTTGCTCAGTAGTGGTAATAGTAATTTCTGTATTTGCTACAGATTCAGATTCATCTGAACCAACCGGTCCTTCTTCATCTCAGGCAACAGATAATACAGAATCCTCTCCTTCAACAGTGTTTGAGATAACTTCTGAGAAGAGTACCTCTGATATCGAGATAATTACATCTTCTTCAGATGAAGAGACCACCTCTGCTGAAGAACCCACTTCTTCCCATGTAGAAGAACCTACTTCTTCTCATACAGAGGAACCAACTACTCCTCATGTAGATGAGCCTACGTCTTCAGGTGTTGAAGACCCGACTTCTTCTCAAACAGACAATCCTACTACAATTGATACAGGTGAAACATCCGGTGATATTCCACCTGTTATTATAACTAACGTGGACCCCTATGATTATACTGTAGCCGTTCCTGTAACCAATACGGTAACAGAAGAGTATTTCTCAGATGCTGTTTTTATAGGAGACTCTCTCACGGATGGTCTTAAGTTATATTCCAGCTTAAAGACACCTGTATTTTATTCCAAGCAGGCATTGTCAACTACATCTATTTTCTCTACTCCGGTAGTAAATGTGAACGGACAGACTTTACCTATCCTTGATGCATTGCCATATATAAGCTTTAATAAGGTTTATATTATGTTGGGAATTAACGAGGTTGGTTATCCTACAACGACCTCTTTTGAACAGAAATATACTAAAATAATTGACACTATAAGAACCATTAATCCGGATGCGGTTATCTATGTGCAGTCTATTCTGCCGATAACCGAGAAAGCTTCAAACACACATAAATACATAAAGAACAAGCAGATAGCTGCATTTAATTCTGCTCTTTTGAAGCTTGCAGCGGAAAAGAAAGTGTATTTCTTAAATGTGGCAGAGGCACTTTCAGATTCAACCGGAGCATTAAGGGCTGAGGCTTCCTCTGATGGTGTTCATTTGAAACCATCCTACTATAATCTCTGGTATGAGTATCTTAAGAATCACTCGATAACCGCGGCTTCACTTGAGCCACCGGCGGAGATTCCTACAGAGCCAACCACAGAGATTCCTACCGAGACTTCGCCTGAGACACCGAGCGATATAACTCCTGAACCCCCTACAGAGGTTCCTACGGAGACTACAACCGAAACACCTACCTATTATTTCCAAAGTCCGGACTAGGTGTACCATATCGATTTATACAACTTGACAAAGACTGTCCGCATACGTGCATGCGGGCAGTTTTTTGTGAAGAAATTACAATCCTCTGATATCCTTATGCCCGAAATATAAATGTCTTAAGAACCCTCAACCTACTATCAAGAACAAAGAGTTCCGCTTGCGGAACTCTCGCGCCGAGCGCGGTCGCTTGCGACAAACTTCCTCTTCGCGCGAGTGCGCATCCACGCGGAGCGTTTTTTATGTTATAGGACACATTTTCCTATAACATAAAAAAATCTACCTACAAATCAATTTCATGATTTATAGATAGATTTATTAGCATAAAGCTCTTATCCTTTTATAGCTCGACACGACCTTCAAGTGCCCTCAAAAGTGTAACCTCATCTATGTACTCCAAATCTCCGCCAACCGGAACGCCGCTCGCAATTCGGCTGACTTTTATTCCGGTAGGTTTAATGAGCTTGCTTATATACATAGCCGTTGTTTCTCCTTCAAGAGAGGAATTGGTTGCTATGATGACTTCATCTATATCCTCAACGGAGAGCCTCTGTATAAGCTCCTTAAGTCGTATATCATTCGGTCCGATTCCAAGCATCGGCGATATCGCACCATGAAGTACATGGTAAAGTCCTTCAAACTTACCTGTTTTTTCGTATGCCGCAAGGTCTCTGGAATTCTCCACAACCATAATTGTATGAATATCTCTTCTGTCACTCTTGCAAATAGGGCAAAGCTCATCATCTGTAAGTGTAAAGCACTTCTGACAATATCTTATGTTCGCTCTGGCATCCACTATTGTATTGGCAAGAGTCTCTGCACGCTCCTTCGGCATATTGATTATATGAAATGCCAAGCGTTGTGCTGATTTGGCACCTATTCCGGGAAGCGATGAGAGTTCCTCTATAAGCTTAGTTATCTTGCTACTATAAAGTTCCATTAGAACGGAAATCCTCCACCAAGACCACCTGTAATCTTTGACATTGAAGCATTAGTTGTTTCTTCCATCTGTCTCCATGCTTCATTAGTTGCAGCTACGATTAAATCCTCAAGCATCTCAATATCATCCGGATCAACTACTTCAGGTGAGAGTTTAACCTTAACAACCTCTTTCTTACCGGAAATAGTAACCTCAACTGCTCCGCCGCCTGCGCTTGCAGTATATTCCTTCTCCTCTAACTCCTTAGTTGTCTCTTCCATCTGCTTCTGCATCTTCTGAGCCTGCTTCATCAGATTGTTCATATTACCGGGCATTGCCATTCCTCCCGGAAATCCTCCTCTTTTTGCCATCTTTATTTCTCCTTTCGAGTCTTAATTTATTTAGATATTGGCGAAACTATATTACAAATTTTATATTGTTTATTGCATGCCGAAAACATATTAAAGCAAAGCGATTAGGAATATATGTTTCTGCTTGCAACTTTACGCTCCCAAGTAGAACTACACCCTTTGCCGCTTCGATGTTTGATTGGCACGCCTCCTCCGCAAACTCACCAA
>JAFTJD010000013.1 GCA_017456585.1 Lachnospiraceae bacterium
ACAATAATTATGCATTTATGCATACCTCCGAGTGAAAAAGTTTTGGGTGACTGGCACTTGGAGGTTTTTTTATTATTATAAAACAAAAAATGCCGAGGTGCTGATTTTTTAATCATACACCCCAACATTTATTATAGAGCCGTTTTCTTGGATAGTATTCGTGCTATTTCATTTTATTGTTGCGGTTTATAAAAATGCTTTAGCAGGATGAAAATTAGAAATAATGGTTGACATATCCATATATAAGTAGTAATATAATATCAATATATGAACAAATGCTCATATGTAAGTGAAAACGAACGGGGTGACAATATGATCAATATAGAAGATAAAGTTGAACATAGAGATGAACATGAGAAAGCTTGTTGTGGATGTAACAGTGATAACAGCAGTAAACATACACATCATGAAAATTGCGAATGTCATGAAGAACATCATAACCATGAACACCATGAAGGGTGCTGCTGCCACGACCACCACGAACATGGAAACTATCACAAGCACCACGAAGAGGCCAAACCAGCAGAGGGTATGATTCGTAAGGTTTACATTGTGGAGAATCTTGGATGTGCCAATTGTGCCGCGAAGATGGAGAGAAATATTAATGCGTTAGATGAAGTTGAGAGTGCAACCATAACATTTTCAACCAAATTATTGAGTGTGACGGCTCCTAAGGAGATCGACTGGACGACACTTCAGGATAGACTTCAAAAGATATGCCAGGCTATAGAGAGTGAAGTTACGCTTACAGAAAGACCGGAGAGAAGACGAAACCAAGCTTCTAAGGAAAACATACATAGACACGAAAAAGGTGAAAAAGGAAGGCTGATTCTTCTGGTGATATGTGCGATAGTTTTTATCGGAATAGAGATATATCACGAAGTCTTTGGCGCAGAAGAACCGGCGTTGCCATTAATTATAGTTCTTGCGATAGTATATCTGTTGCTTGGTAACAATGTTCTGATTACAGCATTCAAGAATATACTCCACGGACAGATATTTGATGAAAATTTCCTTATGAGCATTGCAACTCTTGGAGCCTTTGCTATTGGGGAGTATCCGGAAGCGGTAGGAGTTATGCTTTTTTATAGAGTTGGAGAATTGTTCGAAGAACTTGCGGTTGAGAAAAGCAGAAGCCAGATTATGGATACGCTTGATTTAAGACCCGAGATTGCAGTACGAGTATGTGAAGACAATGTAGAAAATATTGCAGCAGAAGATATAGCTGTAGGGGATATCCTATTGGTACGTCCCGGCGATAGAATTCCTGTAGACGGAGTAGTTGTAGAAGGAAGTAGCCGAATAGATACATCAGCCGTTACGGGTGAACCGGTTCTTGTAAGCGTAGAACCTGGGACAGAAGTAACATCAGGATGTGTAAATACCAGCGGAACCATACAAATAAGGGCGGAGAAGGAGCTTGCAGATTCTATGGTTTCAAGAATTCTTGATTCAGTAGAAAATGCAGTTGCAAGTAAGCCAAAGATAGATAAGTTTATTACAAGGTTTTCACGTATTTATACACCGATAGTTGTTTTGACTTCGTTATTTACGGCAGTTGTTATGCCGCTAATCAAAGGAGAAGCTTTTTACCCATACATATATACTGCGCTTACATTTCTCGTTATGAGTTGCCCGTGCGCTCTGGTTCTTAGTGTGCCGCTCGCTTTTTTCTGTGGAATAGGTGCGAGTTCCAAGAAGGGTATACTTTTTAAGGGCGGTGTTGTGTTGGAAGCACTCACTAAGATTAAAGCAGTTGTTATGGATAAAACAGGAACCATAACAGAGGGCAATTTTGTGGTTCAAAAAATAAATGCGACAGAGGATTTTGATGAAGCAGAACTGCTTAAAACCGCGGCCTCTGCAGAAGCAGTGTCAACACATCCTATTGCTATAAGTATTGTTTCTAGGGCGAAAGAAGAAAAAGTTGAATACAAGCTTGCTGAAAATGTATCAGAGCTTGCGGGAAAAGGGATTAAGGCAATCTTAGAAGATGGAAGAGAAATTCTTTGTGGAAATAGAGAATTTCTTGTTGATAGCGGTGTAGTTGTTAATATGAAGGGAAATGCAGAGGCTACAATAGGTACTGAGGTGTATATTGCAATTAACGGAGTATTCGCCGGAAATATTGTGATTGCAGATACCATAAAGAAAGATTCAAAGGATGCAGTTAGAGCGATTAAATCACTTGGAATAAAAAGTGCCATGCTCACAGGTGATGCTTGGGATAATGCCAATGGTGTTGCACTTGAAACCGGAGTAGATGAGGTTCACGCAAAGCTTTTGCCGGATGATAAGCTAAACAAGCTTAGAGAGATAAGAGCGCAGTACGGTGAGGTAATGTTCGTAGGAGATGGAATTAATGATGCACCGGTGCTTGCAGGAGCAGATGTCGGAGCAGCGATGGGAAATGGTTCGGATGCCGCACTTGAAGCATCGGATGTAGTATTCCTGCATTCTAATCTGAGTGCAGTTCCCGAGGCAATTGCAGTCGCTAAGAAAACTATGCGAATAGCAAAGCAGAATGTGATATTTGCTTTGGCAATAAAGATAGCGGTTATGGTGCTTGGTCTTACCGGAATTTATTCAAATATGTGGTTGGCTGTTTTTGCAGACACAGGTGTAGCATTCCTTTGCATACTCAATTCAGTAAGGGCTTTGCGTATGAAATAGGGGAAAAAGTGCTTTGATTGAAAAAGAACTTGACAAATTCAAGAGAAATAAGTATTATTTATTAAAGGTTAAATGTAGTGAAGAAGAGGAGTAGCGTCATACCGCTGTCAGAGAGAGGAACTCACCGGCTGAAAGGTTCCTTAAGTAAGGATGTCGTGAAGGTAGCTTCGGAACAGTGTGGTTGAAATGATAGTAAATCACAACGGATGCCTCCGTTATCAGGCGAGAGATTGCTGTAATTATTAACTATATTTATAGCGAAGCTAAGGTGGTACCGCGATATTGTCGCCCTTTGCAGAAATGCAAAGGGCTTTTTTATGTTATAGGAAAATGCGTCCTATAACATAAAAAACGCTCCGCGTGGATGCGCACTCGCGCGAAGAGGAAGTTTGTCGCAAGCGACAGCGCTCGGCGCGAGAGTTCCGCAAGAGGAACTCTTTGTTCTGCGCGAAACATTGAGCCAAGCGAAAGTCGCGACAACGAGAAGCTACGCTTCGAGTCTGGCGAAAGACGTACCGCCAAAATACAAATTCAGGAGGAAAAACTATGGCAAAGGAATTAGAGAAGAATTATAATCCCACCGAGATAGAGGAGAGATTATACCAGAAGTGGATTAACAAGAAGTATTTCCACGCAGAGAGAGATGAAAGAAAGAAACCATATACAATAGTGATGCCACCGCCAAATATTACGGGACAGCTTCACATGGGACATGCTCTTGACAATACAATGCAGGATATCCTTATCAGATATAAGAGAATGCAGGGATATTCAGCACTTTGGCTTCCGGGAACGGACCATGCTTCAATCGCTACTGAGGCTAAGATTGTAGAAGCAATGCGCAAGGAAGGCGTAACTAAGGAGGACCTCGGAAGAGAAGGTTTCCTTGAGAGAGCATGGGCTTGGAAAGAGCAGTATGGCGGAAGAATCGTTTCACAGCTTAAGAAAATCGGTTCTTCATGTGATTGGGACAGAGAAAGATTTACAATGGACGAAGGCTGCAGCAAGGCAGTTAAGGAAGTATTTGTAAAGCTTTATGATAAAGGACTCATCTACCGTGGTGAGAGAATAATTAACTGGTGTCCTCATTGCCTTACATCTATTTCAGATGCTGAGGTTGAATATGAGGAGCAGGCAGGACATTTCTGGCATCTTCGTTATCCGCTTAAGGATGGTAGCGGATACCTTGAGGTTGCAACTACACGTCCGGAGACATTACTTGGTGATACAGCACTTGCGGTTAATCCGGAGGATGAGAGATACGGACATCTTGTAGGTGCTACAGTTATTTTACCTATCGTACACAGAGAGATTCCGATAGTAGCAGATTCATATGTAGAGATGGATTTTGGTACAGGTGTTGTTAAGATTACACCTGCACATGACCCTAACGATTTCGAGGTAGGTCTTCGTCACAAATTACCTATTATAAATGTAATGACAGATGATGCCAAGATTACAGAGGATTATCCTAAGTATGCAGGCATGGATCGTTTCGAAGCAAGAAAAGCTATCGTTGCTGATTTGGAGGCAGAGGGAGCACTCGTTAAGGTTGAGGATTACTCACATAACGTAGGTACATGTTACCGTTGCGGAACAACAGTTGAACCTCGTATTTCTAAGCAGTGGTTCGTTTCTATGAAGCCTCTTGCTACACCAGCAATCGACGCAGTTAAGAAGGGTGATACCAAATTTGTTCCTCAGCACTTTGAGAAAACATATTTCCATTGGTTAGAGAATATCCGTGACTGGTGTATTTCAAGACAGTTATGGTGGGGACACAGAATTCCTGCTTTTTACTGTGATGAGTGCGGTGAAATGGTAGTAACTAAGGACGAGACAGCGGTATGTAAGTGCTGTGGTAAAGAGATGCGTCAGGATCCTGATACACTTGATACATGGTTCAGTTCAGCACTCTGGCCGTTCTCAACACTTGGTTGGCCGGATGATACAGAGGATATGAAATATTTCTATCCTACTAATACACTTGTAACAGGCTATGATATCATTCCTTTCTGGGTAATGCGTATGATGTTCTCAGGTCTTGAGCAGACAGGCGAAGTACCTTTTGATACAGTACTTATCCACGGACTTGTTAGAGATTCACAGGGACGTAAGATGAGTAAGTCACTTGGTAATGGTATCGATCCGCTTGAAGTAATTGATAAATACGGCGCAGATGCACTTCGTATGACACTTATCACAGGTAATGCTCCTGGTAACGATATGCGTTTCTACTGGGAAAGAGTAGAGGCAAGCCGTAACTTCGCTAACAAGGTATGGAATGCTTCAAGATTCATCATGATGAATATGGAGCAGAACAAAGACATAGACACAACAGGTGTTAAGCTTGATGACCTTACAAGTGCAGATAAGTGGATTCTTTCTAAGGTTAATAATCTTGCAAAAGAAGTAACAGATAACCTTGATAAATATGAACTTGGTATAGCACTTCAGAAGGTATATGACTTCGTATGGGAAGAGTTCTGTGACTGGTACATCGAGATGGTTAAGCCTCGTCTTTACAGTGAAAATGATACAACTAAGGCAGCTGCATTATGGACACTTAAGACAGTACTTGTAGATTCACTTAAGCTTTTACATCCGTATATGCCATTCGTTACAGAAGAAATCTTCTGTACACTTCAAGAAGACGAAGAGTCAATCATGATATCAGAGTGGCCTGCATTTAAGGCAGAGTGGAATTTCGCTGCGGATGAGAAGGCTGTAGAGACTATCAAGGAAGCAGTAAGAGGTATCCGTGCAGTTCGTACAGAGCTTAACGTAGCACCTAGCAAGAAGGCAAAGGTATTCGTTGTAAGTGAGCAGGAAGAGGTTAGAGATATCTTCGAGCATGGTAAGGTATTCTTCGCTACACTTGGCTATGCAAGTGAAGTAACTATCCAAACTGACAAGACAGGCATTGATGATGATGCAGTTTCAACAGTTATCCCGGCAGCAACTATTTACATGCCATTTGCAGAGCTTGTTGATATCGAGAAGGAAATCGAGCGTCTTGAAAAAGAAAAAGACAGACTTGAAGGCGAGCTTAAGAGAGTAAACGGAATGCTCAGTAATGAGAAATTCGTTAGCAAGGCACCTGAAGCAAAGATTGCTGAGGAAAAAGCTAAGCTTGAGAAATATACTAAGATGATGGAGCAGGTTGTAGAGAGACTTCAGCAGCTTAAGAAATAATATGTAATTAATAAGAGGATGCCTCCGGAGCATAAAAGCTTTGGAGGCATCTCGTTTCTTGTGGATTAATAGGTAATCATATATTTTAACGGTTTGTCAAAATTATGTTGAGAGAAAAGTAAAAACTACATTTATTGAATAGCTTAAAACATTGTGAACGTATAAAGTATTTAATATAATTCAGATTAAAGTAGTTTCGTATAACTATTAATTTGGGAGGAGAAAAATGCAAAGAAGAATACTTATTAACAGTGATTGGGAGTTTGCATTAATAAAAGGATTTGGTGAAAGCGATAAATGTGAGGCAGAGCAACTTGTATACAAGAAGGTCATGTTGCCGCACGACTGGGCGATAAGCGCTCCTTTTAACAAAGATATGAAGCAGGGAGCTGCACAGGGCTATAGAGACCGTTGGGGTATAGGTTGGTATAGAAAGAATCTTATGATTAACAAAGAAGAGTCTAAGACATACAGATTATTTTTTGACGGAATCTTTGAGAATAGTACCATATGGGTAAATGATGTTTTAGTAGGAGGCAGAAAATACGGCTATTCAAGCTTCGCACTTGATGTTACAAATGTGCTAAAAAACGGCGAGAATAGCATTCTTGTGAAAGTAGATAACACACAATTTCCTGCAGACAGATGGTATAGCGGATGCGGAATATATCGAAATGTATATCTTGAGATTTTGCCTGAAGAATATCTTGATTACGATAGAATAGCGGTTACAAGTAAGGTGTTGGATGATAATAAAGCCATGGTTATAATCTGCGCAGATAATGCGAAGAACATGGATGCAACTGTTAGCCTTGATAATGATAAGGAATATCATGGACAGCTGGCGGCTGATGACAGGATAGAGGTTGAGATTAACGGTTGCAGGCTATGGAGTGCCGAAACACCGGATTTGTATGAATTAAAGCTTGAGTTAAAGGATAAAGATTCTAATGTAGTTGATAAGATTGTTCGTAGAATAGGTATCAGAGATGTTGCTATAGATGGAGCTAAAGGACTTTTTGTAAACGGAAAGTCAACTAAGCTTAAGGGTGTGTGCATACACCAGGATGCCGGTTGCTTCGGAATAGCTATAACTAAGGAAATAATGAAAGAGAGGCTTCTTGCCCTTAAAGAAATCGGATGTAATACGATAAGAATGGCGCATCACATTTTCATGCCTGAGATGTTAGACTTGTGTGATGAGCTTGGGTTCTATGTATATGAAGAGAGCTTTGATAAGTGGACCGGTGGTTCTTACGGCAGATATTATCAGACAGAGTGGGATAAAGACATAACTACTATGGTTCTTCGTGACAGAAATCATCCATCCATTATTATCTGGGGTGTAGGTAACGAAGTTGAGAATCAGGCGCATAGAAACATGCTTGAACTTCTCGATAATCATGTTTCGTTAGTTAAAAAGCTTGATGATACAAGACCGGTATCACTTGCGATGAATCCGCATTTTGCATATCCTAAGCAGGAAGAGATTGATATGTCACTTATAGAGGATATCCAGGAATTTGTAGATAATATGAAAACCGGAGAGATATTCGATGTACATGACAGGGTAAAGCAGATTAAGTTAATTGCTGACAGGGTAGATGTGATTTCATGTAACTATCAGGAGCAGTGGTATGAGCTTATTCATGAAGCGATACCGGATAAAGCTATACTCGGAACCGAGACATATATGTATTTCAGGGGAGAAGACGAGCTTTTCCAGAATTTCTCAGAAAATGTACCATGGTTTGATGTAGTTAATAATGATTATTGCATCGGTGGTATACTTTGGACAGGAATAGACTATCTGGGTGAGTCGATGTGCTATCCGGCTAAAGGCTGGTCAGGCTCTTTGTTTGCGACAGATATGGAGAAAAGACCAATTGCATGGCAGTATCAGAGCTATTGGAATGAGAGTGCAGACCCATTCGTGCATTTTGCGGTTATGGATTACAGTTATGCAGATGAAGGGGTCAAGGAGCACTGGGACAGTCCGAGATTCGTATCACATTGGGAATTTCCGCAGTTTACAAAGGTTGTTTTGCCATATATGATTGCAACAAATTGCGAACAGCTTGAACTTCATGTAAATGAAAAATGTTACCATCTTAAGCCGATGAAAGAATACCCTAACGGATTGATAACAGGATACATTCCTTATCTTCCGGGCAATGTTACTGTTATTGGTAAAAATAACGGTGAAGAAGTTGTAAGGCAGGTCGTAAAGACACCAAAACACGCCGTTAAGCTTGTGTTTGAGAAGGAAGAAATGAATGTTGCACTTGAAACATTTAGTAATCTTGCCGGCGAAAGGGAAGTGAAACCATATAAGCTTCTTTTGAAGGTAAGAGCTTATGATGAGGACAATAACAAGGTATTTAATGAAAGTGCTAAGGTAACTTTTGTCGTAGAAGGACCGGCAAGAATTATAGGTGTAGATAACGGAGATATAAAGGGTGCAGAAGCACTTGATAATAATTTTATACATATGTATCAAGGACGTGCGGATGTGGCACTTGATATAATTGAAGAAGGAAGAGTTAAGGTGCGCGCATTCTGCGGCGGAATGAAGACTGCGGAAGCAACCATAGTTGTAGAGTAACAAAAATGCCGTTACCTATATACAAGAAGAATATGCTTCTAAATGTATATGGGTAACGGCTGTTTTACTATGTATATGACTTAGTCATCAACTAAGGAGCCATATGTTTTGCTAAAGCTTCAGGAGTTGGTAAATAAATAGATGGAATAAGAGCATATTCATTACCATAACGCTTCATGGCGAAAGTTCTGCACACATTTTCATATTCTTCATCAGAATACTTAAGATTAAATGTGGCTGCAATCTTATCGAATACCACAGGCTCTATGCAATAGCCCCATTCAGAATCATCATCGGCGGAATCACCGTCGGAGAAACCGATAGGAGTGATTTTCTTAGATTCACCATTCTTGCTTTCTGCTGTGATTACAACGAATTGGGTTGATTTGTTAACTGTGAAATGTAATGTATAACCGGCAAGATTGATTGCACTTGATTCTAAAGCATTGCTGTTGAAATCGGTTAATTCAAAGATTTCAGCAGTTACGTCACCATTATTCTGTAATAAATTAACGAGTTTATCAATACTATCCTGTGAGAGGACTGTATCCTGAATCTTTTCATGATGCGTTAAAAATTTAATGAGGGTATCAATCTCATTCTGCGATAATAAAGTGTTATTATTAGTTACGTTGTTCATATGTGCCCCCTGTTAAGTTTATTGTATTCAGAGAGTATATATTACTCTTTGCTTATAGAAATAGTATAACATAAATTCAAATAAAGTAAAGATTTTGTTAATGTTTTCTTTATATTACTTGCGATAATGTGGATTTGTATGTAAATTTCAAATAAGAGGTCTGTGGATAGTTAGGTCAAGGGATTTTATAAAAACTTTGCTTGTCGGATGATGAAAAGTAATATATAATATATATTCGTATAGAGTGATGTTGAGCTTAAAGCAGATTATATTTAACTTAACATCATAGAATATAGTTAGGAGAAGATTTATGTCTGATATTGATGAAAAGGTAATTGATGATAATAATAAAGATGATGATGGCGGATATGAACGTATCTGTTATCTGTGTAGAAGACCGGAGAGCAAGTGCGGAAGTATAATTAACATTCCCGGTGGATTCGATATATGTAGCGATTGTTTACAGAAGACCTTTGATACCATGCCTACAGGTTTCGGTCCTATGGGCGGTGATATGTCAAAAATTCCCGGTATGCCAAACATAAGCTTCGTTAATCTCGATGGTATGCAGGGTGAGATTCCGAAACGTCAGAAGCTTAAGAAGAAGTCTAAGGAAGAGAAAAAGGAAAAAGAGCCTTTTGATATTAAGTCAATTCCGGCACCTCATAAGCTTAAGGCACAGCTTGATGAATATGTGGTAGGACAGGAACACGCTAAGAAGGCTATTTGCGTAGCTGTATATAATCATTATAAGAGACTTGCAAGCAGGGAAAGCAGTAATGAGGTTGAGATAGAGAAGTCTAACATGCTTATGATTGGACCGACAGGTAGTGGTAAGACATATCTAGTAAAGACCCTTGCCAAGCTTCTCGATGTACCGCTTGCGATTACTGATGCAACATCTCTTACAGAGGCAGGATATATCGGTGATGATATTGAGAGCGTTGTTACCAAGCTTCTTGCTGCAGCAGATAATGATGTGGAGAAGGCTGAGAGAGGAATTATTTTTATCGATGAGATAGATAAGATAGCTAAGAAGAAGGAAGTAAGAAGCCGAGACGTAAGTGGCGAATCAGTACAGCAGGGACTTCTTAAGCTTCTTGAAGGTAGCGATGTTGAGGTTCCGGTAGGAGCTAACAGCAAGAATGCTATGGTTCCGCTTGCGACTGTTAATACAGATAATATTCTGTTTATCTGTGGTGGTGCATTCCCTGACCTTGAAGTTACGGTTAAGGAACGTCTTAATAAGCAGTCAAGTATGGGCTTTAACAGTGATCTTAAAGATAAGTATGATAAAGAAAAGAATATCATTGAAAAGGTAACGGTTGAAGACCTTCGTAATTATGGTATGATACCGGAGTTCCTCGGAAGAATGCCTATTATATATACTCTTCAGGGACTTGACGAAGAGATGCTTGTGCGTATACTTAAGGAGCCTAAGAATGCTATTCTTAAGCAGTATAAAGAACTTCTCCTTATGGATGAAGTAGAACTTGTATTTAATGATGAGGCACTCAGCGCTATTGCTAAGAAAGCACTTGAGAAAGAAACCGGTGCCAGAGCGCTTAGAGCAGTTATCGAGGAATTCATGCTTGATATTATGTATGAGATTCCGAAGGATGATAATATCGGAAGAGTAACGATAACCAAGGAATACATTGAGAAGACAGGCGGTCCTGTTATAGAGATGAGAGGTTGTCTTGCTATCGAAGCCAAAGAATAAGGATAAAACGAGAGAATCCCGTCCACATATAGTGTGCGGGATTTTTGTAGCAAAAGCCTGTCAAGCATGTCGGATAATTTTGCGAAAGCAAAATTGCCGATCAGGAGGGATGCTTGCATACCTTTTCATTTGACAGGCGTAAGAACAACGAGAAGCTATGCTTCGAGGTGTTCGCTTGCGGATTCGAGTAGGGGTCAGCCTACTCGATCTACGAACAACAAGAAGCTTTGCATAATTTATACTGAAAACAACGCGTCTTGACAGAATGCAACGTATTGTTGCGTGACTTTTTTGTGAGATTGTAGTATGTTAGTAGTATATTAAAGCGGTAAAGGAAAGCAATATTGTGAATATAATAAGGTAAATTGCTTTTGCATGGAATGCTTTTCGGGAGGGAAAACATGAATAATATTGGTAAAAATATCAAAATGTTTAGAAGTGAGAATGGAATTACGCAGGACCAATTGGCTGAGAAGCTTAATGTTACGAGACAGGCAGTATCTAACTGGGAAACGGGCAAAACACAGCCTGATGTTGATACATTAGCTGACTTGGCGGAATGTCTGGGAGTAACGGTAGAGGAATTGATTTACGGTAAATCAACGCAATCAAAGACATCCAGGACTGTTGTGGAAAAGACAACGAAAAAAGGAATAGATAGTGCAGCTGCTGTAGGTATTGCTCTGGCGGTAGTTCTTTCTTATACTAAATGGAAATCAATTGGCTGGGCAATATTTCATGGTCTGCTTAACTGGGGATATGTAATTTACTATGCAATTAAGTATTAGCAGATATCCAAACAGCAGGGCAACAACGGCGCCAGTGACAACAGCAGTTGCAAAAAATTAATTTGCTGGAAAAATAAAGGAGAAGAGTATATATGGAACTTATGTTAGTGGATGTGAACAAAGATAATTGGCAGTATGTTGCTTTTCTTACGACTAATGAAAATAAGATACCTACATTGGTAGAAGAAAATGTAAACGGAAATGCTTATACAATGTTAGAGGTACTATACAGAAAAGAATTATCAATGAAAGCTATTGTAATTAAGGATGGAGATACATATAGAGCAGTCGGTTTTGCATCATATGGTCCTGATGAAGACAATGAAGGGAAAAGAGTATATATGTTACGCCGATTTATGATTGATGTAAGATTTCAAGGTCAAGGTTACGGAAAGAAAGCACTTGCGCTAGTAATGGAAGAGATGAGAAAGCAATACAACTGTGAAGAAATCTATCTTAGCGTGGTTCCGTCAAACGAAAAGGCAATACATATATATGAAAAGGCAGGATTTGTTTCAACAGGTATTGAAATAGGGGATGAGACGCATAAGGAGGTAATCTATAAAGCATCAAGATAGATATATGATTGGAAAAGCCCTACAAGCAGAAAATTGCGCTTGTAGGGCTTAATATTTTATATTGGCAATTATCACAACGGATTCATGCTGATATGAGAAATCTTACGCCTGAAGAGAATAAGCTTCCTCAGGAGTATATAATGTATAACCTGCATCTGTAAGAGTCTTAACTGCATCATCAGCAGGTGTAGCCTTGATAATAACAGAAGCAGTTGCACCGCTTGTTGAAAGGATATACATATATTCAACATTAACTGACTTGCTGATTACAGAAAGTAACTTCTGGATAGCGCCGCTCTCGTTAGCTGTCTTTACAGCGATTACATCTGCAAGCTTTGCCATAAAGCCATTGTTCTTTAATGCCTCAACACTCTTTTCAGGCTCTGAAACTATCATACGGAGTAAACCGAAATCACTTGTATCTGCAAGACTTAAAGAAATAATATTGATATTATTAGCTGCAAGTGCGTCAGTTACTCGTGAAAGATTACCCTGTGTGTTCTCAATAAAAACTGATAACTGTTTAATAAACATAGTAAAGCCCCCTTTTATTTGATTTGAAAGCGGATGCTTCGCTTGTTGGAAGCATCCGTAATTAATTTATGCGTGGTTCCAGCCAATCTCAAAAGCTTTAAGATTGATATCTACTGTCTTTGGAGGAACTGTAGAAGCGATAACCTCAAGCCAGTCTTCCTTAGAGTAATCCATATGCTGTGCAGCCATACCAAGAACTACGATGTTGAATGTCTTAGAGTTGCCAAGCTTCTTAGCCTCTGCCATAGCATCGATAGCGTATGTGGTGTGTGCTGCCTTTAAAGTATCAAGAATTCCTTCCGGATATTCAGCTGCACCTGTTACTACAGTAATAGGGTCTATACGCTGGTCATTAACGATGATAACACCGTCTTTCTTTAAGAAATGAAGATAACGAAGTGCTTCAAGTCTTTCGAAAGCAATAAGTACATCTGCCTGACCTGCTTCTACGATAGGTTCTGCTACATTTTTGCCATAGCGTACAAAAGTTACAACACTTCCGCCACGCTGTGCCATTCCGTGAACCTCTGAAAGTTTTACGTCATATTTAGCATTAATTGCAAGCTTGCCTAAAATACGGCTTGTAAGAAGGGTACCCTGTCCGCCAACGCCGACAATCATAATATTCTTAGTTTCCATTTACCGGTACCTCCTTGATAGCATCGAATTTACAAAGCTGACGGCAAAGACCGCAACCATTACACATTGTATCATCAATGCGGATGGTTCCATCAGGCTGTTTTGTAAGTGCAGGACAACCCGGTTTTAAACACATGCCGCACTTCTTACATTTCTCAGGGTCTGCAACACACTTGTTAGGGAATACGTTGCCCTTTAAGAGAACACAAGGTGCCTTTGTGATGATAACAGAGATTTCTTCTCTCTGAGTCTCTCTCTTAATAACTTCTTCGAGTTCCTTGATATTAAATGCATCAACCTCGTATACATGCTCAATGCCAAGAGTCTTGCAAAGATTGTAATTGCTGATAGCATTAGTAGGCTCGCCCATAAGAGTTTTGCCTGTACCGGCGTGATCCTGATGACCTGTCATACCTGTGATAGAGTTATCAAGAATCATAACTGTACCTGTACCCTTGTTGTAAACCATATTCATAAGTGAGTTAACACCTGTATGCATAAAGGTTGAATCACCGATTACGGCAACCCAGTTCTTAATATAATCCTTGCCTTTAGCTTTCTCCATACCATGAAGTGTACTGATACTTGAACCCATACAAACAGTTGTATCAACTACTGAAAGTGGTGCAAGAGCACCGAGTGTGTAGCAACCGATATCGCCTGCTGCATGAATCTTTAACTTGCTAAGTACGGAATATACACTTCTGTGAGGACATCCGGGACAAAGAATCGGAGGTCTTGCAGGAACTGTAGCAGGAGTAGCAAGGTCAAGATCTTCTTTAAGAACTGCCTTACGAATCATGTTAGCACTGTATTCACCCTGGATTGTGAAAATCTCTTTACCGATACATTTAATACCCCATGACTTAACCTGCTCCTCGATAACAGGGTCAAGCTCTTCAAAAATGTAAAGAGTATCAACCTTTGAAGCAAATTCCTCGATAAGCTTACGAGGAAGAGGATTAACCATACCAAGCTTAAGAACTGAAGCATTAGGCATAGCTTCCTTAACATATGTATAAGGGATGCCGCTTGTAATAAAACCTACAGAAAGGTCATTATATTCAACCTTGTTGATAGGGAATGTGCAACCATCCTCAATCATTGCCTTAGTACGAGCTTCAACTACAAGGTGACGCTTCTGAGCCATAGCAGGCATCATAACGTATTTCTGAATGTTACGCTCATAAGGCTTATCCTCAATCTCCTTGCGTTCACAAAGCTCTACAAGACCCTGTGAATGTGCAAGTCTGGTTGTTGTTCTTACGATAACAGGTGTATCGTATTTCTCACTCATTTCGAATGCAAATTTAATAAAATCCTTAGCATCCTGACTGTCAGAAGGCTCAAGTACAGGTACCTGTGCCGCACGTGCAACACATCTTGTATCCTGCTCGTTCTGTGAACTGTACATACCCGGATCATCCGCAGCTACAAGTACAAGTCCGCCGTTAACGCCTGAATATGAGATAGTGTATAACGGGTCAGCTGCTACGTTAACACCAACATGCTTCATTGATGCCATAGCACGAACTCCACTTATGGAAGCACCGATTGCTACCTCCATGGCAACCTTCTCATTAGGTGACCACTCTGAATAGATCTCTTTATATTTTACAATGTTTTCGCTGATTTCTGTACTGGGTGTACCCGGATATGCAGCTGAAACCTTAACTCCGGCTTCATAAGCACCGCGGGCAATAGCTTCATTACCCAGCAAAATTGCCTGATTTTCCAAAATTATTATCCTCCCTTTCGTAAAACATTTAGTCCATTCTATCACATAATCTGCTGAAAATCAATCCTAGCGTTGGGGTAGTGTTGGGGTAGAAAAGTGATACATCAACAAAATCCTTATTATTGGATAGTGAAGGTAGACAACTCACCAAGGAACAGCAGTTAGAGAACAAATAAGTAATATCAGGCCAATGTATTGGTTAAAATACGAAAAGTATATATTAAATGAAACATATTTGAGAGTATTGCTGCATATAATATACCAAATACTTGACGTACAGGAAATTGTACTTTATAATATAAGTACAGAAAACCGTACCTTTAAGGAGGCGTATATATGTTAGCAGTTAACTATACAAACTTACGAGACAACATGAAAGCATATATGGACAAGGTAACAGAAGATTACGAAACAATGATTGTTACCAGAAAGAATAACAAGAATGTAGTTATGATTTCAGAAGAGGCATATAATAACCTCATGGAAAATGCTTATATTATGGGCAACAAGGCTAATTATGACTGGTTAATGGAGTCAAAAGCACAGTTGGAGAGCGGTAATATAGTTACTGGGCAATTACTTGAGGTAGATGCCGATGAATAAAATTTTTACGGAGAATGGTTGGAAGGACTATGTTTATTGGCAGACAGAAGACAAAAAGACTTTGAAGAAGATAAATAGTCTTATTGAGGATATCTGTCGCAATGGTAACATTGGTATTGGTAAGCCTGAACCACTAAGTGGCAATTTGTCAGGCTTTTGGAGCAGAAGAATTAATGATAAAGACAGGCTGATATATAAGATAGATGATGCGAATATATATATTTTGGCATGCAGATATCATTACGACGACAAATAAATAATGCAATTTGCAGGTAAGGCGGCGATAATAATCATCATAATATTGCAATATGTAGGATAAAAGGCAGAATGTTCTCATTTGTAGAATTTGTGTCGAATAAGATAATAATAAAGACGGGACAGTAAAAACTTAGTGATATAAAGTTTTACTGTCCTGTCTTTATTACGTAACATGTGCACTTTAATCGCATATCTTATATATAACGAAAATCCCGGAGAACGGCGATGGACAATGGCGCAATACTACGCGAACAATGCAGAAACCGAATACTCTCAAACGACTATGTGGATATAATAACGAACCTAGGAGATTACAAGAATGAATTAATTACGCAAGGCAGTGATTCGTGCCTTCAACAGATTTCTGA
>JAFTJD010000014.1 GCA_017456585.1 Lachnospiraceae bacterium
ACATCATGAAATAAGCATCAACGGTTGTTTAAGGTAATCACATAGGCGTGTTCAATGAAGCATGGCAAAGTAAATTCCCCTAAGGTCGTAGAAGTTGCGAGACACATCATGAAATAAGCATCAACGGTTGTTTAAGGTAATCACATAGGCGTGTTCAATGAAGCATGGCAAAGCAAATTCCCCCAAGGTCCTAGAAGTTGTGAGCACATCATGTAATAAGCATCAACGGTTGTTTAAGGTAACCACATAGGCGTGTTCAATGAAGCATGGCAAAGCAAATTTCCCTAAGGTCGTAGAAGTTGTGAGCGCAATCATATGATACGTTCCGAAGTTTGGCTCAGACATACTGCGGAGGCGTGCTTCATCGAAGCGTTGCAAAGTGAAGTTCTACTAAGGAAGCTATGTTGTCTTCGCGAAACATATAATTCCTAAGTGCTTTGCTATTAAGATATTGTACATGCAATAAACAAGATGAAATATGAAATATAGTTTGGCAAATGTTTAAAATAAATTAAGAAAGGGGAATGAAGTTTAGTGTATTGTAATGTAATAAGTGGTGCTGTATCAGGTGTTGGAGGAATGCTGATACAGGTGGAGGCAGATGTCAGTGATGGCTTGCCTTGTTTTAGTATGGTTGGAATGCTGTCTTCGGAGGTGAAGGAGGCAGGGGAAAGAGTGCGTACTGCTCTGAAAAATTCGGATTTTAGGATACCGCCTAAAAGAATCACCATTAATTTGTCGCCGGCAGATGTAAGGAAGGCGGGGAGCGCATATGACCTGCCTATAGCGCTGGCAATCCTCGTGAATCTAGGTTTTTTAAATGAGGATAATATTAAAAGTGTGATGGTGATAGGTGAACTTGGGCTTGACGGCAGAGTTAATAAGGTTAATGGAGTTTTGCCTATTGTGTGTGCTGCAAGAGATGCCGGTATAGAAGTTTGTATGCTTCCGATGGCTAACGCTAAGGAAGCGGCAGTTATAGATGGAATGAAGATTATCGGAGTAGGAGATTTAAGGGAGGCGGTTTCACTTATAAATTATCCTGAGGACCGGATTTACCAAAAGTATACGGTGCCTAAGGAAAAAGTGTTCCGGATGCCTGATTTTAGTGAAGTTATAGGGCAGGAAATGCTGAGACGTGCTGTGGAAATTGCGGCCGCAGGAATGCATAATTTTTTGATGGTTGGACCACCCGGCGCAGGTAAAACCATGATAGCAAAAAGAGTCCCTTCTATTCTTCCTAAGATAAGCTTTGATGAAAGTGTTGAAGTGATGAAGGTGTATAGTGTGGCAGGGCTTTTGGATAGTGATAATCCTCTGATAGACAAAAGACCTTTTCGTGCACCACATCATACAATTACCAGGAATGCCATGATAGGCGGAGGAAGAAATCCGATGCCGGGTGAAGTAAGTCTTGCTAATAGGGGGGTCTTATTCTTGGACGAACTTCCGGAGTTTGAACAAAGTGTTTTGGAGGTGTTAAGACAGCCGATGGAAGACGGGAAAATACTTGTGTCAAGAATGTCCGGTAATGCTGTATATCCGGCACAATTTATGCTGTTGGCAGCTATGAATCCGTGTAAATGTGGATATTATCCGGATAGGAATAGGTGCAATTGTAGTACGGAGCAGGTGAGAAAATATCTTGGAAAAATAAGCAGACCACTGCTTGACAGAATAGATATGGTTGTTGAGGTTGCAGGAATAGAGTTTGAAGAGCTTACTAATAGTGCAAGAGGCGAAAGTTCGCAGGATATAAGAGAAAGAGTGGAAAAGGTGCGTGAAATTCAGGCAAAACGTTATAAGAATGATGCGTTTTTGTATAATAGCCGTTTGGATTCGGAAGGAGTGAAAACTTATTGTAAATTAACGGATGAGGCAGCTTCGCTTGCTGAAAATGCGTATAAAAGACTTGGGCTAACGGCAAGGTCATATCATAAGATGTTAAAGGTGTCGAGAACGATAGCTGACCTGGATGAATCTAAGCTTATAGAACGTAAACATATTAGTGAGGCTATTATGTACAGAGGAAATATGTGTGAAGAATATATGGGAGGCATAAGTGAGAGATAATAAGGAAATACATAAGCTGTATTGGCTTTGGTTGTGTAATATAGGAAGAGTGGGAAGGGCTTGTATTGAGAGGCTTCTTGAAGAGTTTGAAACACCTGAGAATATATACAAGCAGGAAAAGGTGGAGTGGTTTACTGATGCCATGTCGGAGAGTTTTGCTAATAGTAAAAAAGAAAAGTGGCTAAAGATATACAAGGGAATCTATGAGAAAGGTATAAAGATAATTACTGTAGATGATGAGGAATATCCACGAAGACTTGAATGTCTCGCGGACAAACCATATATACTATATGTTAAGGGTAATCTGCCTAGCGAAAAAATGCCTACATGTGGTATCGTCGGTGCGAGAAATTGTACGAGATACGGAGCGGAATTTGCAAGAGCTATAGGGGCTGTGCTTGCGGAGAATGGAATACAGGTTATAAGTGGCATGGCACGAGGCATAGATTGCGAAAGTCAAAAGGGGGCTCTTGAAGCCGGAGGAAGTAGTTTTGGAATACTGGGAACCGGAGTAGACATATGTTATCCGAGAGAAAATATAAGAGTTTATGAGAAGCTTCAGCAAAACGGAGGGGTTATCAGTGAACTTTTTCCGGGAACACCGGGAAATCCGGGATTTTTTCCGATGCGCAACAGGATAATAAGTGCGTTATCTGATAAATTGGTGGTTGTGGAAGCAAAGGAGAAAAGTGGTTCGCTTATTACGGTGGATTTTGCGTTGGAGCAGGGAAAGGATGTTTTTGGCCTTCCCGGACGTATTACGGATGAGCTTAGCAAGGGTGTAAATAACATACTGAAACAAGGGGCAGGTATGCTGACTAAGCCTGAGGATATACTGGATGAATATGAAATATCACATGGTGGCAGAGTGGCTTATTTGGATAAAACGAAAATTCTTCTTGCAGAAAGAGAGAAATTGGTGTATAGTAAGTTGGACTTGGAAGCGAAAAATTTGCAACTTATAATAGAAGAAACAGGATTTACCATACCGGAACTGTCGGATGCGTTGTTGGAGCTTCAGATGAAAGGGCTGGTTGTAGAATGTGGTAAAAACTATTATGCTAGGTCGAAAATATGATGTTAAGGGGAAGTAGAAATGGCTAAGAATCTGGTTATAGTGGAGTCGCCTTCAAAGATTAAAACTATCAAGAAATTTTTGGGTAGTAATTATGAGGTGGTTGCATCTAACGGACATGTGCGTGATTTGCCGAAAAGCACGCTAGGAATAGAGGTTGATAATGATTATGAACCTAAATATATAACTATCAGAGGTAAGGGAGATGTGCTTACAAAACTTCGTAAGGAAGTGAAGAAAGCAGAGAAGATATATCTTGCGACTGACCCCGACCGTGAGGGTGAGGCTATATCATGGCATCTTGCCAAACTTCTTAAACTTGAGGATAAAAAAGCATACAGAATAACGTTTAATGAGATTACCAAGAATGCGGTTAAAGCATCTCTTAAGGAACCGCGTGAGATAGACATGAATCTTGTAGATGCTCAGCAGACAAGAAGAATTCTTGACAGAATGGTTGGTTACAGAATAAGCCCTGTGCTTTGGGCTAAGGTCAAGAGAGGGCTTAGTGCAGGAAGAGTTCAGTCAGTTGCACTTAGACTTGTATGCGACAGAGAAGAAGAGATTAATGCATTTATACCGGAGGAGTATTGGAGCCTTGAGGCTAATCTTAAGATTGAGAAAGAAAAGAAAACTGTTATTGCCAAACTTTACGGAAATGAAAATGGTAAGCTTGAGATAAAATCCTCTGATGAAATGAAAAAAGTACTTGCGGATTTGGAAGGCAAGCAATTTGTGGTGGATGAGGTTAAGGATGGAGAGAGGGTAAGAAAGGCTCCGCTCCCATTTATTACAAGTACATTGCAACAGGAAGCATCCAAACAGCTTAATTTTTCTACTCAGAAGACCATGCGTATTGCGCAACAGCTTTATGAAGGTGTAGATATTAAAGGCGAAGGTACGGTTGGTATTATTACTTATCTTCGTACAGATTCTGTTCGTATAGCAGATGAGGCAGAGGTGGCTGTTAAAGAATACATTAATGAGGTGTATGGAGAAGAATATAGCGCGTCTGAGAATACTACACAGACCTCTCCTAAGAAAACTGAGAAAAAGATTCAGGATGCTCATGAAGCAATAAGACCTACTGATGTAAGACTTACACCGCAACTTATCAAAGATTCGCTTACAAGAGAGCAGTACAGATTGTATCAGCTTATTTGGAAACGTTTTGTTGCCAGCCGTATGGCGGCTGCAGTATATACAACATCTAATGTGAAGTTCAAAGCGGGTAACTATATTTTTACTGCATCGGGTTCAAAGATTAAATTTGCCGGATTTATGTCTGTGTATTCAGAGGCAGATGAAGAGAATGCTACAGAGGATGGATTTGCATTTTTTGACAAAGATAAAAAGATAGAACTTCAGGAGCTTAATGAGAAGCAGCATTTTACTCAGCCCCCGGCACATTTTACAGAGGCAACTCTTGTTAGGGCGCTTGAGGAGAGAGGTATCGGAAGACCGAGTACATTTGCACCTACTATAACTACTATTCTTGCCAGACGCTATGTGATAAAAGAGAATAAGAATCTTTATGTGACTGAAATCGGTGAAGCGGTTAATAAGATTATGTCACAGGCCTTTCCTGTTATTATTGATGCTGAATTTACGGCTAATCTTGAGACCTTATTGGATAAGGTTGGAGAGGGCGAACTTAATTGGAAGACTATCGTGCGCAATTTCTATCCGGATCTTGATGAGGCGGTTAAGATTGCAGAAAAAGAGATAGAAGAGGTTGAGATACGGGATGAGGTATCGGAGGAACTTTGCGAGAATTGCCAGTGCAACATGGTAATCAAATACGGACCGCATGGTAAGTTCCTGGCATGCCCTAATTTTCCGAATTGTCGAAACACTAAGCCATATCTTGAAAAAGCCGGTGTGGAATGTCCTAAATGCGGAAGTGAAATTGTATACAGAAGGACGAAAAGTGGCAGAACTTATTTCGGTTGTATAGCTGCGCCTGAGTGCGAATTTGTGTCATGGCAGAAGCCTTCCGGTAAGAAATGCCCTGAATGTGGAGAAGCACTTCTTATTAAGGGAAATAAACTGGCATGTATTGATCAGCAGTGCGGTTATATAGAAAATATTAAGTAAAAATTCCTGAAATAT
>JAFTJD010000002.1 GCA_017456585.1 Lachnospiraceae bacterium
CATCATACTTAGACGAGCAGAAGTTCGCTTTGCACAAAAACCTTCCGGTCGTCTGTTTGCTATGCAAACAAACAACCCTTATACCCTAATTATAGTGCTTTTTCCGCAGGATTCATAGTCCAAATCTTTATTTTTTTAACAAAATATCTTCTCACAGCCATTTTGGGGCTATTTTCTCGAAGTTAGTTTTTCATTTAAGCTCGAATATTTGTTCGTTTTTGCCGAATTTTCCCCCTCTAAAAATCCCTTCAAAAATAAATTTCAACTTTCGATTGATTTGTGTCAAAAGCGCAAAAAACTATCTAATTTGTATTGACAAAAAAAAAAAAAAAAATCTATAATCTAACAATAACCTAATTCAAAGGAGGCACTATATTATGAAGAAATTCAAATCCATATTATTGTTATCCTTGCTTTCCGCAGCTCTTCTTGCTACAGCTTGCAGTAATAAAAACAATGATAACAACGATAAGAGTACTGACAGCAATAAAACTAATATTAGTAATGAAAGCACCGGTTCCGTTGGTGAAAATTCAAACAATGAAAATGACAGTTCTACATATGAGAGTAATAATAATGAAAATGCAACTAACGAATCACCAGATAATGACAATTCACACGAAGATATAGTAATAGTAGAGCGCGAATACGAATATGATTTTGAAGGAAAATATTGGTATGCACAAGAAACAAATGAAGCTATATACTTTAACGGCTTTCAATACATATATGTAAAAGATGGCGAGGTTTTAACAAGTGCATATGACATGAGAGGCACAATAACACTTTATGAAGAAGCTTATTCTTTTTCGAGTAATGAAGTAAAAAGAAATGCCTTTATACTAGATTATGAACTTAAGGACAATTCACTTATCTTATCTCCTTCAACTGATAGTAATTCGAATACGGACAATAGCATTTCTTTTACAGAAATTACACGCGAGGAATTTAACAACTTAACTAAAATGAATTTTGATTTCATAAAAATCCCAAAAAATTCATACTGGAAAGCAATCACTCCTTTAGTGGTAGCAAGCTCTACAGATATTATCTTACATTTTGACGGTACAACTTTAATTTCTTATGAAAATAACCTTATAGAGAAGCAAAAATATGGCATGGATAATAATTCTATTATCTTAGAACCAACAGCAACCAGATACCGTGTTTCTCGTGACATAGAAGAAAACTTATCATATCCATGTGATATTCCAGTGGATTATTCTTTATGCAATAATATTTTAATCATTAATGATATTTTTGATAGTCCTGCATTTATTAATACAGAAAGATGGGACATCATTTTCCTCCCAAAATTATTTATCCAAATTGATGAAGAAACAGCCAAAAACATAATTAATAAGAATTACGTAAAATAACATATAAGTTTGTATAAGAACCGATATTTAGTTATATCGGTTCTTATACAAAAAGGATGTCAGATATATACAGTTAAAAGTATACTTCTGACATCCTTTTATTTATCTAATATAATTATTTAATTTTCTCAACAACTTCACTGATATACGGATTATCAATATCCTCGAAATCTCCGTTATCAACCATCTTCGCCCAATCAGGAACGATAGGGAGCTTCGCAACTGCAACATCTCCGAATTCTGCGGCAACTGCGTCTATCTTACTCTCGCCGAACACATTTAACTTCTTGCCGCAATCAGGACATTCAAGGTAGCTGTAATTCTCTACAAGACCAAGCACTGGAATATTCATCTTAACAGCCATATTGTATGCTTTCTTAACGATTAACTTAACCAAATCCTGTGGGGAAGTTACGATTACTATTCCGTCAACAGGTATGGACTGGAACACTGTAAGCGGTACATCGCCTGTTCCCGGAGGCATATCCACGAGAAGATAATCAAGCTCTTCCCATACAACCTCTTTCCAGAACTGTTTAACAACGCCTGCTATAACCGGTCCTCTCCAGATAACAGGTGCTTCCTCATCCTCAAGCATAAGGTTAACTGATATCATCTTAATTCCGTTCTTATCCGTTACTGCAGGATGAATTCCAAGTTCAGAAGCTTCAACCGAGCCATGAACTCCGAACATCTTAGGAATCGACGGTCCTGTTATATCAGCATCCATAATTCCAACCTTATATCCCTGCTTACTAAGTGCAGTAGCAAGTGATGCTGTTACGAATGATTTACCAACTCCGCCTTTACCGCTCACTACTCCTATTACCTTTTTAATATCATTAAAATCTGCTGTTTCCTCCAAAAAACTTTTAGGATTCTTGGAAGCACAACCCTCACAACTTTCTTTAGTACATGTTGTACTTGAACATTCTCTTTTCTCTGCCATGATACTGTTTCCTTTCAATTCATTATGTCATCCCAGAACATTTCACTAATGCTTATTTTATCTCTCGATAGGTATTATTTCAATATCTTTCTCCAAAAATTCCAACAGTATTGTGTTAAATTCATCTGCCATACGTGCAGGATAATGCTTTTTGGAATTCTTTATCTGTACAATTCTGCAATTAGGGTTAGAATTAGCAAGCTCCGCTGCAGTTATACCGGCTCCGCCATCATCATTATCACCGCATATACTAAGCATAGGAATCTCAAGCTCCCTGTAATGTACGCATTCATCAATACTCATTGCATTCCAATACCATGCTCTGTATTGCTCAACCGCAATATTCTTAGCATAATCCAAATATCTCTTCCTTTGCTCTTCATCAAACCCCATGTAATTGGCAAGTCGGTTTCTGACAAACGGAAGCTTGTATGTATTAGCCTTTATATGAGCTTTAATAGTCTTAATAGTTATCGTGAATTTACTGTCACACATGGACGGACTGCAAAATACTACTTTTGAAAAAAATTGCGGACATTCTTCTACCAACATAACTGCAAGTCCGGCACCAAGCGAATATCCCACAAGAATTATATCGTCCTTCGCAAGATGTCCTATAACTCTCTTAAGTTCCATAACCTGCTTTTTAGGATTATATATTTCTTCTACTTCTTTTCCCGCACCAAATAAATGAGGAACTACAATATGGTAGTTATCGGCTAACGCATACTGCTTGCAGAATGAATCCACTATTCCTTCTTCGTGTAAAAAAACTATCGTTTTATTCTTATCATTACCATATTCATCATAATGTATCATACTAAAGCTCCTCTTTCTAAAAACGTCTTATCTCATCTTCCGAATCATCTGTAGAATTATCAATTGCCTTAATCACAACATAATATCCGTAAGAATCATTAACCTTCACAAACACCTTGTCACCTTGCTTCTTTCCCATAATAGCCTTTCCTAGCGGTGACTCAAGGCTAATCAGATTATTAAGTGAGCTTGCCCTCACATTAGTAACGAGCTTGTACTCTTCTTCCAAATCATCTTCCTCGAAATATAATGTTATCTTATTATTAAGTCCGACTTCACCTTCATTAGAAACATCCGAAACAACCTCTGCCGTCTTTATCATTTTCTCAAGGTATCTTATTCTGCTTTCGTTCATGTTCTTTTCACGTTTAGCAGCATAATACTCAAAATTCTCGCTAAGGTCACCCTGCGCTCTTGCTTCTTTAACAGCCTCAATCGCTTCTTTTCTAACTACAAGCTTTCTATGTTCAACTTCCTTTTTCATCTTCTCAATATCAGATTCCGTAAGCTTATCGTACAAGTAAACACCTCCTATATCAACAATATCACCTATTCAGCATCCTGCTTTTCATTATATATACTATAATCCCGTTCTATAAGCTCGTCACATATTGCTCTTCTAAGTTCATCATATTCCATCGCATCGGCAAGCATCATGGCTATCTTCGGTTTGGATTTCTTTGAGATAGGTTTAACATTATTAGCCTTAGCTATCCTGGTTATCTCACTGCGCCATAAAAGTGCCATCTGATGTTTGATTTTCCTTCTTTTGGACTCTTTAGGATCCTTTGTGGCCTCTCTTACAACCTCAATTGCCAATTCGTCCGAATCATCCCGATATATCTTTATTATACCATAAAAATCCGGAATTACTTCAGGCAACTCATTGACATGTTTGTCTCCTGTAACTATATAACACTCATCGCAGAATCTTGTGTAATCCTTCATCTGTGTCTCAAGTCTTAAAAGATTATCCTTATCACTTTTTATCTCGAACCCTATGATTCTGTCTTCCTTAACAAGAATGGCATCCGCACGGCTTTTCCCTATACATAATTCTTCAAAGAAACGCAGCCGTTCGTTTGTCATCTCGTAATAATCGAACAAAATCTCTCTCATATCTTTATCGCTTAACTTCTTTGCTTCTTTCATATCACATTATTTTCCTGACATCAGTCTTTTGTAATAAAAAGCATATTGCTGATAAATACCTGCATATTTACTTTTAGTCCACCCCGGCGCCACACCGTCATATTCTTCTTCAATAATCCTACGTATCCATGTATCTACCGGACATGCCTCGATTTTGTATAATCCAAACAGGCAAATACAGTTAGCCACTTTCTTCCCTATCCCTTTTATTGTCAAAAGATAGTTCATGGCAGTTTCATAATCATAGCTTCGTATATCTCCGATTAATGAAGCATAGTCTTTAGAATTCAGTATAAGTTCACATATATACTTATCCCTGTAACCAAGTCCCATATCAGTCAAAAGCGATACATCTTCTTCGCACAAAATAAGCTTCTTCATACCTTCATAATCCGGGAAGGCATAATCTTCTTCACCTAAAACCTCCCCGAACTTCTCGCTAAGCTTCTCTATACTGTTCTTGATTCTCGGGATATTATTGTTCTGTGAGATAATATACGATATAATCATCTCCCAAAGTTCCTGTTTAAGAATACGAATACCATTCGAAGCACCTGCTGCATTTATCATGAATCGGTCTTCCGCATCTATAGCCCTAAGAACAGCTTCATAATCCGTTCCCAAATCGAAATATTCATACCATATTGCATCAAAATCTTCCTTAGTACAGTCGAAATAAAACTTTTCATTTTCTTCCCATACATCAAGCTTCTTTCCAAATGCAATTATCCTATATCTCTCATCTGCAAGCTTTTTCCACCTAAAGCATTGTCCTGAATCCGCTATCTGACTTAACTTAAAACATGGAATACTCTTAATAACCATATATATTATCCTCTGTTTTGATATCTGAAATTATCAAAATCCGCATAGTTCCTTGTACCGGTTCCTCCATTATTAGCATACAAACCAACCAGTGTTCCGGTATGTCTCTTTCTATCCTCCGGGACTCCTTCATCACATAAGAAAGTGCAGCTTTCGAGAACTCCCGCCTCATGCCATTCGTTAGCATCATAGCTATAATAAAATCTTCTCACAAGTCCGTCTACCACTACTCTTAGGTATATCTCTCCCGGCTTAACATTCTTAACCGTATTCATAATCTCTTCGCCCTGATTACGATTAATAGCAAGTACAAGTACGTCTTCACCATTAAGCTTTCTAAGTGAAAAACTAGCATAAGTCTTGGTAGAATAATAGCATACCAATCCTGCCTGTTCTTTTTCGTTGGGATTAAAGAACATCTTAGTTTCGGCCATATAACTTAACTCTTCTTCTCTCTTAACAAGAGTATTCTTTGCCTTAACCTCAAAAAGCTGTCCGTCAAGAGTATATAATCTAAGGTGTCCCTTGTTATCTGTAAGGCTGTACGCTGTCTCATCGGGATTACGAACCCATAGCCAATTAATATCTATCTTATCAGAATCGAAATCATCAAAGGTAAACGGCTCATATATTTCCCATTCCAAATCCGGTGCTACAGCTTCCTTACTTGGTCCCTTTCCATCATTTATAAGAAACCATCCGTCTTCTGTCCATGTCACCCTGTCAAGTGCCGTTTCTCTGCCAATAGTAGTATAATTACCACCATTTCTACGTCCGCAAAGATACATACACCACCATTCGCCATTTTGTGTTTCAACGAGCATACCATGTCCTGCACGCTGAATAAGTTCATCCGGATTTTTCTGTCTCATAACAGGATTATACGGACATGCCTCATATTCGCCATAAAGAGACTTAGACCTGGCTATATTAATGCCGTGTCCATAACCCGTACCACCTTCCGCAACCATGGCATAATACCAACCGTCTTTTTTGAAAATATGCGGTCCTTCCGAACATCTTTCTCCCGTTCCTGCCCAAACCTGCACCGGCTCTCCTATAACCTTGGTACAATCATCGTTAAGCGGAATTACAGTCGCACCCGGTGCAATAACCATGTAATGCTTACCATCATCATCAACAAAATGAGACGGGTCAATATCATCTACATCAAGAATAACCGGCTTACTGTAAGGTCCTTCCGGCTTATCTGAAGTCATAACAAGCTGCGCTCTCATCGGATGTACAGCCTTATCATCAGAATTATATCTAAGCGGAGCAAAAATATAATATTTTCCATTACCATAGGATATATCCGGTGCCCATATTCCTCTTGAATCAAGCGTTTCCGAAAGGTCAAGCCATTCATTCTCGGTAATGGCGTATGATACAATTTTCCAATGCACTAAATCTTTTGAATAAGAAATAGGTATCGCCGGAAAATACTGAAATGATGAATTAACCTTAAAAAATCCGTCTCCGACTCTTATAACCGATGGGTCCGGTAAAAAACCTCTGTGTACCGGGTTATTATACTTTTTCTCCATAATAAACACTCCGTTTCATAATCTATAATGTAATTCATTGTTACTTATATGGAAATGCTTCAATAGGCTTAAGCTTAAACAAGTTCTTCGCATGCCTATCATCAATCTTTGCTTTTATCTCATCATCCTCGATTTCTCCTGTACGGATATATCTATCCAAAACCTCATATGAAAAACCGATATTCTCTTCGTCTGTTTTGCCTGTCAATCCGTCGGAAGGAGCTTTTAAAACAAGTCTCTCCGGAAGCCCAAGTTCTTTGCCTAACAGCCTTACTTCAGTCTTAGTTATATTGGCAAGCGGGCTAAAATCTCCGACGCTATCTCCCCATCTTGTGCTATATCCAATCCAGTCCTCTGAGAGATTGCAGGTATTAGCTACTCTACCATTTACACTCTGCGAAAAAGCATATAATGTAGCCATTCTGATTCGCGGTGGCAGATTAATCTTTGTTAACCCGGATATCGAATCCTCCAGTTCTGCCTCTATAAGTTCAAGCATTCCTTCTACCGTTTTCCCGATATTTATAACCGAATGTTTGATTCCCAGGAATTCACAAAGTTCATACGCATAATCTATATCCGGCTGCTCGTTCTGTGGCATCAGAATGCCATATACATTTTCTTTGCCGAGTGCCTCCGCACATAGTGCTGCAACTACAGACGAATCCGTTCCTCCTGATATACCGACAACCGCTTTACATCCTTTCCCGTTGTTTTCAAAAAAGGCTTTAATCCATTCTACACACTCGGTCTTTACTTTTTTAGCATCAAACATAGTCAGTCTCCTTTAAACTAAATATAACTTAAAATTTTAAGCCAAAAACTATCAATGATTCATACGCCAGTCAATAGAACGCTGTAAATAATCCACATATTCCGGATTCTTACACATTCCCTTACCTGATGCATCAGAAAGCTTCGCTACATCCTGTCCGTTACACTTAGTAACTTTCATTACAATATTAAGTGCTTCTTCTTTCGTATCATTTGACAAATAAGTTCCTATACCAAAGGCTACCTTTGCCCTTTCTCCAAAATATCTAAAAAGTTCATCAGCCTTCTCAAAATCCAGGCTATCACTAAAGAGCAGCGTTTTCGTCTTAGGGTCAATTCCAAGCTTCTCATAATGCGCAATCATCTTATCTCCCCAAATCTTTGGATCTCCGCTATCATGGCGAACACCACTAAACAAGGTTGCATATGTCAGCTGAAAATCCTTAAGGAAACAATCTGTTGTAATAGTATCTGTTAAAGCTATACCATTTAAAATACCATACTCCTTAACCCATGCCTCAAGTGCATACCAGTTTGAATATGCAGGATTATGTTTATGATTGCCCTGTCCCACACACATAATCCATTCGTGTGCCATCGTACCAACAGGCGTAAGTCCATATTTCTTTGCAAGATAGACATTGCTTGTTCCTACAAACTTTGAAATCTGCTGCTGTTGTTCGTTCTGCTTCTCCTGTCTAGCCATAACCTGCTGTAATCTGTCTATAAAAAGCTCCTGTGCCTCTGCAGACAGTCTTCTTCTTAATCCGAATTCGCTATATGTTGACAGAAAATACTTCTTCTCTTCAAGCCATGTTATCTTCTGTTCGAGACGCTCTTTAAAGCTATCAATTAATTCGTTATAATCATAGTTCATACGAAAATACACTTCATTGACAATGGCAAGAGTTGGAATTTCATACATAGATGTATTAAGCCATGTTCCTGCTGTTTCAATACAAAGTCCGCACTCTGAATCCGTCGCAATAACAAAATCTTCAAAACGTGGATGCCAAAGGCGAAGAAAATCTATGTAGCTTCCTTTTAACCACTTAATATTATTTAAATATGATAACTCCTCTTCCGTAAATCCAAGTTCACAATAAGCCTTAATCTGCTCACGAATTTCCTCTACCATCTCGGGTGTAAAAAAAACATCCTTATTCCTACATGTAAAAGTCCATGTAGTCTTATAATCGCTAAATTGATGATATATACATTGGCCCATGCTGAATTTATACAAATCCGTTTCCAGCAAGCTAACTATAACCTGTCTTAATATCATAATCTCTACTCCTCGTTAATTACATTAACCTGACACATCTTCATGGTAAGCAAAGCCGCTCTATGACTCTCCGGAGTCACTCCTGCACAGCAAGCTACATCCACACTTATATTCATCTCAGGATAATGTGCTTTCAAGAGTAATGCATTAGAAACAACACATATATCCGTGCAAAGTCCAATCAAAAGAACATCTGTATCTTTTTCACAAGAATCCTTTAATAACTCAACTAATTCTGTCGAACCAAAAGTTGGTTTATGAATAGTCGAATATTT
Source organism: Lachnospiraceae bacterium (assembly GCA_017456585.1). Lineage (GTDB taxonomy): Bacteria > Bacillota > Clostridia > Lachnospirales > Lachnospiraceae > SIG300. The sequence goes on from JAFTJD010000002.1 coordinate 9,006, forward strand.
CTTGGAAGACAAAACATTCTGAACCTTGTCATTTAATTTCCAACCATCAGTAGCTTCGATGCAATGCGGAACCGGAAGATATTTACCTTCACGTGTATCCATATAATTCTCTTGATGTGTATCATATGTGACAAAAATTTCTCCATCGAAATCATTAATTCTATTAACAACATTATCTACTATTGAGACTGCTTCCTTGGAGCCTAAAGCACCATCCACAAAATCCTTCTGCATATCCACTACGATTAATATTTTTCTCATGACATTCTCCCTTTCGAACGATATCTTTTATATTATAGCATATTACAAATAGATTGTGGGAAGTAATTTTATATATAATTATAAACTAAATAAAAATCAAGGAAAACTTTTCATTTACTCGTCACTGTTCATTATTCAAATAACTTTTTATGCAAGCATGAATCCAATAGTTTATTAATAACAAAAAAAGCTTTAAATCTAAAAACTAGATTTAAAGCTTTGAAACTCAAACAGGGGATGAGAGAATCGAACTCCCACCAAAGGTTTTGGAGACCCCTATCATACCATTTGACCAAGCCCCTATATTACATTGAAGTTGTACCTTCAAAACTGCACATTGAATTTATCTTTCCATCTTCTTTTCTCCTATCACCTACTTGGTTATGCCCTCGACCTATTAGTATCAGTCAGCTACATGCATTACTGCACTTCCACCTCTGACCTATC
>JAFTJD010000015.1 GCA_017456585.1 Lachnospiraceae bacterium
ATGAGAGTAAGAAGCGATTTACAACTTATGAGAAGGTAGAGACGATACCTCTGATCGTTATTAAGAAGGATAATAACAGAGAGCCCTATGATAGAGAGAAGATAGAGACAAGTATCATTCGCTCATGTCATAAGCGTAGTGTGTCTATTGATGACATCAATGCACTTGTTGATGAGGTTGAAACTATAATCTACAACCTTGAAGAGAAGGAGATTCCGAGCTCTAAGATAGGTGAGATAGTTATGAATAAGTTAAAGGATTTTGATTCGGTTGCGTATGTAAGATTCGCATCTGTTTATCGTGAATTCAAGGATGTTAATACATTCATGGATGAACTTAAGAAATTACTTGGTTAGTTAGGTGGATATATACTAATGTTTAAATATTTTTACCCGGATGAATATGTGGATTCGGCATACGGTTTAGATTATGAAAGCTTTTTTGAAGCGGGATATCGGGCAGTGCTATTCGATATAGACAATACATTGGTGCCGCATGGAGCACCGGCAACACAAGAGTCGATAGAGCTTTTTGAAAGATTAAGAAAGATAGGTTTTAAGGCATGTCTTATATCCAATAATAAGATAGGAAGGGTTAAGAGTTTTGCCGATAAGGTTGGAGCATTTTATATCGAAGATGCGCATAAACCTTCCCGTAAAGGCTATACTAAAGCAATGGAAGAGATGGGAACTACCGTGGATAATACATTGTTTGTGGGGGACCAGCTTTTTACGGATGTTTGGGGTGCCAAGAGATGCGGAATCAAGAGCATTCTTGTTAAACCGATTAATCCTAAGGAAGAGATTCAGATAGTTCTTAAACGTTATCCGGAGAGGCTTATACTTCATTCTTATAAGAAATCTCACGAAGATGGCAAAAAATAGTTGAAAAAAAATGTGTTTTAGTATACACTATTATAAGAAATTCTAAGGAGGAATATATTACTATGGTTACAGCAGGCGATTTTAGAAACGGCGTTACATTGGAAATTGAAGGACAGGTTTTCCAGATTGTTGAATTCCAGCATGTAAAACCGGGTAAAGGCGCAGCATTCGTTCGTACAAAATTAAAGAATATCATTAACGGTGGTGTAGTTGAGAAGACTTTCCGCCCTACAGAGAAATTCCCACAGGCTCGTATCGACAGAAACGATATGCAGTACTTATATTCAGATGGTGAATTATTCAACTTCATGGATGTTAACACATATGATCAGATTGCTTTAGCAGCAGATGATGTAGGTGATGCACTTAAATTCGTTAAAGAGAACGATATGGTTAAGGTTTGTTCATACAATGGCAAGGTATTCGCTATCGAGCCTCCGTTGTTTGTAGAACTTGAGATTACAGACACAGAGCCTGGTTTCAAGGGTGATACAGCTACAGGTGCTACTAAGCCTGCTACTGTTGAGACAGGTGCTGTTGTATACGTTCCATTATTCGTTGAGACAGGTAACAAGATTAAGATTGATACAAGAACAGGCGAATATTTATCACGTGTATAATCATTAAGTATTTAAGAGACTTTGCATTTATGTAAAGTCTCTTTTTGCTTCTTTGGAAAGTTTGGGTGAGTACTTTTTAAAGTCTGTGCGAATAATAGATGTAATATTACAAAAGGGGGAATTTTGCCGGTGAATAAAGAAGAGATAAATGACTGCTATGCAAGGTTTGCAGCAGGAGATGGGGATGCATTTGAGGAGATTGTTACATATTTTCGGGATAATTTGATTTATTTTATTAATCGTTATATTAATAATATGGACATTGCGGAGGATTTGTCAGAGGATGTGTTTGTGGAATTGCTAATGAATCCTAAGAGGTACAAGATGTCAGCTTCGAAAGCTTCGTTAAAGACTTATATATTTACTATAGGACGTAATAAGGCAGTAGATTACATAAGAAAGAATAAGAAGTTAATGCCTGATGAAATAAGTAAAGATATAGCAGACGGAGCGGCTTCGTTTGAGGATGAGTTTTGTAAGGAAGAAATAAAGAAAGCAATGTATCGTATTATGAAAACGATGAATAAGGATTACTCGATGGTATTGTATCTGCTTTATTTTGAGAATATGTCGTATGAGGAGGCGGGACGAGTAATGAAAAAGAGTAAAAAGCAGATAGCTAACCTGACAACCCGTGCAAAACAGACACTGCGCACAGCACTTGAGAAAGAAGGTTTTGAATATGAAGAGTAATAAGGAATATATGGAAAGTATAATGAGAAAGCACGAACTCAGACTGGAAGAAAAGAATAAAAAGGTGAGGGCGACAAGAAGACTGGTACTGGTTGTTGCACCGATTGTTCTGTGTCTTGCGGTTGTGGGAACAATGGCACTTACCAATATCTTCGGTCCGGGCAAAAACAATAGTGGTGTAGTATATGCCAAGGATTTGATGAGCGGAATAGTTTCAAAGAAGATAGCTGCTATAGATGGTATGTATCCTGATGAGAAATTTATGGAAAGTTATATGAATTTTGCGTTAGAGTCATTTAAAGGTGTGGTAAATGAAAAAGGCGAAAGAGAAAGCTTGATGATGTCACCTTTATCTGCATATCTGGCACTTGCTATGACTGCAAACGGAGCAGAGGGAGAGACCAAGACTTCAATGGAAAATGTTCTGGGAATGGACATAGACAATCTTAATAAATATCTCCTTTCATATGCAGATATGCTTACAGGTAGTTCGGATGAAAGTACTAAGTTTAATATCGCTAATTCGATATGGTTAAGAGATGATGAGAACTTAATCATAAAGGAAGATTTTCTTCAGACTAACGCTGATTATTACGGAGCACAGGCTTACCAGACAGCTTTTGATGATAAGACTGTTGAGGATATTAATAATTGGGTTGATATCAATACTTATGGAATGATTAAGAAGATTATCGATGATATCAAAGAAAATGAGATGATGTTTCTCATTAATGCGATAGCCTTTGACGGAGAGTGGGTTGTTCCGTATGAGGAATATCAGGTTAATAGCGGTGTGTTTACCAATTCAAGCGGAGCGGCTGAAATGGTTGAGTATATGAGCGGGCAGCAGACTACGTACATGCTTGATGAAAATGCCATTGGTTTTATGAAACATTATAAAAATGGCTATGGATTCGTGGCAATTCTTCCGAATGAGGGTGTAAGTGTGGAGGAATACGTTGATGGACTTACAACAGAGAAATGGTTCCGCTTTATAAAAAACAAAGCATATGCAGAAGTGAATACTAAGCTTCCAAAATTTAAGAACGAAACTACAATTCCGTTGACGGATATACTTAAACAAATGGGAATGTCAGAAGCGTTTAACAGGGAAAATGCGGATTTTTCGAATATGGGAACTTTTGCCGGGGAAAATTTATATATAAGCGGAGTTCTTCAGCAGACATACATTTCTGTTGATGAGATGGGAACACAGGCAGGAGCTGTTACATCGGTGACGATGGCAGCGAACGCATCAAAACAGCAGGAAACAGTTAATATATTCCTTAACAGACCATTTGTTTATGCTATTATAGATATGAGTACAGACATGCCGATTTTTATCGGAACTGTAAACACGATTGAATAACAGATGGTGTGAGAACACTACAAATGTGAAAATGTCATTGTAATTTCTGTGGGATTATAATATAATGAGATTTGCGTTTTGCTAAAGATATTAGATACGGAGATTACATTTATGAACGAGAAGACATCATTTGTTACCAAACCACTTGGAATAGGTTTGCTTGCATGCCTTTGCTGTCTGCTTTGGGGAAGTGCAACTCCTGCCATCAAGATAGGGTATGAATGGTTTGGAATTGAAGCTGATGACGTTGCGTCAAGAATACTCTTTGCAGGAGTAAGATTTATCATTGCAGGTGTTTTGACGGTTATTTTCGGAAGTATTATAGCGAAGAAGCCGCTTATCCCAAAGAAGAGCTCGTGGGGCATGATATGTAAGCTTGGTATGGTGCAGACCGTATTCCAGTACATATTTTTCTATATGGGACTCGCATACACTACAGGTGTTAAATCAGCTATTATTAATGGTTCACAGACATTTATAGCTATTATGATAGCATGTCTTATATTTAAGTACGAGAAGCTTACTGTTAAGAAGTTCCTTGGCTGCCTTATCGGTTTCGCCGGAGTTGTAGTTGTTAATTATAATCCGGAAGGACTTACAGGAGGATTTAGTCTTAAGGGAGAGGGTGCAATCCTTGTTGCAGCTATTGCATATGCATTATCATCTGCGCTGGTTAAGAAATATTCTCAGAAAGAAAATCCGGTGGCACTTAGCGGTTATCAGTTTGTGTTCGGCGGAATTATAATGGCAATATGCGGTGCATTTATGGGCGGTAAGCTTACAGGATGGGCATTCGATTCAATATTATTGCTTATATATCTTGCACTTATATCATCGGTAGCTTATTCTGTATGGGGTATCCTTTTGAAACACAATCCTGTAGGTAAGGTTGCGGTATACTCCTTTACCAATCCGATATTTAGCGTACTTTTATCATTTGTTTTCCTTAAAGAAACATCAAGTTTCGGTTGGGAACTTTTGATTGCATTGGGACTTGTATGTACGGGTATCTTCATGGTTAACAGGGTTAATAAATAAGATTAGATAGTGGATGAGCCTTCTGTTTTGTCTGATAGCAAAATAGAGGGCTCTATTTTGTTTATTATTACCATAGACAATTATTATGTTGTGAGTTACAATTTAGGGGTATTGTTTGAAATATTCAGAAAGATGCTGCAATTAAGCGAATGGTTCGTTTAAGTATATTTATGTGTGTTCGAACAGTACAATAGGGAAATATAAAACAGAGAATGGAGAAAAAGTATGAGAAAGTTATGGGGAAAGAGAATGCTGGCAACAGTGCTTGCCGGTGCAATGCTAGTGGGGACAATCGGTGTAACCGGTTGTAAAAAAGATGAAGGGAATAATGCTACATCTGCTACAAACGGACAGAATCCTGTGGCAGAGAACAGCACTACAGAGGCACCGAGCCTTGAAGAAACAGCAACATTTATTCCGGATTATGAACGCTGTGTTGTATACGAGGATGTAGACTATATACAGAATGAAGACTATATGGAGTATCTTAATCTTGATTTGATAGATAAAAGCTTGACCGGCTTTAACGGAGCATTTCTTATTGCTATAGATGATACTATTGTCTATGCTAAGGGCTACGGATATACAGATGAGACATCACAGGTAGAGAATACAATACATACAACCTTTGGAATCGGTGAGATGTCAACGGGATTTGTTGCTGAGGCGATATTTAAGCTTAGTGAGCAGGGACTTCTTAGCTTGGATGATACCATAGATAAGTGGTTTCCGTCATTTGTACAGGGTAAGACTATTACAGTAAGGGATTTGGTCGAATTTGCTTCGGGTATACCGAATTATTTTAAGGAGCCCGAGAAATTCTATAATGGTGAAGAATTAAAGACATTGATTGATGGGGCGGTTGCTACAGGGGAAAATGTGCCGAAGAATTTCCTCATTGATTATCTTACGGATATTGAGCTTAATTTTGAAACGGGAACAAACCGTATAATTAACTATACGGATTATTATCTTCTTGGAATAATAATCGAAGAAGTAAGTGGTATGCCGTATGAGAATTATATATATGAACAGGTGCTTCTTGACAATGATATGTATATGACCAATCTTGCATATGATGGTGCAATGGCTAAGCCGATATCTAAGAAAGACGTATATATCAAACATTCTAATCTTGCCAGAGGCTGTATGACAGGTAACACGAATGTAATTGAAATGTATAAATGGATACGACATGTCAGTAAGGATGTTTATCGTGATTATGAAACTGCGATGAAGATGGGACTTACCGGATATGATATCGATAGAGGATATGCAGATGGATATGCAATTCTAAACACACTGACAATCATACCGGATGTTACAGAACCGTCACAGGTTGATTTGACTAAGAATATGTTATATGTGGTATTTGTAACTAACTCGATGGATGATTTAGAAACATTAAACAGATATTATTATAATGTGGCTAATCACGTTAATACGTTGCTTGATAATTATAAAGTTACAATATCGACAGAAGAGTATTAGAATCTCTGTCATATTGTGTCAAAAACAGAAGAGGCTTGCGTTAATGCCGATTGCATGATAAAATATTCTGGAATTAATAAAAATATAGAAGAGATGGTGAAATTATGCCTATTAAAGTACAGAGCGGATTGCCCGCCAAAGCAATATTAGAGTCAGAATTTATATTTATCATGGATGAAGAAAGAGCGAATACACAGGATATTCGTCCGTTACAGATAGCAATTCTTAATCTTATGCCTAATAAGGAAGAGACAGAGACACAGCTTCTTAGAGCACTGTCCAATACGCCGTTGCAGCTTGAGGTTACCTTCCTTGCGATGGAATCAAGAACCTCAACACATACTTCGGTTGAACATCTTAATAAATTTTATAAGTCTTACAGAGAAGTTAAAGAGCAGCGCTTTGATGGTCTTATCATCACAGGTGCACCGGTAGAGAACATGGAGTTCGAAGAGGTGGATTACTGGGAAGAGCTTAGTCAGGTGTTTGAGTGGAGCAAGACAAATGTTACTTCCACACTTCATATATGCTGGGGCGCACAGGCTGGTATGTATTATCATTACGGAATTAAGAAGCATTCGCTTGGAGCAAAGCTTTCCGGAGTATATAAGCATCATGTTGGTGACAGAAAGATATCAATGCTTCGTGGCTTTGATGATTATTTCTATGCACCGCATTCACGTTATACAGGTAATCTTAAGGAAGATATTATGGCTATTCCGGAGCTTAAGGTGCTTGCAGAATCAGATGAAGCGGGAGTGTTCCTTGTTATGGGGCAGGACGGCAAGCAGTTCTTTATGACAGGACATCCTGAATATGCAAGATATACACTTGATGCTGAGTATAGACGAGATATCGGTAAGGGACTTCAAATAGAACCGCCGGTTAACTATTACAAGGATAATAATCCGGATGAGAAGCCGATGTTTATGTGGAGAAGCTGCGCTAATACAATTTACAGTAACTGGCTTAACTACTATGTATATCAGAAGACACCGTTTGATTGGTGCTAGAGTTGCGGATAACTAATAATTTCAATTGGGTATAAAGCGTTAGGAAAAATGATTTTCCTAACGCTTTTGTATTGCTTGGAAAGCTTTAGATAACTAAAGATGGTATATTTACAAATGTGAATGAGAATGATATACTATATATGTTGAGAAAGGTGGTATTTTAAATGATTTCATATTGTAAATTATTTTTGATGATGGAAGAAAGAGAAATAACTAAGGAAAAATTAAAAAATGAAATAGGAATTTCTTCTGCAACTATGGCTAAGCTTTCTAAAAATGAAGAAGTATCGATGTCAACGATTCAAAGCTTATGCAACTTTTTTGATTGTCAGCCGGGGGCAATTCTGTCTTACGAAAAAGAAATAGATAAAAATTCAACACTTTTTCGTCTCAGAGAAGAAATGGAAATGAAGTTAAAAGGCGGATTATATCATCAAACACAAATTAGGTTGGCATATAATTCGAATCATATGGAAGGTAGCAGATTAACGGAAGAACAGACCAGAAGTATTTATGAAACGCAAACCATCGGAATAACAGAAGGATATGAAAAAATTGATGACATTATTGAGACAGTTAATCATTTTAGATGTTTTGATTATATTTTGTCGGTAGCAGATAAAGAACTATCAGAAGACATAATAAAACATATTCATTTATTGCTAAAAAGCGGAACAACAGATAGTCAGAAAGAATGGTTTGCAGTAGGAGATTATAAGAAACGTCCGAATATGATTGGTGACATGATTGAAACAACACATCCTTCAAAGGTTTCATCAGAAATCAAACAATTGCTAAAGAATTATAGAGACAATAGTAATATTACGTTTGAGGAGATAATTGATTTTCATTATAAATTTGAAAAAATACATCCGTTTCAGGATGGAAATGGTCGTGTCGGAAGATTGATTATGTTTAAGGAGTGCTTAAAATATAATATTCCACCATTTATTATTGAAGATGTATCGAAGGATTATTACAGAAGAGGATTGAAAGAGTATCCGGAAGAAAAAGGATACTTGATAGAAACGTGTAGGGCAGCACAAGATGTTTATAAAAAGCTGTTGGAGTATTTTGAATACATTTGAACCAATAATGATGTGGCAGATGTATATTAATGTATATGATTTGAACAAAAAACACTACCACACATTCACAAATCATGATAAAATATATTTATATATTTTGTATAAGGAGAGGGTATTATGAGAGATTTCGATTTGCTGGCATTGGGCGAATTGTTGTTAAGATTGTCACCGGCGGGGAATGAACGACTGGTGCGTGGTGAGAATTTTCAGAAGCAGGTAGGAGGAGCTGAGCTTAATGTAGTATCAGGTTCATCTTTGCTTGGACTTCGTACAGGTATTATAAGTAAGCTTCCGGCTAATGATATAGGAAGATATGTAACTAACAGAGTCAGATTTAATGGCGTAAGTGATGATTATCTTGTGTATGATGAAGATAAGGATGCAAGACTCGGAATCTACTATTATGAGTACGGTGCACATCCGAGAAAACCTAATGTTGTATACGACAGGAAATATACAACCATTAATTCGGTTTCACCGGAAGATTTTCCGGACAGTATGTACTCTGCAGCAAGATGCTTTCATACTACAGGAATAACACTTGCACTTAGTAAGCAGGCAAGAGAGACTGCTGTTGAGATGATTAAGAGATTTAAAGAGACAGGAACCATTATTTCTTTCGACGTTAACTTTAGAGCGAATCTTTGGACCGGTCCTGAAGCTAAAGAATGTGTTGAATCAATTCTTCCGTATGTGGATATTTTCTTCTGCTCAGAGGATACTGCAAGACTTACATTTGGTAAGGAAGGCGATGTTAAGAGTATAATGAAGAGTTTTGCTAAGGATTATCCGTTGTCTGTTGTGGCAACTACTCAGAGAGTGGTTCATTCACCGAAGGTTCACTCATTTGGCTCCATAGTATATGATGTTAAGAAAGATACATTCTATCAGGAAAAGTCATATGAGAACATAGAGGTAGTAGATAGAATCGGAAGCGGAGATGCGTATATTTCAGGTGCATTATACGGCTTGTTAAAATACGATATGGATTGCGAAAAGGCAATGGTATACGGTAACGCAACAGCAGCTGTTAAGAATACGATTCCGGGAGATTTGCCATCATCAGACCTTAAAGAAATTGATAGTATTATTAAAGGCCATAACGCAACAGGCAGACAATCGGAAATGAATAGATAAGGAGTCTCGGCATAATAGAGATGACCTCAAATAAATGGTTAAAGGTTTAGCAAAATATATAAAGAAATATGGTGATATAGGTATGACTGCAGAAAAAGAAAGTAAAGTAAATCAACAACAGGAAGATAATGACACACTTGAGGAATTCCTTAAGAAATATGATGACAGTAAATATGAGAAACCATCAGTTACTGCCGATATAATAATTTTTTCAAAAAAGGATGATAATATTAAAGTGCTTCTTATAAAGAGAAAATCGCATCCTTTTAAGGATTCGTATGCCCTTCCGGGTGGATTTACAAATTCAGGAGAATCACTGGAGGAATCGGCAAGAAGAGAACTATTCGAAGAAACGTCACTTGAATGTGATAATCTTGAACAGTTAAGAACCTTCAGTACACCGGGAAGAGATCCGAGAAGATGGGTTATGACTTGTGCGTTTATGGCAATTGTTGATGCTGATGAGTGTATGGTTGAGGCCGGTGATGATGCAAAAGAAGCTGAGTGGTTTGATATTAAAATGAAGCCGTTTTATACAGATAACAGATATGAGCTTTTATTACAATATGGTGATACTAAGATTAGAGCAATTGTAGAAAAAACGAGTGAAGGCGTAGTAAGCGGTAAACCGGAATTTAAGCTTTTGGAGAGCGAAAATATTGCTTTTGACCACGGACTTATTCTTGCTTATGCAATGGACGCACTTGCTAGATAGAGTGTTGACAATTTTCGGCAGAATGGTATACTCTACTATATATGGTGTTTATACGAAAGGGTAGATAAGATGAAGGCGTTGGAGGACAAAATTGACAAAGAGGGATTAGTATTTCCCGGTAATGTGTTGAAGGTCGGAAGCTTTCTTAATCATCAGCTTGATGTAGATTTTCTCATGGAGATGGGAGAAGAGATAGGAAGACTTTTTGAGAATGACGGAGTTACAAAGATAGTAACTATTGAGGCATCGGGGATAGCGATAGCTGTAGCAACAGCTGCTAAGATGCATGTTCCGGTGGTTTTTGCTAAGAAAACCAAGACAAGTAATCTTAATGGTGAATCATATACTGCTAATGTTCATTCGTTTACGCATAATAAGGATTACGATATAGTTATTTCTAAGCAGTTCATTAATAAAGAGGATAAAGTTCTGCTTGTAGATGATTTTCTGGCAGTGGGTAATGCGCTTAACGGTCTTATTGATATAGTTGGACAGGCTGGTGCTAAGCTTGCAGGAGCGGCTATTGCCATAGAGAAAGGTTTCCAAGGGGGCGGTGATGCGCTTAGAACTAAGGGGATAAAAGTTGAGTCACTTGCTATTATAGATAGCATGGAGGATGGCAAGATTATATACAGACATTGATATGCAGGTGAATGTGTGACTGTTTGTGGTATATCGATAATCGATTAAGGCTATAGTTACAAGTTCTGTAAGCTTTGGGAGTAATAAAGATTATGGGGTATAAGTTTATTATGATGTAAAATTTTTTTACATAAAGCATTGGTCATTGACCGATGTAAAAAAATATGCCAAAAGGCGAGGAGGACAAAGAAGGATGAAGAAACTAGTTGCTTTATTCATGTGTCTTGTAATGTGCTTATCATTGTTCACATTTGCAGGATGCGACAAGAAAGACGATGACATTAAGGTTGGTGCTATTTATATTACCAGCAAGGATGATACCTCAGGCTACACATATGCTCATCATAATGGTATTACTACTGCTATGAAGAACCTCGGTATTTCAACAGAGGACAACCTTTTTATTATCGACAATGTAGCGGAAGACTACACTGCAGTAACAAATGCGATTGATACACTCGCAGGTAAGGGCTGTGACATTATCTTTGGTATCAGCTTCGGTTATATTGATGCTATGGCAGATGCTGCTGAGAAGGAAGAGTATAAGGATATCATCTTCTCACACGGAACAGGTTATAAGAGCAATGAAACTAACTTTAACAATTATTTCGGACGTATTTACCAGGCTCGTTACCTTTCAGGTATCGCAGCAGGTCTTAAGTCATTAGAGCTTGGTAACAACAATATCGGTTATGTTGCAGCATGGGGTACAGAGTATGCTGAGACATGTAGTGGTATTAACGCATTTGCACTTGGTGCACAAGCAGTTAACCCTAATGCAGAGGTTCATGTAAAGGTTATCAGCACATGGGGCGATGAAGCATTAGAGAAGCAGGCTGCAGAGCTTCTTGTAAACACATACAACTGTGGTGTTATTACACAGCACTGTGATAGTGCACAGCCACAGATGGTAGCTGAGAATGCTACTAACGTATTTGGTTGTGGTTACAACTCAGATATGACTGCACAGGCTCCTACATCACACCTTACAGCACCTGTTTGGAACTGGTATGTATATTATCAGTTAGCTATCGAGACAGCTATGAATAAGCCTGCTGATTTCATGAAGACAGTAGGTAACTACTATGGTGGTCTTAAGGAGGATTTCGTAGATGTATCACCTCTTACAGCTAACTGTTCAAAGGGAACAGCTGAGATGATTAAGCTTGCACGTGACCTTATGGTAAATGGTGAGTGGGATGTATTCAGTGGTGTTAAGTTATCATTCACAGAGTCTAACGGAACATATAGTGTTGTTAAAACAAATGCAGATCTTAAGGATAATGCAGGTAACGTAATCGTTGCAGCAGGTGGAGCATCTGTTGAAGATTCAGTTATTCAGGGAAGCATGAACTACTATGTAGAAGGCGTTACAGCTGAATAGGTAATAATAGGGAGGTCAATATATGGCTGGCAGTACGTATGCTATTGAACTTAAGAATATAACGAAACGATTTGGCGAAGTGGTGGCCAATCATAATATTAACCTTAACGTTAAGCAGGGCGAGATTCTCGCCCTGCTTGGCGAAAATGGATCGGGTAAGACAACTCTTATGAATATGCTTTCAGGTGTTTATAAGCCTGATGAAGGAAGTATATATGTAGATGGTGAACGAGTAAATATTAATTCACCTGAAGATTCCAAACGTCTGGGTATCGGTATGGTACACCAGCATTTTAAACTTGTAGAGGCTTTTTCTGCGGCCGACAATATATGGATTGGAAGAGAGAAGGAACAGAAGGGTATCAAAAGGATATTTGAAGACTTTTTTCTTAAGAAGAGCAGATACGAAGAAATTGAAAATATAGCCAGAAAATTTGGCTTTGAAATAGATCCGGCTAAGAAGGTTTATAATATGTCTGTAAGCGAGAAGCAGACTATTGAGATAATTAAGGTATTGTATTATGGCGCAAAAACCATCATTCTTGATGAACCGACAGCTGTGCTTACAGCACAGGAGATTACGAAACTTTTTGATATTCTAAGAAAGATGAAAGAAGATGGTCACTCTATTATCATTATTACACATAAGCTGGATGAGGTGCTTGCAATAAGCGACAGAGTAATGGTAATGCGTAAAGGTGAATATATAGATACTATAGAGACTAAGAAGGCTAATGAGCAGATTCTTACAGAATTAATGGTTGGAAGTAAGGTGGAGCTTAAGATTGACAGGCCGATTATAGAGAAGAAGAAACCTTTGTTAGAGATTAGAAATCTTACTATTAACAATGATGAAGGCGCAGTTGCCATTGATGATGTGAATTTCTACATAAGAGGTGGAGAGATTCTTGGCGTTGCAGGTATTGCGGGCTGTGGACAGAAAGAATTGTGTGAAGCTATTGCAGGCCTTAGAAAAATTGAAAGTGGTATGATGATACATCAGGGTGATAATATCGTAGGTATGTCACCTAAGCAAATTATCGAGAAAGGAATAGCTATGAGCTTTATTCCTGAGGACAGACTTGGTATGGGTCTGGCACCCTCACTTTCTATAGCAGACAATATGTTGCTTAAGAATTATAATGCAAATAGTAACGGTCCGTTTATTGATAGGAAGAAAGGTCGTGAACAGGCTGAACAGGTAATAGCAGATCTTGGAGTAGTGACTCCTTCGGCAGATACACCGGTAAGAAGACTTTCGGGTGGTAATGTTCAGAAGGTATTGGTCGGAAGAGAGATTATGGCAGGACCTAATGTTATCGTTACAGCATACCCGGTAAGAGGCCTTGATGTTAATTCATCATATGCTATATATAATATCCTTAATGAACAGAAGAAGAATGGAGTGGGTATTCTTTTTGTAGGTGAGGATTTGGATGTTATGATGGCACTTTGCGATAAGATTATGGTGCTTTGCCATGGTAAGCTTATGGGAATTGTGCATGCACATAAGGTTTCAAAAGAAGAACTTGGACTTATGATGACAGGCGCGCTTAATGTGGCGGAAGTGGATGGTAAAGTGGCCGGAATCGCAAAGGATTCTAATATTACGGAGGATATGATGCATGAAGAACACTAATGCAGCGGGTGGCGGTTTCAAAATCGTAAGGCGAGCATCTTTAAGTACAAAAAATACAGTGCTTTTTTATGCGCTTGCCGTTTTAGTAGCGTTTTTAATAGGTGGGATACTTCTTTGTTGTTTAAAGATTAATCCGTTTGAGTTTTATAAAGAAATGTTAACCATAGGTATGCTTGATAATGTCTTTGCTTATAAAAGTATAGAAGGGTTTATCAAATTATTCGTACCGCTTTTGATTACATCACTGGCACTTTCGCTTGCATTCAAGATGAGATTCTGGGATGTGGGTGGTGAAGGACAGTTTATAGTAGGTGTA
>JAFTJD010000016.1 GCA_017456585.1 Lachnospiraceae bacterium
ATTAAGGAGGACAAAATTATGATGTCAAACATTACGGATGAAGGTTTTATTTTAGGATGTTCAGCAATAGGCGCAGGTCTTGCTATGATAGCAGGTATCGGACCTGGTATTGGTCAGGGTATTGCAGCCGGTCATGCAGCAGCGGCAGTAGGTCGTAATCCGGGAGCAAAGGGTGATGTAACATCTACCATGCTTCTTGGACAGGCGGTAGCTGAGACAACAGGTCTTTACGGTTTTGCCGTAGCGATTATCTTATTATTCGTTGCACCTTTACTTGGTAAGCTTCCCAGCTAATTTTCGGGTGAATAATATTTAATTAATCTCGAAAGGAGGCAGGACCTTGGGAAGAATATTTGAGCTGGACGCTCAGCTGTTGTTTGATACGATTGTTATAGCGATAAATGTTTTTATTCTTTTTACGGTTTGTTCGTACTTGTTCTTCGAACCTGTGCGTGCGATGCTTGATAAAAGACGCGACAAGATTAAATCAGACATAGAAGATGCGTTACAGAATAAAGAAGATGCTAAGGCTCTTAAAGAAGAATATGAGCTTAAACTTAATGAAGTAGGTAAAGAAGCAGAAGAGATACTTGGTGCTGCTCGTAAGAAGGCTCTCAAGAGAGAAGAGGAAATCATTGCAGAAGCTAAGGCAGAGGCAGAGAAGATACGAGAACGTGCACGTAAAGAGTTAGAGCTTGAAAAGAAACAGGCGATTGATGATATGAAGCTCGAAATGATAGAACTTGCCAAGCTTATGGCAGGCAGTGTAATCGCCAAGTCGGTAGATGTTCAGGTTCAGGACAAGCTTATCGAAGATGCTTTGAAAGAAATGGGTGATGGCACATGGCAAAATTAGTTTCCAAAACATATGGTGATGCTTTATTTGAAGTGGCACTTGAAAAAGATGCACTTGCTGCTATGGCTGACGAGGTTAAGGCTGTGGCGGATGTGTTAGCCAATAATGGGGAATTACTTAGCCTTCTTAATCATCCAAAGATTGTAAAAGAAGAGAAGATACAGGTTATAAAGACTGTTTTTGAAAATGCAGTATCAGGTGAGATGCTGGAATTCCTTGTGTTGGTTGTGACTAAGGGAAGACAAAATGATATAAGCAGTATTTTGGAGTATTTTATTGACAGATATCGTGAGCACAGTAACATAGGTGTCGCTTATGTAACTACCCCGATGGAGATGTCCGAAGCACAGAAGGAAGCGGTGCTTAAGAAGCTTCTTGATACTACCAAATACGTAGAATTTGAAATGCATTACAGCGTAGACCCTACTCTGATTGGAGGTATGGTAATACGTATCGGAGACAGAGTAGTTGACAGCAGCATTAAGACGAAGCTAGATAATTTATCTAAGAATCTTAAGACTGTGCAGTTAGCTTAATCAGATTAGAAAGAAGGTGCAGAACCAGATGAATTTAAGACCGGAAGAAATTAGTTCCGTTATAAAAGAACAGATAAAGAAGTATTCAGCACAGCTTGAAGTATCTGATGTTGGTACTATTATTCAGGTTGCAGATGGTATTGCCCGTATACATGGTTTGGAAAATGCAATGCAGGGTGAGCTCTTAGAGTTCCCGGGCGATGTATATGGAATGGTTCTTAACTTAGAGGAAGATAATGTTGGTGCAGTTCTTTTAGGTGCTGCTTCTAATATTAACGAGGGTGATACAGTTAAGACTACCGGACGAGTTGTTGAGGTTCCGGTTGGTGATGCTATGATAGGACGAGTTGTAAACGCACTCGGACAGCCTATAGATGGCAAAGGACCTATTAAATCAGATCGTAGTCGTAAGATAGAAAGAGTGGCACATGGTGTTATCGCTCGTAAGTCAGTAGATACTCCGTTGCAGACCGGTATCAAGGCCATTGACTCAATGGTTCCTATCGGAAGAGGACAGCGAGAGCTTATCATTGGTGACAGACAGACCGGTAAGACTGCCATTGCTATTGATACGATTATTAATCAAAAAGGACAGGATGTTCTTTGTATTTATGTTGCAATCGGACAGAAGGCGTCGACGGTAGCAAGTATCGTTAAGACACTTGAAGAGTTCGGTGCTATGGATTATACAACAGTAGTTGCGGCTACAGCTAGTGAGATGGCACCGTTACAGTACATTGCACCTTATGCAGGTTGTGCGATAGGTGAAGAGTGGATGGAGAACGGTAAAGACGTACTTGTAGTGTATGATGACCTTAGTAAGCATGCTACAGCTTACCGTACACTTTCATTACTCCTTAGAAGACCACCGGGACGTGAGGCATATCCGGGTGATGTTTTCTACTTACATTCAAGACTTTTGGAACGTGCAGCGCGACTTTCAGATGAACTTGGAGGAGGTTCGCTTACGGCATTGCCTATCATTGAGACACAGGCTGGCGACGTTTCAGCATATATTCCTACCAACGTAATTTCTATTACTGATGGTCAGATATATCTTGAGACCGAGATGTTTAATGCGGGCTTCAGACCGGCGGTTAATGCAGGACTTTCTGTATCTCGAGTTGGTGGTGCGGCACAGATTAAGGCTATGAAGAAAATCGCAGCTCCTATCCGTGTTGAACTTGCACAGTACAGGGAGCTTGCAGCATTTGCACAGTTTGGTTCAGAGCTTGATGCAGACACCAAAGAGAAGCTTAGCCAGGGCGAGCGTATTAAAGAAATGCTTAAACAACCACAGTATAAGCCGATGCCGGTAGAATATCAGGTTATTGCAATATATGCGGTAACCAAGAAATATCTTATCGATGTTGCGGTTGAAGATGTACAGCGTTTTGAAAAAGAACTTTTTGACTATATTGATACAAAATATCCTGAGCTTCCTCAGGCAATCAGGGAGAAGAAGCAACTTGATGAGGAAACAGAGAGTCTGTTAGTTAAGGTAATTGAAGAATTTAAGAAGACTTTCTAGTTTTTCAGAGACAGGGAAGAAAGAAGGGTGATATTTCGTGGCATCGATGCGAGACATAAAAAGACGTAAGTCCAGCATTCAAAGCACCGGTCAGATTACAAAAGCCATGAAGCTCGTTTCCACAGTTAAGTTGCAGAAAGCCAAGTCCAGAGCGGAACAGGCAAGACCATATTCGTCATATATGTATGAGGCGATGGTTGATATGCTCTCACGTACTAAGAATATCAATCATCCATATCTCATAGACAGTGACAACCCGAAGAAAGCAGTTATTATGATTACTTCTAACAGAGGTCTTGCAGGAGGTTACAATAACAATGTTGTGAAGCTTTTGCTCGGTGGGGAGTTGGCTGCCTCGAAGGAAGATGTGCTTGTGTATGCCATAGGCCGTAAGGGTAAGGATGCCGTGGCAAGGCGTGGATATGAGATAAAAGCAGATTACTCAGATGTAATCAATGAACCGGAATATGCAGATGCTAGGGCTATTGGAGAAGCAGTTCTTAAAGAATATATAGACGGTAATATAGGAGAAATCTATCTCGCCTATACTTCTTTTAAGAATACTGTAAGCCATGAGCCAAAGCTTATTAAGCTGTTGCCGATAAATGTTGAGGATAATGGAGAAGAGGTCAATACTAAAGAGGCCTTGATGACATTCGAACCGGATGAGGAAGAGATTCTTGATGCGATTATTCCGAAATACATTAACAGCCTGATATATGGTGCACTTGTGGAGGCAGTTGCCAGCGAGAATGGTGCGAGAATGCAGGCGATGGATTCAGCGACGAGCAATGCAGAAGAAATGATAGCGGATTTATCATTGAAATATAATAGAGCAAGACAAGGCGCCATAACTCAAGAGTTAACCGAGATTATAGCGGGTGCTGACGCAATCAGCTAGTAACAAGTAAAGGAGTGAAGAAATGGCCGAGTTAAATGTAGGAAAGATTACGCAGATTATCGGTGCTGTCCTCGATATTAAATATTCGGAGGGCAAGCTTCCGGCAATCAACGAAGCGATAAAAATAGCCACCAAAGACGGCGGCGAGCTTGTAGTAGAGGTTTCCCAGCATCTTGGTGACAATACTGTAAGATGTATTGCCATGGGTCCCACGGATGGTTTAGTTCGTGGTATGGATGCAGTAGCTACCGGTGCACCTATTTCAGTTCCGGTAGGCGAGTTGACTTTAGGAAGAATATTTAATGTTCTTGGTAATCCGGTAGATAATAAACCGGCACCTGAGGGAGTAGAGTATTATCCTATCCACAGACCGGCACCATCTTTTGAGGAACAGTCAACATCAACAGAGATGTTAGAGACAGGTATAAAGGTAGTTGACTTACTTTGCCCTTACCAGAAAGGCGGTAAAATAGGTCTTTTCGGTGGTGCAGGTGTAGGTAAAACAGTACTTATCCAGGAATTAATTCGTAATATTGCAACTGAGCACGGCGGTTATTCAGTTTTTACCGGTGTTGGTGAGAGAACCAGAGAAGGTAATGACTTGTATCATGAAATGACGGACTCAGGAGTTATTAACAAAACAACCATGGTTTTCGGACAGATGAATGAGCCACCGGGAGCGAGAATGAGAGTTGGTCTTACAGGACTTACGATGGCTGAATATTTCCGTGATCAGGGTGGTAAGGATGTATTGTTATTCATTGACAATATTTTCCGTTTTACACAGGCAGGTTCCGAGGTTTCAGCGCTTCTTGGACGTATGCCTTCTGCTGTAGGTTATCAGCCTACACTTCAGACAGAGATGGGTGCACTTCAGGAGCGTATTACTTCTACGAAGAATGGATCTATCACATCTGTACAGGCTGTATATGTACCTGCAGATGACCTTACGGACCCGGCTCCGGCAACAACATTCGCGCACCTCGATGCGACAACTGTTTTGTCACGTTCAATCGTAGAGCTCGGAATCTATCCGGCGGTTGACCCGCTCGAATCTACTTCACGTATTCTTGATCCGAGAATCGTTGGAGAAGAGCATTATAAGGTAGCCAGAGGTGTTCAGGAGATTCTTCAAAGATATAAAGAACTTCAGGATATTATTGCTATTCTTGGTATGGATGAGCTTTCAGAAGAAGAGAAGCTTGTTGTATCAAGAGCCAGAAAAGTACAAAGATTCCTGTCACAGCCGTTCTTCGTTGCAGGACAGTTTACAGGTCTTGAAGGACGTTATGTTCCCATTAACGAAACTATACAGGGCTTTAAAGAGATACTTGAAGGTAAGCATGATGATGTACCTGAGAGCTATTTCCTTAATGCAGGTAACATCGATGATGTTCTTGCAAAATGTAAGTAGGTGATTGTATGGCAGACTTCTTTAACGTAAAGATTGTTACACCGGACAGAGTGTTATATGAAGGTCAGGCAAACATGATTGAAATGAATACTGCTGATGGTGAAATCGGTGTATATGCGAAGCATATTCCGCTTACAACAACCTTGGAACCCGGAATAGTAACTATACATGAGGAAGAGGGTGCGAGATTTGCAGTAGTACACTCCGGATTCGTGGTTATCATGCCGGATGAGGTTACACTTATGGCTGAGATAGCAGAATGGCCTGATGAGATAGATGTTGAACGAGCAAGAGCCGCTGAGGATCGTGCAAGGAAGCGTTTGACAGAAAGCTCAGGCGATATTGATACAGTACGTGCAGAACTTGCACTTAGACGAGCATTGGCACGTATTGAAGCAACGGAAAGACTATAGATAGGGTAAGGAGGCTGTCGCAGCTTTGCGGCAGCCTCTTGCGCGTTTGCAATGAGCCATGTACAAAATATGCATAAATCAAATGAGTGAGCTCGCTCATATCATTTGATTTGTGCATATTTTTATACGGCGAATGCCGCGACAACGAGCAAGCCTGCTTGCGAGTATGTCGGCATGGCTCATTATTGAGGAATAAAAATATACGGCGAATGCCGCGACAACGAGCAAGCTTGCTTGCGAGTATGTCGGCATGGCTTATTATTGAGGGATAAAAATATACGGCGAATGCCGCGACAACGAGCAAGCCTGCTTGCGAGTATGTCGGCATGGCTCATTATGTTATTATGGCTGGAGATAGAGCGGTATTTGACACTTGTATAGATTATTTCATCCAGAAATTATCATATTTACCTTTCTAGCTGTCGTAATTTTGAAGAAAAATTGGCAGATTTCATCTAGGAATTAAGATATTCAATAATCTATCCGTAAAAACATATTGAAAAATAGATAAAACAAGCTTATAAAAGGGAAAAAATGAGTTTTTTTGCAGATAGATTTGATTAAATGAAAGTTTCTAGATGATAAGAGGATAAGATGATGGTTAGTTTTGTACGGATAGAACATTGTAAAAACAAGATTCTAGAGGATATTGCCTTGTTCAAAGTGATAGAGATATGATAAGATAGAGACATATTGAGATAGAGACATATTGAGATAGAGACATATTAAGATAGAGACATATTGAGATAGAGACATATTGAGATTGAGACATATTGAGATTGAGACATATTAAGATAGAGATATATTAAGATAGAGACATATTAAGATAGAGATATATTGAGATTGAGATATGTTAAGACAGAGGCATATTAAGACAGAGGTGTATTGATATGATTAAAGCCGTAATATTTGACATGTTCGAAACCCTAATAACTCATTATGAAAGTCCATTATATATGGGAAAACAGATAGCCGGAGATATTGGGATAAGCGAACAGAGATTTAGAGAAATATGGGACACGACTGACGATGACAGAACCCTGGGTAAGAAAACCTTTGAAGAAGTGATAGAGGAATCGTTAAGGGTAAATAACTGTTATTCTGATGACTTGCTTGAGAAAATAGTAAGTAAAAGAAGAATGTCCAAAATAGAGTGTTTCAAACATATGCATCCGGAAATAGTGCCGATGTTCAGAAGCCTCAAAGAAATGAATATTAAGATTGGCTTGATTACAAATTGCTATTATGAGGAAAGAGATGCTATAATGAATAGCATATTATTTGATTATTTCGATGTAGTATGTATGTCATGCGAATTAGGAATGAAGAAGCCGGAAGAGGAAATTTTCCAAAGGTGTGTAAGAGAACTGTCGGTAGTACCTCGGGAATGTCTGTATGTTGGGGATGGCGGTAGCTTGGAGCTGGAAGCAGCTCGCTCTCTTAATATGCATCCTATTCAGGCTGCATGGTACTTTAAGGATGGAGTAAATCAGCAGACAAAAAGGAAAACAGAGTTTGTGCAAGCGGAATCGCCGATGGATGTTATTAGTGAAATCAGAAAGCATGAACAATAGGATGTCTAATATCTGTTGAGTGGCGCCCATTCAGAGTGGAATGATAAAAGGGATTCATAGCATGAAAGGAAAATTAGGTTTATATGATTACATGGAATACTAGACAGACCAAACATTTTGTGTTTTACACTATGGATAATTCTTATGCCGATGCTAATATAGAAAAAATTATGCAGGAACAGGAGAGTCGAATAGAAGAAATCTTGTGTTGCTTTCCGATAAAGATTCCTGTTAAAATAAAGTATTGGTTATGCAATACAAGAGAAGAAGTTGGAGAGATGACAAACGATGCACCATCCAATGCGATGTTCGTCTGGGATGATGACAATACAGAAGATGTCAGTATCTATGCAGTTTATAGCGAGGACATGCAGTGCACAGGATATCACGAGGAAACACATGCAGTTATGCACTTTTTGAATGAACCGTTGTCTACGGCGTTATCAGAAGGTGTTGCTGTATACATGGAGAGATTATGGTGGGGCATAGAGAATGACTTATGCGCCTATTTGTACATAGATAAAGGATGCTATGTTTCGGTGGAACAGCTCATATGCGAGAAACAGAAAAATGAAGTGGAATATTTTTATGCGGTGAAAGAAAGTGTTTCCTATCCTACGATGGGAGCATTTGTTGGATTCTTGCTTTCCAAAGACGAGAACGGACAGGAAAACTTTTTAAAAATATACCAATATCAGGGGGAAGATTGGAGAGAAGAGTTCCAAAGGATTTATCAATGCAGTCTAGGTGAATTGGAGAATCAGTTTTTAGATTATATCAAGAATCGTATTTATTCCCAAAATGAAATAATGTATGGAGAGAAGCGATTGGGATTGTAGATATATTGAACTTGTGGAGGGGGATTAATGGTTAAAAGATTGCTATTATTCAAAAGCAGATACTTTATGACAAAGCTGAAGAGGATAGGCTTATAGAAGAGCGTGGAATGATAAGAAGAAAATAGTAAATTTGAAGGTGGAGATAAAATGATAAATTTGAAACCTGTTACACAGGATAATTATTTTGAATGAAGTTGTAGAGGTAGATGAAAATGAAGTATAGAAACTTATCTAAAACCGAAGCCGAAAAGTTTTGGGAATTGATGAACCAATTGGATTACGAAACAAAATATATGTTATACGAACCGGGAGAACGGACAAAGAATCTTTCCAGAATTGAGTCTTTAATACAAAATTCGGTAGAGGGAGAGGACTTTCTTCTTGTTGCTGAAGCAGATGATAGAATCGTTGGGTATATATCGGCACAAAAAGGCGGCTTGAATCGAATTGCTCATTCGGCATATATTGTCGTTGGAATATTAAAGGATTATCGAGGAAAAGGGATTGGAACTGATTTTTTTAATCGATTGGATATATGGGCAGAGGAAAAGCATGTTAAACGTTTAGAATTAACGGTAGTTTGTGAAAATGAAGTTGCTAAACATTTATATGAAAAAAGTGGATTCGAAATAGAAGGTATTAAGCGAAAGTCAGTATTGGTCAACGGAGAATATTTGGATGAGTATTACATGGCTAAAATTAAATAATACCCATTTATAATTCTCTTGGGCTTGAACTTGTGGGGGCGAAATACAATGAAATTAAGAAATGTTTTGATAGTTGTGAAGGATATTGAAAAATCAAAGCAGTTTTACCATGACCTGTTTGGTTTGGAAATGGTGCTCGATAATGATGGTAACATGATTTTGACAGAAGGTCTTGTGCTCCAGGATGAGGAAATTTGGAAAAAGTTTCTGGGAAAGGATGTAATTCCGAAGAATAATTCCTGCGAACTGTATTTTGAAGAAGATGATATAGAAGCATTTGCCAGGAAACTGGAGAAGCTATACCCCTCAATCCAATATGTTAACAGACTTATGACGCATAGCTGGGGACAAAAAGTAATTCGTTTTTATGATTTGGACGGCAATTTGATTGAGGTTGGAACTCCGATTTTTTAGGAATATGTACCTTGGTAATACATCTTTTAGGATTTAGTACAGGCTTCATTTTAGGGTTTGTAGTGAAGAAGTTAGAACCACAGTGATTGTGGTTCTTTTTTTGGCTTGACAGCTAATTCAAATTAGCTTATAATAAGGCTAATTTGAATTAGCCAAGGAGAAGATATGGATACAAAGCGAAAAATTTTGGATGTTGCATTAACACTATTTTCTGAAAAAGGATACGGAAAAGTTTTCGTTGGACAGATAGCAGATGGTGTAGGGATTAAAGCGCCGTCTCTATATAAACATTACAAGAGCAAGCAGGATATTTTTGAGGCAATACTTGAAGAGATGCGAAATAGATATAATAAAGAAGTCTCCTTTTTGAGTTTCAATGGAAGTGATTTTCAAGCGGATTCAGATTTTTTTGGAAAGCTTTCCGAGGATGAATTGGTAAAACTGGGGATTGGATTGTTTCATTTCTTTTTGCATGATGAATACGAATGCAAATTTAGAAAGATGCTTACAATAGAGCAGTTTTCCAATAAAGAGCTTGCAGAGTTGTTTTCCAATCAGTATTTTAATGAGCCATTAAAATATCAGGGCGGATTGCTTCGAATGATGATAGCACAAGGACAGATGAAAAAAGAAGATGAACAAATTATGGCATTGCATTTTTATGCCCCGATGTATTTGCTGCTAACCGTATGCGACAGAGAACCACAAAGAGAGGCAGAGGCATTACAGGTATTAGAAAAGCATATTAAACAATTCAACAGAATATACAAGGAGTAGAAAAGATGAAAATTGTAATGATACACGGACAAAATCATAAGGGAAGTACCTATAATATTGGCAGGATGATAGCAAATAAAATTAGTAGAGAAGATATAGTTGAGTTTTTCCTGCCCAAAGATTTGAATCATTTTTGCCTGGGATGTTATACATGCATAGATGATGTCACAAAATGTCCGTTTTATGAAGAGAAGAATATAATTATGAGTGCGGTAGAAGCTGCGGACGTCTTAATTTTTACGACGCCAACATATTGTTTGAGAGCATCTGCGCCCATGAAGAGTTTTATTGATTTGACATTTAATTACTGGATGTCACATAGACCAAGAAAATGTATGTTTAGTAAAAAAGCTATTGTAGTGTCAACGGCAGCAGGGTGTGGAGCGAAAACAGCTGTCAAGGATATAACAGATGCCTTATTCTATTGGGGTATTCCATGCATATTGCCATACGGCATTAGTATTCAGGCTATGAATTGGAACGGAGTAAATGATAAGAAAAAACAAAAAATTGAAAGGGATACTACAAAGATTGCGAATAAAGTATTAAAGAAAAAGAATGTTAAAGTTGGACTTAAAACAAAAGCCATGTTTATGCTGATGCGAATGATGCAGAAAGCGGACTTTGGCTCGGGCGAGGCAGATAGAGCGTATTGGGAGAAAAATGGTTGGTTAGATAGGGAAAGACCTTGGAGATAAAAAACTTTCCATACTGGCAAAGTTGGGGTCAAAGTTGGAAATGCTGGGTTTAGTGAAAAATAGTGTAAAAATAGTGAAAATTTAATGGAATTTTTGGCGCGAATGAGGTATACTGTTTCTGAGGATAACTTTGATGAAGAGGTGATATTCATGATAAAAGTCACATTAACCAACGACATATTGAAGAAAATATCATCGATTGACGAAAATAGGTTTTCGTTAAGTGCGATAGAGTTACCACCTATGACGAAAAATAGATTGCGCAAGAATTCTAAGAAGAA
Organism: Lachnospiraceae bacterium; assembly: GCA_017456585.1. Classification (GTDB taxonomy): domain Bacteria; phylum Bacillota; class Clostridia; order Lachnospirales; family Lachnospiraceae; genus SIG300. Next base: position 10,942 of record JAFTJD010000016.1, read on the forward strand.
GAGTTCTTATGCCTCAAATAAGATTGAGGGCAATCCTCTTACGGAGAGACAGGCAGATGAAGCGATTGAGAGAGACGAGCATAAGCACTTTTTGAAACCAGAGCAGGAGATTAGAAATTATTTTCTTGCTTTGAATCTGCTTGAGGAAAAGTTGAAGAGGAAAGAAGCTTTTTCGAAAGCAATGATTCTTGAAGTGCAGGCGATGGTTGAAAAAGGCGCATCAAAAGAAAAGATAGGTCTCAGAGGTCCGATGCCTCCGGGTGTGTTATTCGCAGTATATGATGCAACCACAGGAACTCCGGATTATATTCCGCCTGAATACTCAGATATTCCAAAGCTGTTGGATGAATTGGTCGATTATGTAAATGCAACAGACGACCATCCGCTTATTATTGCGGCAGTAGTTCATTATCAATTGGTTACTATTCATCCTTTTGAAGACGGAAATGGAAGAACTGCGAGACTTATGTCCGGATATATCTTAGATTTCTATGGCTATGGATTCAATGGAATCGGTTCTTTGGAGGAATATTTTGCCTATGATCCGGATGAGTATTATGAGTCGCTTCAGATGGGGCTTCCGGTATTGTATTATTCGGGAAGAGAAAATCCGCCACATCCTGAAATCTGGGTGAATTATTTCTTGCGTATGATGGAATTATATTCAAAAAAAGTTTGCGAATTGTCAAAGGATGTTCAGGCAGATGATTTGGATGGCAGCTTGTCCTATTTGAATGCAAGGGAGAAGGATTTGTTGGTATTTCTTTTAAAAAAGAGAATACTGGAGTTTACGCCAATTGATGTGAGTAAGATGATTGGCGTAACCAATAAGACAATTATCAACCGGTGTGCGAAACTTACTAATAATGGCTTTTTAGTTCCTAATATAGTGAGTCAAAGAATTCGTTCATATTCGTTGAGTGAGTTTGCAAAGCGGAATGAAAAGAATATTATTTCGAAGATTGGGTGAAGTGGAGTTAACAAGTTTTTGCTCGTCGGGATATATATGAGAGGAGACAATAAATATGAACAACGATTATGTAACCCTTACCATAGGTAGGCAGAAGAACATCGCGCTTATTGCGCATGATGGCAAGAAAGCAGAACTTATTGAGTGGTGTAGAGAAAACTACGACATACTGAAGAATCATTTCTTGTGTGGAACCGGAACAACGGCAAGAATGATTACAGATAAGACAGGCCTTCCTGTTAGAGGATATAACAGCGGCCCTCTTGGTGGTGACCAGCAGATTGGCGCGAAGATTGTTGAAGGTCAGGTTGACTTTGTAATATTCTTCTCTGATCCGCTTACAGCGGCACCGCATGACCCTGATGTTAAGGCACTTCTTAGAATTGCACAGGTATATGATATCCCTATGGCAAACAATAAGGCGACAGCGGACTTTCTTATTAACTCAACGTATATGGATAAGGAATATGACCATAACGTGATGAATTTTAAGAAGAATGTCGAGAACCGAGCAAATTCATTATAAATGTGTGTAAATGCATAGTTGCGCATATACACTTCTGATAATTGATAAGATGTTAAAGAATAGATATAATGATGAAATATAAATTTGAGGGGAGTAATAAGATGGCAGACGAGAGAGGCGATGAAATGAAAGACGAGAGAAAAGTTGAAATAGCAGATGAGAAAACAGTTGAACTCGAAGGCGAAAGAAAATTTGAAATCGAGGACACAACTAAGCCTGAAAATGAGAAAGAGATTACAGGGAGTGTAGAGAACAACGACAAAACTCAACCGATGTGGATGCCTGTTTGTATGTGTATCGGGCTTAGCATTGGTATGAGTATTGGAAGTTTAATCTTTGATAATATGGCTGTCGGTATGTGCATAGGTATGTCTATGGGACTTGCAGTAGGAAGCATAATTGATGCGAAGAACAGGGCAAAGAATGCGGCGAACCAACAAACATCAAGCGAACCCGATGAGAATGAAAAAAATAATGCTACAAACGAGTAGTGGGCTGAAAAAAATATCAGTTAGTTAAGCATATACATTTTGAGTATGTAAGTAAACTCCGGCAAATATATCTAGTAAAAACTTTATATGCCATGGAGATGAGACTCTAAAATTATCGAAGCCGTTGCTGAGATAATTTTTGATTTATGAGGCTCATCGAAATGCTTGGCATATCGTTTTGACCAGATATATTTGCCGGAGTTTACTTATATAGATTAGCTATAGTATGCTTAACTAACTGATATATTTTTTTCAGCCCACTTGATTAAGTGTTTAGTCTTCTACAAGTCTAAGACCCGCTGTGTCAGTTACAGGTAATGAGAAGGCAATGGATTTTGCCTTGCTGTCAAGCCCTGCTTCAGTCATGATTGCTTTCATTATATCATTCTTCTTATTCGTCTTGGTAACGATAAAAATAATCTCTTTCTCTGCTGCAATGGATACACCCATGAATTTCTCAGCGGCTGCGATACCTGTTCCTTTGGCGTGTATAACTGTTCCGCCGTAGGCACCTGCACCTCTTGCAGCATCCATAATTAAATTGGTATATCCCTGTTCTGCTATAACGATAATCAACTCGTGAGTAGTGTTTTGCAAGGTTGATTCCTCCTCTTTTCTATAATCCTGATTCTCTAAAAGGTACCAAAGCGGTTTCTTGCCGCCGATGCTGCTTAGCGGTATGGTGAAAGCAATTCCGCCGCCGGGGGCATCAATCTGTAATTCTTTCTGAAGTCCTTTCTTTGTATCCTGCCAGGAATTATCATCAAGAACTGAAAAGAAAACAGCCTTCTCATTACTCTCGAGACCGAGATAGTCCAGAATCTCATTTGCTACAGTACCATAACCGAGAGATATAAACATGACGTTTTTCCCTTTGGATTCATAAAAATCAATATATTTTTTTGCTATTTTTCTATCGACGATAGTCGTCATCATATATAAATTTCCCATAAGCGCCTCATTTCTATACTTTTACAATTCGATAATTTCCATATCGTCGTAAGCATCCCAAGAGGTGAATGTCTTTTCCAACTCTGCTGCCTTGTGAAGTTTGTTCTCTTTTAACTTGAATACAAGGCCCATTATCTGAATAGTTATAAGAGGTGTCATAGCTACCATGGCTACGATACCGAATGCATCTGTGATAACATTACCGCCAAGTGCCTCGCATGCTCCCATTGCTAACGGAAGAAGGAAGGTTGCAGTCATAGGACCGGAAGCAACACCACCGGAGTCGAATGCAATAGCTGTAAATATCTTTGGAACAAAAAATGTTAAAATAAGTGCAATCGCATAACCCGGAATCAAGAGCCAGAGAATTGAAATGCCTGTAAGAACACGAAGCATCGCAAGTCCTACTGACGCTGATACACCGATTGATAAGCTTAAGCCCATCGCCTTGGCAGATATTGCTCCTGATGTCATTTCCTCTACCTGTCTGGTAAGAACGAATACCGCAGGCTCTGCAAGTACGATGAAATAACCGATAATCATGCCAATAGGAATAATAATCCATGCATAAGGAAGTCCGGCAAGTGTCTGTCCGAGGAAGTTACCTGCAGGCATGAAACCTACATTAACACCTGTTAAGAAAAGTACAAGACCGATGTATGTATATGCAAGACCGATGCCAATTCTTATTAATGTTCTTTTGTTTATATCTCTTGCGATTAATTGCATTATTCCGAAGATTGCTACTATCGGAAAAAGAGAAAAAGCTATTTCTTTAATGTAGGCAGGTAACTCGTGCATAAAGAGCTGCCACATATCTACAGTATTATCGACTATCGGAATGGACTCGGATACCTGCTCTGCCTGACCGGGATTGAAAATCATGCCGAGAATCAGTACGGCAAGAATAGGACCGATGGAACACATGGATACAAGACCAAAGCTATCGTCTGCGGCATGTTTATCGCTTCGGATGGCAGATATACCGATACCGAAAGCCATAATAAAAGGTACTGTCATCGGACCGGTAGTAACTCCGCCGGAGTCAAAGGCTATGGCAAGGAAGTCCTTAGGTACAAATATAGTTAAACCAAAAATGATTAAGTAAAAGATTACAAGTAAATATGATAAAGGTATACCAAAAAGCATACGGAGTATTGCGAACACCAAAAAAGCAGCAACACCAAGCGCTACGGCAAGGATAAGTACTATGTTGGGTACAGACGGAACCTGTTGTGCAAGAACCTGTAAATCAGGTTCTGATATGGTGATGACAAAACCCATGGCAAAGCTTATCAAAATTACTAAGAATACATTTTTGGATTTAGTCATGATGGAGCCGGCACGTTCGCCCATAGGAGTCATGGACAACTCTACACCGACATTAAAAAAGAGCATTCCTACAATTAGTAGAACTGCACCTATAAGGAATGTCATAAGGATGCTGGGCGGTATCGGTGCTATGGTAAAGCACAGAATCATTACTATTGCCAGTATCGGAAAGACAGCCTTTAGGGTTTCTGATAATTTTTCCCTAAATTTAGAATTAAGTGATGACAATGATAACAAATCCTTTCATAAAATCTACTATCTAGTATATCATAGCAAAAATTTTTTTTAATTACAACAGCGTTAAGAATTTGTTAAAAATATAGGTGTAAAACCGGAATATAGCCTTAAATCTATCCACAAATAACGACTGACAGAAATGTGTTAACTTAATAGAGCATAATACGATTGACAATATTTTATTATGTCTTAAACTAATAAAGTATGATATAATATTTGCATGACTAATTAAGGAGATAAATAGTATGAAGAAGATAAAAATTTTGATGGTGTTGTTGTGTCTTGTTATGTTAGGTTGCAATAAGAAACCGGAGGATATATTAATTACGGAAGAACTTAAATTTGATGCTACGGAAGCAACTACAAGTGAAATAGTTACTACAGAAGCGGACAAAGAATCAACTTCGTCCACTGTTACTGAGGAGAGCACAGAGAAGAAGGCTTATGTTCTTAAATTTGAATCTACTAATCTGGACGGAGAAAAAGTTACTTCGGATTGTTTCACTAATTCAAAGCTTACGATGATTAATGTATGGGGAACATATTGCTCGCCATGCCTCGGAGAAATGCCGGATCTTGGAGAGATTGCCAACGAATATGATAAAGCAGATTTTCAGCTTATAGGTGTCGTTTGCGATGTAGAAGAAGGCGCAAGTAAAGAACAGGTTGATTATGTGAAATCTTTGGTAGAGAAGACAAAAGCGAATTACACACATCTGCTTCTTAGCGAATCCCTTCTTAATAAGCTCGTTTCAGCAGTATATTATGTGCCTACCACCTTTTTCTTTAACCAGGACGGAGAACTCATTGGTTATGTAGAGAGCGCATATAGAAAGGATGTATGGAAGGACATCATAGACGGCCTTTTGGAGGATATGCAATGAAAAAAGCACCATGGTGGATTATAGGAGTTATGGTAGGAATTGTTTTTCTGATTATAGGTTTCGGTAGAGAACAATTTGATGACATATATAATAAAGCTATAATGATATGTCTTGAATGTATAGGTATCGGATAGCCGAAGCAACGGAGAGAATTATGAGAAGATTCACATTTGCCAGAATAAGATTGTTTTTTCAAATATTATATACAATTGTGACTAATGGATATGCTTACGGATATCTAAACGGTAAAATATATAAGGGATCGCTAAAATATGCCTGTGTTCCGGGGCTTAATTGTTATTCCTGCCCGGGGGCAGTCGGTTCGTGCCCTATCGGAGCTTTGCAGGCTGCGCTTAATGAGCACAAGATAGAAGTTCCTTTTGCTGTAATAGGCTTTTTGTTTGTTTTTGGAAGTCTGTTCGGAAGATTTGTCTGCGGATGGTTGTGTCCGTTTGGATTACTTCAGGATTTGCTTCATAAGATACCGCTTTTTAAAAAGAGAAAGCAGCTTCCGTATCACAATGTATTAAAGTATGGTAAATACCTCGTACTCATAGGACTTGTGATTGTGGGCTCATCCTTTTTGTTTGGCGGTTTTGTAAAGGTTCCGGCTTTTTGTAAATATTTGTGTCCGTCCGGAACATTTATGGGAGCTATTCCGCTTATTAGTGCTAATGCTAATCTGCAGATGCAGGTTGGAGGATTATTCTATTGGAAGCTAGGTGTACTTATTACACTCATAATATTATCGATAAAAATATACAGACCGTTTTGCCAGTATTTGTGTCCGCTTGGCGCTGTATACGGCTTGTTTAATCGTTTTAGTCTGGTACAGATTCGCTGGACAAAAGAAGAGTGTACTTCGTGCGGAGCCTGTCAGAGGGCATGCCCTGTTAATTTGCCGCCGGAGAAGATTTCGGTTTCGCCGGAATGCATTAAGTGCGGCAAATGCGTAGATGCCTGTCCGACAGACTGTCTGCACTTCTGTAAAAAAACTAACAATCGCCAAGTAAAAGAGATAAAAAGATAAGATTATTTCCTTTTGTTTGTTGGAACCGGAGGAAGATAAGGATAAAGTTCTTCATAGTTTTCTGCTTCGTCTTCGTTCTGTGGAGCGGAAGGAATTAACCCTGTACAGTCATGTGAAGATGCGGCAGTAAGGAAATCTTCATCTTTTATACCGTAAGAATTGATATGCAATTTTTCGTTTTTTTTCATAAGAAGCTCCTTTTGATATTTGATTATGCTAAGAGATTATTGGTAAAGAATATTATGCGCAATTTTAAGAAAAAAATTATATATTTAATGTAAACATAATGTGATATTCGTTGACAAAAGCAAGGTTTTTTAGGTAAGCTTATATATAGAACAGTAAATGCGAAAGGCGGGGGTAACATGAGAATTATTACAGTAAGTCGAGAATTCGGAAGCGGAGGCAGAGAGGTAGGAAAGCGTCTTGCAGATGAACTTGGATTTGCATATTATGACAGGGAGATTGTTACAGAAATAGCAAGTAAACATGAGCTTGATGAAAGTTATGTAGAAGAGACTCTTAACAGGGGAATTCTAAAGAGTATTCCTATTCATTTTGGTCGCACATTTTCATATGCGCCTGCGGCTATATCCAATAGCCTCAATCTTTTTGTTGAGCAACATAGAATTATTAAGGAGCTCGCAAAGAAGGGCGATTGTATTATAGTAGGACGTGCTGCTGACATAATACTTAAGGATTACAAACCATTCAATCTTTTTGTCTATGCTGATATGAAGGCTAAGATTGAGCGTTGTCGTAGAAGAGCTTCAGAGAACGAGAAGTTAAGTGAACGTGATTTGGAGAAGCAGATTAAGAAAATAGATGCTGAACGTGCACAGTACTATGAATTCTTCTCTAACACACCTTGGGGAGATAAGGCAGGATATCATTTGTGTGTAAATACAACTGATGTTGAGATTAAAGAAATTGTACCCGGGATAGCAGAATATGCGAAAAAATTTTGGAAGTAATAACTATTCATAGATGATAAAGCACATAAATGCGTGGCAATTGCGCGAGTTTATACATAATTTCAAGGCATTTTCGAAAAATATAAAAAAGATATTGACAATACGAGGAGAGTGTGATAGTATACTCACATACACATAAGAGGGAGTAGCAAACACATAGCGCGCATGTGTTGTAAAACATCGTCAGGACGATAATTTTTAATTATCCGTGTTTTATTAGATTGCAAGACTTTTATTGTAGCTGTTAGTAACAGCTCCGATAAGAGTCTTTTTTATTTTAATCATAAAACTTTTATCAATCAGGAGTTGTTATTAGCAGAAAAAAATGTTATGCTTATACGCGAGGGTTAAGCTGAAAATCAACGTTTAATTCGGCTTACATAACGCTAAGGGGCGTATAATAATTAGTTACATAGAAAGGTGGAAAAAGAATGGGAACAACTTATGAATTTAACCCGGAACAAGAAAAGAAAATGAAAAAATTAACTAGCATGGTTAAGCTTGTAATAGCTGTCATTGTTGTATTGGTACTGGCATTGAGCTCAGTATATACTATCGGTGAGCAGGAACAGGCGGTACTCACAACATTTGGTAAGGCAAGCCCGGTAACAGAATCAGGACTTCACTTTAAGATACCTTTTATACAGAAGGTAGAGAAGGTTAATACAACAATCCAGGGATTTGCTATCGGATATGATTCAACCAGTGGAGTAACTATTGAGAACGAATCACTTATGATTACATCAGATTACAATTTTGTAAATGTTGATTTCTATGTGGAATACCGTTTCGCAGATCCGGTAAAGGCTGTATATAGTGCAGATGATCCGGTTGCAGTGCTTAAGACAATAACACAGAGCTGTATTCGTACAGTTGTAGGTAACTATGATGTCGACAGTGTACTTACAAGCGGAAAGACTGAGATTCAGTCAGCAATTCGTCAGATGATAGTGGATAAGCTTACTGTATATGATGTAGGTATTCAGCTTGTTAATATTACAATTCAGGATTCTGAGCCACCGACCACACAGGTTATGGAAGCGTTTAAGGCGGTAGAATCAGCTAAGCAGGGTAAAGAGACAGCAATCAATAATGCTAATAAATATCGTAATGAGAAGCTTCCTGCTGCAGAGGCAGAGGTAGACAGAATTCTTCAGGATGCAGAAGCAACTAAGGCTGAGCGTGTAAATGAGGCTGTTGGTCAGGTTGCAAGATTTAATGCAATGTATAATGAATATGTGAAGTATCCAAAGGTTACTAAGCTTAGAATGTTCTATGAGACCATGGAGGACGTTCTTCCTAACATGAAGATTATAATTGATGGAACAGACGGAAGCTCAGTAGAGATGATGTATCCGTTAGACAGCTTTAACGGCACTAATTAAGGAGGATATATAATATGAAAAAAGTTGGAAAAGTTTTAGCTATAATCGTATTGGTTTTAGCTGTAATAGCATTAGGTTCTTCCATTGTTGTTACACAGGAAGATGAATATAAATTAGTTCGTCAGTTTGGTAAAATCGACAGAGTAATCACAGAGCCGGGACTTAGTTTTAAGATTCCGTTCCTTGAAACTACAACGGTTCTTCCAAAGAAGATGTTACATTATGACCTTGCAGAGTCAGATGTTATTACTGCTGACAAGAAGACAATGATTACAGACAGTTATGTTCTTTGGGAGATAACTTCTCCGCTTGATTTCGCTAAGACACTTAACTCTTCAGTGGCAAATGCAGAAAATCGTATCGATGCAGTTGTATATAATGCAATTAAGAATGTAATTGGTACAATCGAACAGAATGAGGTAATTACCAGTCGTGATGGTGAGCTTACAGAGCAGATAATGGCAGCTGTCGGCACATCAATGGATCAGTATGGTATCAAGATACTTACAGTTGAAACTAAGAGATTTGATTTGCCTGCAGACAATAAGACAAGTGTATATGAGAGAATGATTTCAGAGCGTGATAAGATAGCAGCAACATATATTGCAGAGGGTGATGCTGAGGCTCAGATTATTATAAACGCTACAGATAAGGAAATTGCAATTATGCTTGCGGAAGCAACAGCACAGGCAGAGCAACTTGTAGCAGCAGGTGAGGCAGAGTACATGCAGATTCTTTCAGATGCATATTCAAGTGAAGAAAAGGCAGAATTCTACTCATTCGTTCGTTCACTTGATGCGGCAAAGGTTTCGCTTTCAGGCGACCAGAATACACTGATACTTCCTAAGGACTCACCTATAGCAGAGATATTCCTTACAAAATAAGCGCGAAACGGAAAACCAAGCGACGCGATAGCGGCATTTGGTTTTCCGACGCGGTATGAGCAAGCAATCTGCAAAGCAGATTATAGAGCACGGAGTGCGTGCTTGTGAGTAAAAAAAGGTGATAGGGAAACCAAGCGACGCGATAGCGCCACTAGAAAATGAGAGGAGAAGGCTTGTGATTAAATTAGAAAGAACATCTGTAATGAATCTTGAGAATGCTATGAGAGGAGCACGTAATCCGCTTAACAGTTGGGATAAGATGGATAGTAGCTATGATTCAGAAGGCAATTATGTACTCGGACCTAATGATTTAGGACTTGGCTCCAGACTTGCAAAAGCAGGCAGCGACCATCGTAAATTTATCAGACAGATTTTTGTGTCTGTAGATATTACGGCACCATTATATTGGTGGAAAGAATTTGATACATATAAGGTGGGAACAGTTGCTAATTCAACAAGTACCATGCACAAAATTCATTCAAAACCAATTGTGATGGAGGATTTCAGCTTCGATAAGCTGACACCTGAATCAGAAGCATTTGCTAAAGGAATGGTTGATTATATTGAGTCGGTAAGACTTAAATATATGGAGAATAAAGATAAAGCATATTGGTGGGATTTAATTCAGCTTCTGCCATCAAGCTACAATCAGATGAGAACCTGCACGATGAATTATGAGAATCTTTCTAACATGTATGCGGCAAGACGTAATCATAAGCTGGATGAGTGGCATGTATTCTGTGACTGGATTAAAACATTGCCATATGCAGAAGAATTTATTATAAGAGGCGAATAGTTGTATTATAACAAATAATCATGTCAATACTTCTGATAAGCATTTGCTTATCGGAGGTATGCATGAAGACAAATATTAAATGGTTAAGTATTGGAATAGCTATTCTGGTTATTAGTATTATTATAATGGTTGTGTTCCGGAAGGATGAAGAAGTCATACTTACGGATGCGATGAAGATAATGACTATGCAGGATAGCTATATTTCTACTTCGGGAGAGATTAGGGCTGCTGCTTATTATGGTGGCATGAATATGACAAGTTACGAGAAAAAGGGACTTCTAAAAAAGCTTGCCAAGGGGCTTGGGATTACAGAATATTCCTTTGAGGCATCCTGGGATATGGGAAGAGATACGATATGCATCAAAAAGGACGGTGAATATGCTGCTACACTTATTAGTCTGGTGACGATTGAGGATGAAAATGCATGTGCACAGTACATTATGTATGAGCTTAATATAGAAGATTCACCTGAAAGTGTATGTCATTATGCCGATATAATAAGAAATGAATTAAGAAACCTTGGGTTAGATGATGATGTTACAGTTACCTTGGTATCGAATTATGAAGGGACATTTGACATTGATGCTAAAAACAAGCTTGCGGACGAGGTGCTTAAGTGCTTTGAATCCGATATAGTTACTGAGAACAGAACTGATGAACTCTTTAGTATTTATGCATATGTTGAGGGTATGTCACAGGGAATCAAGGTAGGCGATAAAGAAATTAATTTCAACATAGCGATTAATCACAATGAAGAAACTAATCAAACAAGAGTGTATCTTGCTGCACCGATAATAGAAATGGAATATTAGGAGGTACAAGAGATGGATATAGTTAAGATAAATCATCTTGCTAAGAGTTATGGCAAGTCAAGAGGTATTGTTGATGTTAGCTTTGGAATAGGACAAGGAGAATTCTTTGGATTTATCGGACCGAACGGTGCCGGTAAATCTACTACAATAAGAATTCTTCTCGGACTGATATCTGCAGATTCGGGTGAAGCATTTGTATTAGGTAAGCCATTAAGTAAGGCATCGGAATATCTTGCTGATATAGGATATCTTCCTTCGGAAGCAAACTTTTATAATGCTATGAAGGTAGACGAGCTTATAAAATACTCAGCGAAGCTTCGAGGCAAGGAATGTGATAAAGAAGCTAAGGAATTATGTGATAGATTAGAACTTGATACAAAGAAAAAAATAAGCGAATTATCTCTTGGCAATCGTAAAAAAGTAGGGATTGTATGTGCAATGCAGCATAAACCTCAGTTGTACATAATGGACGAACCAACCAGCGGTCTTGATCCGCTTATGCAGAATGAATTTTTTTCGTTATTGAATGAAAGAAGAAAAGAAGGAGCAACTGTATTCTTTTCTTCGCATGTTTTATCTGAGGTACAGCAGAATTGTACACGCGCAGCGATTATCCGTGAGGGAAATATTGTTGCGGTAGATAGTATAGAGAATCTTTCAAAAACAAGAGCAAAGAGAGTTATATTACATGGAATTAATTCTCTTCCTGATGCTATACAGGCGAAATCTGTTGAGGCCACCAATACTTCAGTTGCATTTTTGTATCAGGGCGATATCAAAAATCTTATATTGGAAATAGGACGCTTGCCGATAACAGATATGACTATAACTGAACCTAAGTTGGAAGAAATATTCATGCATTACTATGAATAACCGGGGATGGGAGGACGAAAGATATGAAAATGCCTGTATTGTATAAAGAATTACGAAAAGGATTAAAAGGTTTTATAATTTGGACAGCGATTATCACGTTTATGATATTGGTATGCGTATTCATGTATCCTGAGATGAAGACTCAAATGGATGGTATGAATGATTTGTTTGCAAACATGGGTATGTTTACATCTGCATTTGGAATGGATAAGCTTAATTTCGGAACGCTTATAGGCTTCTATGGTGTTGAATGTGGTAATATGTTGGGGCTTGGAGGAGGCTTCTTTGCCGCTTTCCTTGGAATATCGATGCTTGCAAAAGAGGAAAAGGAGCATACGGCAGAATTCTTGTTGACACATCCTATTAAGAAAAGCTCGGTAGTGCTTCAAAAGCTTTGTGCAGTTGTTATACAGATAGTTGCTTTGAATGTTATCGTTGTATTGGCCAGTGCTGCATCGATAGCAATGATTGGTGAAGATATTCCGATGAAGGAATTTCTACTTATTCATGTAGGATATTTTTTGTTGCAGCTGGAAATTGCAGTGATTTGCTTTGGAATTTCTGCATTTATGAGTAATTCAGGTATCGCAATGGGACTTGGAGTAGCAGTGATTTTCTATTTTATGAATATAATCTGTAATCTTAGCGAGAAGGCAGAATTTCTTAAATATATTACACCATATGCGTATGCGGAACCGGCAGATATTGTTGCGAATAAATGTCTTGGTGGTTTGTCGATAGCACTTGGAATGTTGTATATGATAGTAGTTCTTTTGATAGGATTCACAAAATACACTAAAAAGGATATTGCGGCATAGAATAAAAGAATTAATCTGATATAAGCTGTGTCACAGCAAATTGAGCGTATTGAAAATGCTCCGGGAAGTTGTAATCAACTTTCCGGAGCATTTTGTTATAGAAATAATATATTAATCATCTTCTTCTGAGTCGTCAGAAGCTATTTCGACTACTTCGACAGTAACCTCGTGAGCCATGAGTTCATCAGCTTTGGTGATATTTATAACAAGGTTCTCATAATTGAATGATGAACCCTGCTCAGGAATATCTCCGATCTGCTCAATAATCCATCCGTTAATGGTAGTGGCCTCAGTTTCTTCATCAGAATCAAGAGAGAAGAATTCAAAGAAATCCTCAATGTTTGCTGAACAAAGAACACGATATTTATCCTTTTCAAGCTCAACAAAATTCTCGATAGCTTCATCTCGCTCGTCCCAAATCTCACCAACGATTTCTTCGAGAATATCCTCCATTGTAACGATACCGGCAGTTTCGCCGTATTCGTTTATAACTACTACAATGTGGTTATGCTCCTTCTGCATATCCTTGAAAAGAACATCCAGATGAGCTGTTTCCGGAACAAATGTAGGCTGGAACATTACATCTTCAAGCTTGAAATCCGGGCGTGTATACTTGAGTAAGAAATCACGCGCATAAAGGATTCCTATGATGTTGTCTGTAGTATCTGCATAAACAGGGATTCTTGAATAACCTTCTGTTCCGATAAGCTCAAGAATCTCTTCTTTAGTTGCGTCCTGCGGAATAAGAATGATAGATCTTCGAGGAGTCATAACATCTTCGGCAGTCATACCGTCGAGCTTGAGAACATTTTTTATGTATTCAATGTCATTCTGGTTAAAACTTCCTTCATCAGCACCTGCATCCAACATAAGGACGATATCTTCTTCTGATACAGGATCCTTCTTCTCGTGAGGATCAATTCCAAAAAGTCTGAGCACTCCGTTTGTTGATACTGTCAACAGCCAAATGATTGGCTTGAGGATGAGTGCGAGTGTTGATATTGAACCACACACAGCCTCTGCGAACTTCTCTTTATGCTTCATAGCTACACGCTTTGGAACAAGCTCACCGAGAACAAGAGTGAAGAATGAAAGTATAATTGTAATTGCGATAACCGCTACAGTGTTAATCAATTCAACATGTGATGCGGAAATGTTAAAGGCTTTAACTATAAATCCGGAAAGTTTCTCTGCAAAATTATCTGCAGCAAAAGCGGAACCTAAGAATCCGGCGAGAGTGATACCTATCTGAATGGTTGAGAGGAAGCGAGTCGGCTCGTCAATCATCTTTAACATTCTTAAGGCTTTCTTGTCACCATCATCTGCACGTGCCTTTAATTTCTTCTCGTTAAGAGAAATAACGGCTATCTCTGTCGCAGCAAAGAAAGCATTGACCAAAATGAGTATAAATTGTAATAATAGTTGTCCTGCTATATCAGGCATTTTAATAACCTCCAAAATAAAATAAATGTGTTTGTCGTGTAGTATCAATAATAAGTATCAGTAAATAAGCATCAGTTCAGATTCACTACAGAGAAGCGAAATCTGTCTACGAAAACACAAATCTTTAATCTTGAAGGCATTCGTATAGGAATATCTTCGCTACTACTTCGAGGAAGCGTATCCACACAACCAACTCCTTTCTGTATACAAAAAATCAAGTATATGATACTATAAAAGCGCCCTACAGTCAATAAGGCGCTTTTATATTTATAAATTCTTAATACTTGTTATTCAAAAACTTCTGCTATATTCTTGAGCCATGTAGTTATATCGATGTGCTGTGGGCAATGCTCCATACACTGACCACATTCGATACAGTCTGATGCCTTGCCTGATTTCTCGGTGAGGCGTTTGTACTGTCCGGGAGCTGCTTGAGCAGGGATACCCGGGAATTTCTTTGTGTTGTTAAATATCTTAAAAATCTCAGGAATGTTAATCTGCATAGGGCAGCCGTCAGTACAATAGCGGCAAGCAGTACAAGGAACTGCGATGGCGTTCTTAATTATGTCGGTTGCTTCTGAGATAAGTCCCTGTTCCGTCTCATTAAGAGGAACAAAGTCTTTCATGTAGCTTAAGTTATCAAGCATCTGTTCTTCGTTACTCATTCCGCTAAGAACCATAACTACATTATCAAGAGATGCCACGTATCTTACAGCCCATGAAGCGATAGAAGCATCGTTGTTATAATTCTTTAATAATGCTTCTGCTTTCTCCGGAAGAACTGCAAGGCTTCCGCCCTTAATAGGCTCCATTACTATGACAGGCTTGTTGTGCTTAAGGCAGACTTCATAGCATTTGCGACCTTCAACATTCTTGTCGTCCCAGTCAATATAATTAATCTGAAGCTGTACATATTCAATCTCAGGGTGCTCAGAAAGAATCTCATCAAGTACGGCAGCGCTGTCATGGAAGGAAAAACCAATATGTTTTATCTTTCCCTCTGTCTTCATTCTTGATACAAATTCAAAAGCGTGTACCTGCTTGCAATATTCATAACGTTCATGATCCATTGCGTGTAAAAGATAATAATCAAAATAGTCTACACCGCAACGGCTTAACTGCTCATTAAAGATATCCTGCATACCTTCTTCGGTAGGTTTATTAAAAATAGGCATCTTATCGGTTATGGTATATGCCTCTCTTGGGTAGCGCTCTACAACTGCTTCACGAAATGCCGATTCGCTCATTCCACCATGATAAGGGTAAGCGGTATCGAAATATGTAAAGCCGGCACCGATGAATTCATCTACCATTTTTTTGACAGTTGTCATGTCGATGTCTTTGCCGTTACCGGGTGTGTTAAGCGGTAATCGCATAAGACCAAATCCAAGTTTCTTCATAGTTGTATCCCTCCAATCATTATATAGAGTATATCATCTGTAAGATAGGCATGTCAAATTTATTTGAAGCGGATAAGTAGCAAAAAAAGTATCAAGGAATACACTAATATAAAATGATATTCATTGTATTGAAAATGGTGGGATTATGTGTGAAATTTGTAAAGATGCATGGACTCGGAAATGATTATATATACATTGATGATCGTAAAAATGAAATAAATGAATATGCTAAGCTTGTTCCTATGCTAAGTAACAGACATTTTGGCATAGGAGGCGACGGAGTTATACTTATTAGAGAGTCAAAACTCGCAGATTTCAAAATGGATATGTATAATGCAGACGGAACACAGAGTGAAATGTGCGGTAATGGAATAAGATGCGTGGGAAAATATGTATATGATTATGGACTTAAAAAAAGTAAAAGGCTACTTATAGAAACTCTGGCAGGGATAAAAAGTCTGGAACTTATCATAGAAAATGACAGGGTGCTTGAGGTATGTGTGGATATGGGAAAGCCTATCCTTGAGCCGGAGCTTATACCGGTTAAGCTCGATGGAGAAAAAATAGTCAGAAGAAAAGTTGAGATACAGAATAATGTATTTGAAATTACATGCGTGTCCATGGGGAATCCGCATGTCGTAATTGTGGTAGATAATCTGGATGAGTATGATGTGGCAAAATACGGAGCGATGATCGAAAAGGACGAACTTTTTCCAAGAAGAACCAATGTTGAATTCGTGGAAATTATCGGAGAAGATGAGATAAAAATGAGAGTCTGGGAGAGAGGTACGGGAGAGACGCTGGCTTGCGGAACGGGAGCATGTGCTGCAGTCGTTGCTATGAAATTAGGTGGATACATTAATAAGAAAGATGTGCTTGTAAGACTTCCGGGAGGAAGGCTTGATATATGCTGGGAAGAGGGTAAAAGTGTAATGATGCAAGGGGCTGCTACCAAGGTGTTTGAGGGAATGTGGGAGAAATAGAAATTATTTATTAAGAAGTAGTACATTTTCTTGCAAGAGTTACTAATTTAAGGTATGCTATATTTGTTAAGTTTATTCTATGATAAAGTGCATTATGCGTAAATATGTCAGAGTATTTGTGACTATAAAGTGTTACTATAAAACATAAGAAACGGGAGAATAATATGCAGCTTCAGATTGATAAAAAAATGGGTGTAGCCATCAATGATGGGATGATAGGATTATTTTTTGAAGACATTAATTATGCGGCAGACGGCGGACTGTACGCAGAGATGATAGAGAACAGGGCATTCGAATTCCTTAGGGCAGAGGGAGACGCGAAGGATTATTACACAGAGTACGATGGCGGCTATGCGTGGAGTCCGTATCCGGCAGCGGAGAAAGTGGGCTTAAGAACAGTTATGGGAAGTCCGCACTGTGAAGAGAATCCGCATTATATGCGTGTTAAAGCCAATGAGGCTATGAGTGGTCTTTCAAATAAGGCATATGATGGTATCTGTCTAAAAAAGGATATGGAGTATAAGGTATCATTCTTTGCCAGAAACGTAAAATTTAGCGAAGATTTCGTTGTATGGGTAGAAAAAGATGGTAAGGCTTATACAGACAAGGTAAGAATAAATGTGAATGAAGGAACTGATGAGACATATAATTTCTTTAAGAAATACGAGCTTACACTTAAGGCTATGGAGGAGGTCAGAGGAGCTTCTTTTGTTTTGTGTCTTTCAGAACCGGGAGTAGTAGAGTTTGATTATATATCAATGTTTCCGGAGGATGCGGTTGCAGGGATATTCAGAAAAGATCTTTTTGAAAAATTAAAGGAGCTTAAACCCGGATTTATCAGATTCCCGGGTGGTTGTATAGTCGAAGGAAATACTCTTGATAACAGATATAGATTTAAAGACAGCCTTAAACCATCATGGCAGCGTAAGAATAATTGGAACCGTTGGGCAGTGCATGGTAACAATGAAGCGAACGGATATTGCGGAGAGTACAGTCACTATAACCAGACATTGGGACTTGGCTATTATGAGTATTTTCTTCTTTGTGAGCTCATAGGAGCTAAGCCCTTGCCTGTGCTTAATGTTGGTTTTGCGTGCCAGTACCAGTCTGAAGAAATGGTTGGAATAGACAGCGAGGAATTTAAAGGATTCCTTCAGGATGCAATAGATCTTATAGAATTTGCAAACGGCAGCGTAGATTCAAAGTGGGGAGCAGTGCGTGCACAGATGGGACATGCTAAGCCGTTTAAGCTTCAGATGATTGGAGTTGGCAATGAACAGTGGCAGACTGATAAGGCAGATTTCTTTGAACGATATGTGGAGTTCGAGAAGGTAATTCATGAATATGATTCTGACATAAAGCTCATCGGCTCTGCGGGACCGGATATAACTTCCGAGAGATATACAATGGCATGGGATTTTTACAAAAACAGAAAAGAAGCTAAAAACTTCGTATATGCCGTTGATGAGCATTATTATGTGAAGCCGGAATGGTTGCTTTCACATGTGGATTTTTATGACAATTATGAACGTGACGTGAAGGTTTTCTCAGGTGAATATGCGGCGCATCCTACAAGCGGAATGAACAAACCGGAAGCCAACTCTCTCTGGGGAGCTTTGGCAGAAGCGGCATTTCTTACAGGTGTTGAACGTAATGCGGATGTTGTTGTGCTGGCATCTTATGCTCCGCTTTTTGCGAAGCTCGGATATGCACAGTGGTCACCGGATATGATATGGTTTGATGGGGCTGAGTCTTACGGGACACCGAGCTATTATGTGCAGCAGATGTATGCTGATAATATGGGTACCATGACAATTGATACATTAGGAAAAGAAAAAGAAGCAGCCAAAGAAGGTATATACTATTCACTCAGTTTTTGCGAGCGAACAGGTGATATCATTGTTAAGGCTGTTAACGCAACGGATGAAGATAAAACAGTAGAACTTGTTTTGGATGAGGCGTGGGGCGTTAAAGAGAAGATTAGAATAACTACACTTGGCGGACAGGATAAGCTGCTCGGTAATACAATTTCAGAGCCTTCAAGATTTGTTCCTGTTGTAAGTACACTCAAGGCTTGTAATGAAATTAAGGTGCCTGCTAATTCCTTTGTTGTTGCACGCATCAGCTAGTGTATTCATGCTTGATTAACTTGAGGCTTAACGCAAAATATGATAAACTATACGCGTCAAAGGAGCGGTTTGTGTTATGAATGATATGGAAAAATTAAACGATAAACTTATAAGCATATTGAATGAAGATATGGTAAGCATAATTCTTAGTAATCCCAAGAAAAAGACAGGTGTTACTAAGGTAAAGGTGCGTCCTTTGGAAATGAAGGGTGAGATAGGTTTTCAGTTTACAAGATATGAGGGAACACAGGTATTTCATGAGAATATTGCTAAAGATAAGGCTTTACATATGCTTATGGAATATATTGCAAATGATTTTAAACAGGCTCAGATTATTACGGTTAATGAAACTATAACTGTGCTTTCGGGCGGTAAAGGTAATATAACTATGATTGCCAGAAAGGTAAAGAGTGAGAGAAAAATGCCGCTTTCACATAACCGTCAAAAGACTTATGTACTTCCGGAGGGACAACCGGTTCCTTTTCTTATTGACCTCGGGGTTATGACGAAGGAAGGCAAAATTGTTCAGAAGAAATATGATAAATTCCGTCAGATAAACAGATTTCTGGAATTTGTTGAAGATATACTTACAGAGCTTCCGAAGAATAGGGAAGTAACTATACTTGATTTTGGCTGTGGTAAATCATATCTTACATTTGCCATGTACTATTATCTTAAGGTGATGAATGGTTACAATGTTAAGATGACAGGACTTGATCTTAAAGAGGATGTAATTGATAATTGTAATAAGCTTAGTGAAAAATATGGCTATAGTGAAGGGCTTAAGTTCCTTAAGGGTGATATAGCTGATTATAACGGTACTGATAAAGTGGACATGGTAGTTACCTTACATGCTTGTGATACAGCAACGGATTATGCACTTTATAAGGCGGTTAAGTGGGGAGCAAAGGTTATTCTTTCAGTGCCATGTTGTCAGCATGAGATTAATGCGCAGATTAAGAACGAACTTCTTGCACCGGTATTTCAGTATGGAATAATAAAGGAAAGAATGTCTGCACTTCTGACAGATGCATTAAGAGCACAGTATCTCGAGGAACAGGGATATAGAACACAGATACTTGAATTCATAGATATGGAGCACACACCAAAGAATCTGCTTATCAGAGGTGTTTTAAAGAAGGAAGCTGCTTCTGTACCGGATAATGCAGAGAAGATAAGCAGCATTGAGAACTTTTTTGAAATTAACCCTACACTCAGAAGACTTCTCAAAGATAACTAGCAGATACTTAATAGCATAGTTTTGTAAATGCCTAAAAATAACAAATATGTGAGGATTCTATTTTGAAGAAAATACTTTGGTATGTATCCGGATTAATAATAATATTTATAGCGGTTGTGGGAATTATGCTTTTTAATAAGCATAAGAAACCGAAGGAGAACCAGCCCGCTGTTGAGATGTTGATGGGAGACGCAACATTACCGATGGTGCATTTTTGGTGCGGTGATGTACAAATGAATACTTTACACGGTTATGTGGATGATATAGATATTATGTCGACCAGAGATACGATTACGCCGCTTGGTGAGGAGCGCAAGTTAAGACTTTCGATAGATACCTATGGAACAAAGGTGACGGGAATATCGTATGAGATAAGAAGCCTTGACATGACAAGGGTGTTGGAGAAGACCTCGGTGGAAGCATATGAAGAGGCTGATGAGGTCATTGATGTGACATTTAATATCGACAATCTTATGAATGTGGGTGAAGATTACCATCTGATAATCATACTCTCACTTGAGGATGGAAGAACAGCGAACTACTACACAAGACTTATCATGGGAATAGATAATGCGGCGGAAAAGGTTGCGTATGTAAGCGATTTTCATGAGAGAACCTTTGATAAAGACGCTGCACTTGAACTGGTACGCTATCTGGAATCGGGCTCTAAGGGTGATAATACTAATTATGGTAAGGTAAATATTTATTCCAGCTTTAATCAGATTACATGGGGTAATCTTGATGTGGAGAGGATAGGTAAGCCACAGATTTCCCTTAAGGAAATAAATGGAAATATATCTTATTTTACCGTGGATTATATGGTTAGTTTCAGTAATATGTACGGAACGAAGGAAACTTATAAGGTTAAAGAGTATTACAGAACCAAATTTACATCTACAAGAACCTATCTTCTTGATTTCGAAAGAACCATGGAGCAGTATTTTGAACCGGTTTCAGAAAATATGTACACCAATAACATTAATGTGGGCATAACGGCAGATTTGGACGCAGCGATACATGATGTACTTGAGGATACTTCGGGACAAAGAGTATGTTTCGTAAGAAACGGAGAACTTTGGGAATATTATGCCAAGGAACATAGGCTTATCAGAATCTTTTCATTCAGGGATGAAGAAATGGATGTCCGCTGTGCATTGCAGGAGCACGACATAAGAATTGCCAAGATAGACGACGAAGGTAATGTGACATTTATAGTATATGGATATATGAACAGAGGCCAACATGAGGGCTGTGTCGGAATGTCCGTATTTAAATATATTGAGGCAGAAAACCGTATAGAGGAGGTTATGTATATTCCGTATGATCAGTCGTTTGATATGTTGCAGGGAACGGTTGGAGAGATTTGTTATCTTAATCCAAGTAATTGGTTATATTTTGTAATGGATGAGAAATTATACTCGGTTGACCTTACCAGTAAGGAATATGTAGTGGTTCTGGAGGGTCTTAAGAAAGGCAATTATGTAACCAATAAAGCCGGTAATACACTTGTGTGGAAACAGAATGCGGGAGATAGCACACAAGAGCTTACCATTATGGACTTGGAAGCCAATAGTGAGAAACATATAAAATGCGGTGCTGATGATGTTGTAGAGCTGTTTGATTACATGGATGAAGATATAGTATATGGTGTAGCAAGGAAAGCAGATGCGGTGCAACAGATAAACGGCACACAGCAATATTATTTTTATAAAATCTGTATAATAGATGGAGATGCTACACAAGTCGGTATATACGAAAAAGAGAATATCTATATAAAGGATATAACTATTTCGGATAGAATGATTACTCTTGACAGATATCAGAAGGATGAAACAGGTGAATTTAAGCCCATAGAGGTTGATTATCTTACACGAAATACATCTACCGGAAATGAAATTTTAGGCATAAGAAATGTAGCTACGGAGCTTAAGAAAAAGGAAGCTGTACTAACTATTTCTGCAACTGTAAAGGAGAGCAAACCGGAGGTTATTAAGGTAAGTAATGTTCATTTTACCGGGGAAGAGTTTGCCTTTGATGTTAAGGAGAATTCGGAAGCCGGCTATTATGTATATGCAAAAGGTGAGTACCTCGGAAGCTATGTTGATTTACCGAAAGCGATAGAAACAGCTGATGCCAATATGGGAATCGTAGTCGATGATGAATGGCGTTATATATGGAAGCGAGGTAATACGTACAGCAGCATCAATTTATCTGATATATCGGTTCAGGTAAATGAAGATAATACAATGGTAGCATGTATAGATGCGATGCTTAAAAAAGCAGGAGTAGTCACTATAAGCGCGAGCCTTTTTAAGGAAGGCAAGAATGTTGAAGAAATAATTACCGCTACCGGTGAGCTTAAATATCTTTCATTTGCAGGATTGAGCCTTGATAAGATATTTTACAGTATTAATGAAGGACGTCCTGTTGTAGGAAAGCTTTCAGCAGATGAATATGTTCTTATAACCGGTTATGACAGTAAGAATATTACTCTGTATAGTGCATTAACGGGAACCCGTTCGAAGTTAAGTATAACGGATGCAACTAAGAAATTTGAGGAACAAGGTAATATTTTTTTCGGATATATTGATTAAAGCTTAAATATTTGTAAGTACTCTGGGGACAATAAAGTTATGGTAGTAATAAACTTCCATAACTTTATTTTTTTATTCAGAAGGAGAGGGCAATGAAAAAAAGAATACTTACAATATTTATGGTGGTTATTGTCATGGCATCGCTGTTGGCATGCGGAAAAAAGGATAATGGCAGTGGCTCAGAGGGCTCCATGGGTACACTGGTAATAGGAACAGGAGCATTTAATGGTGTGTTTTCACCGTTTTTTTATCAGACAGCATATGATGCGCAGGCTATGGAATTGATATTTGTCAGCGTATGTGAGCTTGATGAAAATAATGAACTTAAGGATAAAGCAGGTCATATTGAAACTGAAGTGATTGAAAATGATTCTAAACAGCAGACGAAGTATACTATTAAGCTTAATGAAGGGATGACGTTCTCGGATGGTGAGGCAGTTACCATAGATGATTTGATTTTTGCTTACTATGTATATTGTGATCCTAATTATGATGGGATGAGTACATTTGCAACTTCGCTTGATATTGTGGGGCTTGAGGAGTATCGTGAAGGTAATGCGGAAACCATAAGCGGAATCACGAGGGTTGATGAGCTTACATGTACCGTGCTTGTGGATGGCGTAAACATTATAGGTGACAGACTTCTCGGACTTGTTCAGCTTGTTCCGAAACATTATTATGGGGAAGATTATGTGAAGGGGGATTTGGCAGGAGTAAAGGATAAGTCTTCTGCACCGCTTGGTTCAGGACCTTTTATTTTTGAAAGCTACAAAAATAATATCGTTACCGTAAAGGCTAACGAGAATTATTTTCTTGGTGCCCCACACATTTCATTTGTGAAGTACCAGGTTATAGATGAGGAACAAAAAATCAGTGCGATAATCAAAGGGGATATAGATATTACGGATCCGGCAGCCTCACTTGAGGTTATAGATGAGCTTGAAGATGAAGAGATACCATATTCACTTACAGGATATCCAGGATATGGATATATAGCTATAAGCGCAAAAAGAATTCCTGACATAAAAGTAAGAGAAGGACTTATGCATCTTATGACAAGGTCTCAGGCGATAAGAACTTATTATGGGGATCTTGCAGAAATTATCGAAAGACCTATGACACCCACTCTTGCAGAATATCCCGATGATGCAGGTGAATACTGGGGCTACGACCCACAGAAGGCGCTTCAGTGCTTCAAGGAAGCAGGATATGAGCAGATAAACGGTAAGCTTATGAAAGACGGCAAACAGTTGGTGGTAGAGGTTGGCATAGGCAAAGCAGAATCCCATCCGTCTACACCTATTCTTACACAGATGGCAAATGATTTAAGGGCTATGGGTGGCGAGCTTATAATAAGCGATATGGAATTTAGTCTCCTTACTAATCGCGTACAAAGAGATGATATTGATATGTGGATTATGAGCTGGGGAAATGTAACTGATTGCGATATGACACAGTTATACGGAAGCGAATATGTAAAAGCAGGAGGCTCTAATCGTACATGGATTCAGGATGCCGAGCTTGATGCACTCATGGTAGAAATAACTAAGACACTTGATTTTGCAGAAAGAAAGCAACTTGTCGCAGAAGCACTTGACAGAGTTATGAGTTGGGCAACCATGCTTCCCGTTTATCAGCGAAAAGACATGATTATATACAATCCCGACACAATCGACATGTCGACCATACCTGAGAATACCTCGACTTACTATAGCTATGTCAACGAAATCGAGAAGCTAAAACTTAAGTAGAAAAGCTATGCGGGATATAAGTCTATTTAGTTAATGCACATTTTGTATCAAACACATATGATTGATGATGTTTCCCTCTAAGACACGCTCTCGCTTGGTGAAAAACGTAACAGTACTAAACTCAGAAAACCAAATGAGGAGTAATGCAATACAGATAATCTCAAAACAATTGATTTATCTGATAAGCATTACTCCTCATTTTCTTCGTTAAGTGCTGACGTTTTTCAACAGTCTTAACGGGAATACATCATCAATCATATGTGTAATTTACAGACTTGTTTTAACTAAATAGACTTATATCCCGCATAGCCTTCCTGTTTATGATTTGTGTGCTTTCCTTTGAATGAGTTTGACAATTTCTACAATCGGGATAACGAGTACGCCGAGTAAGATGGCAACGATGTAGTTTGATAAACCTACGCTGGCGAAGCCGAATGCCTTGGCAAGGAAAGGTACCTCACATACAAGCGTTGTAGCAATAAGTGTGAATACTGACGCACCGAGTAACATCTTATTATGGGTTCCGAGCTTGAAGAGACTGCTACGCTGTGAACGCATGTTAAAGCTGTGGAATATCTCAGCTACGGACATGGTAAGGAATGCCATAGTCATTCCATCAGCACTTTCAGCAATTTCCCATACACCTGATTCCATAAAGTGTCCGATGAAATATGAAGCCAATACAAGAACTGATACCATTAAGCCCTGATAAGCAATATCGATGCCCATACCATCAGAGAAGATGCCTGCTTTGGCTTTTCGAGGTTTACGGGACATGATATCACGCTCTGCTTTTTCCATACCAAGTGCAAGAGCAGGGAAACAGTCAGTTACAAGGTTAATCCAAAGAAGATGAACCGGTTTCAAAATAGTAAAGCCTAAAAGTGTGGCTATAAATATACTTAATACCTCACTCATGTTTGAGCCTAAGAGGAACTGGATAGCTTTACGGATGTTGTCGTATATACGACGGCCTTCTTCTACAGCACCAACTATGGTTGCAAAGTTGTCGTCTGTAAGAACCATGTCAGCAACATTCTTAGTAACGTCTGTTCCTGTTATACCCATACCGACGCCGATATCGGCTGACTTGATGGAAGGAGCATCGTTAACACCATCACCTGTCATGGCTGTTACATAGCCGGCATCTCTCCACGCATTTACTATACGGGTTTTGTGTTCGGGCTGTACACGCGCATATACCGCGATGGACCGGAATTCCTTTTTGAAGGTTTCGTCATCCATGGCATCAAGCTGTGAACCTGTAATGGCTTTCTTATCGCCTTTAAGAATACCAAGTTCTTTGGCAATCGCGATAGCTGTATCAATGTGGTCACCTGTAATCATGATAGCTGTAATTCCGGCATGATTACATTCTTCAATAGCTAATTTGACCTCCGGACGAACAGGGTCAATCATACCGCTGAGACCAACGAAGCAAAGGTCTTTTTCGAGGTCATCTGCTTCATAGGAAGCAGGCTCATTGTCATAAGTTCTCTGCGCACAAGCAAGGACACGAAGTGCTTTATCAGCCATTGCTTTGTTGCTCTTAATAATGCTTTGACGGTATTCCTCTGTCATAGGAACAGGTTTGCCGTCTTTAAGGTATGTTGTACATCTGTCTAAGATTACATCCGGTGCACCCTTAGTAAATTGGATGAAGCCTTCTGTAACTCGATGTACGGTTGACATTAATTTTCTTCCTGAATCAAAAGGAGCCTCACCACTTCTTGGGAAATCCTTTTTGAGATTATATTTTTGAAGATTAAGCTTTGCCGCCCATGCAACTAAAGCAGCCTCAGTAGGTTCGCCTGTTACTTCACCATCTTCGCTAAGCTCTGCATCACAGCAAAGAGCCATAGCGCGTGCAATATAGTTCTCATCTTCTCCGAAGAAATCTACTACAGTCATCTTATTCTGTGTAAGAGTTCCTGTTTTGTCTGAACAGATTATCTGTGCACAACCCAAGGTTTCAACGGCTGTGAGCTTACGGATGATGGCATTACGCTTAGACATATTGGTAACACCGATTGAAAGAACAACGGTTACAACGGCAGCAAGACCCTCGGGGATAGCTGCAACTGCAAGTGAAACTGCCACCATAAAGGAACTAAGAACTGTTTCAAGTTCAAAACCGCCTGCACGGATAATCTGTACACCGAAAATAATAGCACAGATAACAAGAACAAGCCATGTAAGTACTTTGGAAAGCTGGCTAAGCTTAAGCTGTAAAGGTGTCTGACCTTCCTTAGCATTAGCAAGGGCATCTGCAATCTTACCCATTTCTGTATCCATGCCGGTTGCAGTGATAACAGCTTTACCACGGCCATATACTACGGTTGAACCCATGTATACCATGTTCTTACGGTCACCGAGAGGTATATCCTGGGCAGATTCCTTAAGATTAATAATATCTATAAACTTGGTTACGGGAACGGATTCACCGGTGAGAGCCGCTTCCTCGATCTTTAAACTGGCATTCTCTATCAATCTACCGTCTGCCGGAACTGCATCTCCTGCTTCCAGTACAACGATGTCGCCAACTACAAGGTCTTCGCTTGGAATGGATACCAGTTTGCCGTCTCTTATAACCTTAGAGGTTGCTGCGGACATCTCCTGCAACGCTTCGATAGCTTTCTCTGCTTTGTTTTCCTGATATACACCAAGAACCGCATTAATAATTACAACGGCGAGGATGATAATAACATCAGCAAAGCTTTCATTCTCGATTACAGCAAGTACACCACTTATGGCAGCTGCGGCAAGAAGAATGATAATCATAGGATCCATGAGCTGGTTAACAAAACGTTTAAGTAAAGAATCCTTCTTTGCTTCTGCAAGTCTGTTTTTGCCGTTTGCCTCAAGGCGTTTAACTGCTTCGCCGGAGGAAAGACCGTCTGCTGAGGCATTGATTTCACCTAGTACGGCATCAATGTTTTCGCAATAATATTTCATATAATAGCTCCTTTCTTTTTTAAGTTTTTAAGGATTACTCAGTGAGAATCCTTAAAATATATATATATTATATTTTTTAAATATATACAGAAATTATACGTGTTGTATTTTGCGAATCAATGTTTTAATTATTAAAAATGAATAAATAATGAATAAAGAGGAAACCTAAAAAAGAACGGAGGAATAACATGAAACAATATGTAATAAGAAGAATTCTGACAAGCCTGGTTGTTTTATTAGGAGTATCTTTTCTTATATATGCAATGCTTAGGATGATGCCCGGTGATTTTGTGGAGCAGATGACATCAGGAAATCCTACTGTTACTGCTGAACAAAAAGAGAAGCTAAGGGAACTCTATGGCCTTAACAAGGGTATAGTTGAGGGATATGTACAGTGGTTATCAGACGCGCTCAGGGGAGATTTTGGTGTGTCATTTACATACCAAAGACCGGTTACGGAAGTGATAGGCAGTAAGATGTGGATTTCATTTTCACTGGCTGCGTCAGCTTTTGTGATTGAACTTCTTATTGCTATCCCTTTGGGAATTGCCGCTGCAAGAAGACAATATAGTAAACGTGATTACCTGATAATGTTTCTGGCGTTGGCGGGTATATCTCTGCCGTCTTTTTTCTTTGCTGCGGTTTTGCAAAGAATTTTTGCTGTGGGACTGGGATGGCTTCCGCTTTCCGGAATGGTAAGTGCAAGAGAGGATTACACAGGTTTTCGTCTGGTGCTTGATATAGCATATCATTTTATTTTGCCTGTGACGGTTTTTGTAATAACCGGTATAGGTGGCTGGCTTAGATATGTTCGTACTAATATGTTAGAGGTCCTGAATGCGGATTATGTAAGAACTGCAAGGGCAAAAGGACTTCCGGAGAGCAAGGTTGTAGGCAAACATGCTTTCAGAAATACGCTCATTCCCATTATAACTTTTATAGGAGGAAGCATTCCGGGTTTGTTCGCGGGTGCCATAATTACTGAGGGAATATTTGCAATAGACGGGCTTGGAAAAACTGCACTGGATGCTGTAAATAACAAGGATTTTCCCTTCCTTATGACATATCTGATGTTTATGGCGGTTCTGACCTTGCTCGGGACGTTAATCTCGGATATTTTATATGGACTTGCAGATCCGAGAGTAAGATTCAGATAACTAGATTCTAAACATTTGCGAAACTATATTACAAATTTCATCTTGAGATTTGTAGTATAGTTTCGCAAATATATATAATTAGATTCAGATAGTGAGGAAGTAAAATAATGGATAGTGCAGATAATAAAAAGATAATGTCGCCCGGACAACTTGTGCTAAGGAGGTTCCTTAAAAATAAACTTGCAATCGCAGGTCTTGTTATTATATGCCTGTCGGTAGTTTTTTGCATTGTCGGCCCGTTGTTTTCGCCTTATGGAGAATATGAGATTTTCTATATTGATACCAACACGGGTGAAGAGATAAGTATGTATGATACAGAGGCGCTTAAAAGACCGGGGGTAGGTGTCAATGTTAAAGCACCTATATCAGCTAAACACTGGTTGGGGACAGATGCTGATGGTAGGGATGTTTTTACAAGACTTATGTATGGCGGACAAATCTCGTTACAGTTCGGAGTGGCAGTTACACTTATAGAACTGGTGATAGGTGTACTTCTAGGAGCTGTAGCCGGATATTACGGCGGAGTGGTGGATATGATTATTATGCGCCTTGTGGAAGTGTTCTACTGTATTCCTTTTCTTCCTATGATGCTTATTGTGTCAGCATTTATGATGACTCTTGGAGTACGTCCGGAGGATAAGATATATTATCTGATGATTTTTATGGGAATATTTAACTGGGCAGGAGTAGCGAGAATGGTGAGGGCGCAGATGCTTTCCATAAGAGAGACTGAATATATGTATGCGGCTAAAGCGGCAGGGCTTAGTGTTGCAAGACAGATTTTTAAGCATATGTTGCCTAATGCCATTCCTATTATCATTGTTATGGCTACCATGGATTTGGGAGGCTTCATTCTTACAGAGTCTACACTGACTTATCTTGGAGTTGGTTTGGCTTTTCCCTATGCATCGCTTGGTAACATGGTAAATGCGGTTAATAAATCCGTAATTATGAGAAACTATCTTAATATATGGTTACCGCCCGGACTTTTTATTCTTGCTATAGTTATGGCATTCAATTTTATCGGGGATGGTCTTAGGGATGCTTTTGATCCTAAAAAGTGATATTTGGAAAGGCGGATGTGTATGTGGTTTAAGAACAGAGAAAAAGCACCGATAGCGGCAGAGGCATCTGCTAATATGAAGGATAGCAGTAATGTGCTTGAGATAGATGACCTTAAAGTGCATTTTTTTACGGATGACGGAGTAGTGAAGGCGGTAGATGGCATAAGCCTTGATATTCCGAAGAATACTACGGTGGGGATAGTCGGAGAATCCGGTTGCGGTAAGTCTGTCACCAGCATGAGTATTATGCGCCTTTTGCAGGAGCCTCCGGCATCTATAGTAGGCGGAGAAATCAGGCTTAATCTTGGAGATGATGCACTTGATCTTGCCAAAATGAATAAGGATTCGATGAGAAGGATAAGAGGTAAAGAGGTGGCGATGATTTTTCAGGAGCCGATGACAAGCCTTAATCCGGTTTTTACGATAGGGGAGCAGCTTATGGAGGGGATTCTGGTTCACAGACCTGATATAGGTAATGCTGAACTGAAAGGTAAGGTTATTGAACTTCTTAAAATGGTAGGAATATCAAGATCGGAGGAGATTGTTAAAAGCTATCCGCATGAGCTTTCGGGAGGAATGAAGCAAAGAGTGGTTATAGCAATGGCACTTTCATGTGAGCCGAGGCTTATCATAGCGGATGAACCGACTACTGCACTTGATGTGACAATCCAGGCACAGGTTCTGGAGCTGATGAGAGAGCTTAAGGATAGGATTCATACATCAATTATGTTAATTACACATGACCTCGGTGTAGTGGCAGAAATGGCGGAAATGGTTGTGGTAATGTATGCCGGACGAATTGTTGAGCAGGGAACGGTGTATGAGATATTCGAAAATCCGCTGCATCCTTATACCAGAGGGCTTATGAAAGCACGTCCGACAAAAGATAATAAGAGTAAGAGGTTATATTCAATAGAGGGAAATGTGCCAAGTCCCGTTGGTTTGCCGGATTACTGTTATTTCCACAACCGATGTGAGGAAAGCGAAGAGGATTGTAAGAATGAATATCCTACACTCGTTAGTGTGACACCTACGCATAAGGTGAGCTGTTATGTGGCAAATAAGGAGAACAAAAATGCCTGATAATAACATTCTTGTAGTTGAAGAACTGAAAAAATATTATCCCCTTAAGGGTGG
Organism: Lachnospiraceae bacterium; assembly: GCA_017456585.1. Lineage (GTDB taxonomy): Bacteria > Bacillota > Clostridia > Lachnospirales > Lachnospiraceae > SIG300. The sequence goes on from JAFTJD010000016.1 coordinate 41,758, forward strand.
AATTATAAAGCATACTGTCAAATATGTGAAGTCGGTAGATGGTGTTTCATTTTCTGTAGGAAGAGGGAAGACATTCGCACTTGTGGGTGAATCCGGCTGCGGAAAAACAACTGTGGGAAGAACGATTTTGAGACTGACTGAACCGACAGGAGGAAGAGCGTATCTTGACGGACAGGATATTTTTAGGATGAGGCAAAAGGAGCTTGCGAAGAATATAAGGCCTAAGATGCAGATGATATTTCAGGACCCGTTCGCATCACTTAATCCGAGAATTCCTGTCGGAGAAGCGATAAAGGAGCCGGTGCGCGCTCATAGACTTGTGCCTAAAGAGGAGCTTATGGAATATACACTTGATATAATGAAGCATTGTGGACTTCCTTCATATTTCGCCGGAAGATATCCACATGAATTTTCAGGAGGACAAAGACAGAGAATATGCATAGCGAGGGCGCTTGCAATGAAGCCTGCTCTTATTATTGCGGATGAACCTGTGTCGGCACTCGATGTATCCATACAGGCACAGATAATTAATCTTATGAAGGATTTGCAGGAGGAGTACGGATTATCATATCTGTTTATATCGCATGATTTGTCCGTAGTAGAGTATCTTGCAGACGAAGTGGGAGTAATGTATCTGGGAAGTATAGTGGAGCATGCCGATAAGGAGGAGCTGTTTCGTAACCCTATGCACCCTTATACGAGGGCGCTTCTGAGTGCGGTGCCGATAGCTGATCCATATAGAAAAATGAAAAGAATTGTGCTCGGAAGTGACATACCTTCGCCGTCTAATCCGCCGAGAGCGTGTAAATTTCATACAAGATGTCCGCATGCCATGCCTATTTGTTCTGAGATTGCGCCTAAATATAAGGATTACGGCGGCGGACACTGCGTGGCGTGTCACCTATATCCGCAGTAGGTTGTATTACGGAAGATACCAGTAATCAAATTGAGAGGTCACGGTAAAACCTAGAGAATCGTACAAGTGCTTGGCGGGAAGATTATTGCCGCTAACCTGTAACATTATCTGTTTGCCGTAGGAGAGGGCATATTTGGATATAAGCTGCAACATCATATTTCTGCCAAGTCCTTTGCCCTGGTGACTCGGGGATATGGATACTCCGAGAATGATAAGGCTGTCTGTTACGGATTCATCTATATAACAGCTTCCAAGTATTTCTGAAGAAGTCTTGTCGTATAGGGAAAAAGGTTTGATGCTGTTGTCGTTAAAGAGCGCTGAAACAAAATCGGCAGCATCATTATATTCGATGTCAAAAGCCCGATGGTGAAGGTCAATATGCGCAGAAAGAGATTCGGCTGGTGCGGGCCAAAGCTCGTAGCCGTTGTCTTTTAATGCGTCGCAGAGAAGCTTTGGGGCATTAAATGTCATAAAGTATTCAGAATTATATTTGACAGCTTCGAGACTCTTAAGAACATAACTAAATGCCTTGCCGTTTGGCTCAGTTACAAATGTTATGTTATTGATGCCGTATTCGTCCAAAAGGTCAAATGCTTCATCTAAGAGCATGTTACAAAAACCTTGAAGTCTGTGCTCGGGATGAGTGCATACGGAAATCTCAGCTTCATCCTCGGCCGGAATAAAAACGGATAAAAATGCGGATAAGAAATTGTTTTCATACAGTAGCATAAAACAGGGAAAGTTAGGATATTCATTAAGCTCTGAGGACAGGAAAAGACTGCCTGTAAGATTCTCGTTCTTGCGGCAGAGGGCTTCAAGCTCTTTGACGGCAAGAAGCTGTTTGGCATCGAGTGTGTCGGTCTTAATTATTCTGATAGCTGATGCGTTCATAAAGATACCTCCGTATGATATATCAATATCCAAGTATTACTGTATGAATATTTGTTACCGCATTTCATGCAGTTTTTTTTGTAAGGCTTATTATAGCATATACGGTGCATTTAACAAGAAAAATTTACAGAACTTTCACAAATGTATAGATTTTTTTCACAATATCAATATTGATTTTTAGTAAGACTAAATCTATAATATAGTTTGGATATATATACTATATCCGATATGTATTAGATGTTTAGGAGGAAAAGATGAACAACAAGGGAGATAAAAAGAACCCTAAGAATAAGCAGATTATTATAATTGCGATACTTGCGGGTTTGTTTATGGTCTTTGCTATAAGTCTCATGAATTCATGGATTACAAGCATGACTCAGAAAGAGATTTCATATAATAACTTTATTAAGATGCTCGAGGCAGGAGAAGTATCTGTTGTGTACAAGCAAGAGGATTGCATCGTAATTAAGCCTAAGGGACAGGAAAATTCACTTCTTGAGGTGGTTTATTACACAGGTATAATGGAAGATGATGATGCCCTGCAGACAAGACTTCAGGCGGCAAATGAGAAATATGGTCTTGAGTACGGCGCAGAGATACCGGACTCGGGTTCAGCCTTTCTTGATTTTATATTGGTATGGGTAGTGCCTATAGTGCTTATGTATCTGCTTCTTGGACTTTTCGTCAGAAAGTCAAGTGGTGGCGGTGGTATTATGGGTGTTGGTAAGTCTAATGCCAAAATATACGGACAGAAGGAGACAGGAGTAACATTTAAGGATGTTGCCGGTCAGGATGAAGCGAAAGAATCTATGACAGAGATAGTTGATTTCCTTCATAATCCGGGAAGATACGCCAAAATCGGTGCTAAGCTTCCTAAGGGAGCGCTTCTTGTAGGACCTCCCGGAACAGGTAAGACTCTTCTTGCTAAGGCAGTTGCAGGTGAAGCTAAGGTTCCGTTCTTCTCACTTTCCGGTTCGGATTTTGTTGAAATGTTCGTTGGTGTAGGTGCTTCCAGAGTTAGAGATCTTTTTAAACAGGCTCAGAGCAGTGCGCCATGTATTATATTTATAGATGAGATTGACGCCATAGGTAAATCAAGAGATTCACGTTATGGTGGCGGCAATGATGAAAGAGAGCAGACACTTAATCAGCTTCTTGCTGAAATGGATGGTTTTGATACCTCGAAGGGTATATTTATTCTCGCAGCGACTAACAGACCTGATGTGCTTGATAAGGCACTTCTTCGTCCGGGACGTTTCGATAGAAGAATTATCGTAGATAAGCCAGACCTTAAGGGAAGAGTAGAGATACTTAAGGTTCATTCCAAAGATGTACTTATGGATGATACCGTTGATTTGGATGAGATTGCACTCGCTACTTCCGGAGCAGTAGGTTCCGACCTTGCTAATATGATCAACGAAGCTGCTATTTTAGCAGTTAAGCAGGGAAGAAACGTTGTGTCTCAGGCAGATTTATTTGAATCTGTAGAAGTTGTAATTGCTGGAAAAGAAAAGAAGGATCGAATTCTCGGTAAGGAAGAGAAGAAGACCGTTGCTTATCATGAGGTAGGTCATGCACTTGTTACTGCACTTCAGAAGGATGCAGAGCCGGTTCAGAAGATTACCATTGTTCCAAGAACCATGGGTTCACTCGGATATGTTATGCAGGTTCCTGAGGAAGAGAAATATCTCATGACTAAGGATGAACTCGTAGCTAGACTTGTAACTCTTCTCGGTGGTCGTGCTGCGGAAGAGATAACATTTAAAACAGTTACAACCGGAGCTTCAAACGATATTGAGAAAGCAACCAAGCTTGCAAGAGCTATGATTACACAGTATGGTATGTCGGATAAATTCGGTCTTATGAGTTTGGAAAGTCTTGAGAACCGCTATCTTGATGGTCGTGCCGTTATGACTTGCGGTGAGGCAACAGCTGCCGAGATAGATGCAGAAGTTATGTCACTTTTGAAGGAATGCCATGAGAAAGCAATAACACTTCTCACCGAGAATAAAGAGGTTCTTGATAAGATATCTGAATATCTCTTTGAGAAAGAGACTATTACAGGTAAAGAATTCATGAAGATATTCCGCGAGGTTAAGGGAATCGAGGAACCTTCCGAAGAAACGGATGAGGCTAAAGAAGCTGATAAAACAGACGACGCAGCACCAGCTTCGGAGAATTCTACACCCGACACTGTAGAAGCTGAAACACAGGTCTCACAGGAGAATCCTGTATCCGATATTGTGGAAGCTGAATCAGAATCCGCAGAGAATCCTGCAACATCAGATGCCGAAAATTAAGCCCCGTAAAGATATTTTCACAAATATCCTTTAGTTGATGGCAGACTGTAGATAGCACATATTATTGATGATGTATTCCTGTTAAGACACTTGGAGACGTAAGAATTAATATCCTTTAGTTACAGAAAGAGTTATACTTTACACACATTAAATGATAGATTCCTGTTAAGACACTTGAAAAACGTCAGCACTTAACGAAGAAAAATAAGGACATTGCACGCAGATAAATCAATTTAGAGATTATCTGTATGCAATGTCCTTATTTGATTTTCTGAGTTTAGTACTGCTACGTTTTTCACGTAGCGAGAGCGTGTCTTAGAAGGAACTATCATTTAATGTGTGTATGACATAAAGTTCTTCGTAACTAAAGGATAATAATTCTTACGAAGCGAGAGCGTGCCTTAGAGGGAAACCTCATCAATCATATGTGTTTAATACAAGATGTGCCATAACTAAATGATATCATATCTCTTCGAAACGTCCATAGAACTTATGCTTGCCGCATACGTGGCGGTCTCCGTCGCCCTCAGTAATTATGTAATCGCCTTCTCTGATAAAGGAAAGCCCTCTTTTAGTTGTTATGTACGGACAGATAATTATACCGTCCTCACGTGTTATCTGGACAAGCTCATCTGTTGAATACCAACCATGTGTGACTATATCCGTCCACGGAATAAAACCATCTTCCATACCTTTGCCGTACTCATATTGAACTGCATTGACTTCAAAAGAAACTCTTTTGTACAACATATAATCACCTCCGAATCATATAGATAATGATGAATGCAGTTGAGGATATACATCATTTCTTCTGATTATATTATAACACATAAATATGTAAGGTGAAAAGCTTTTTGTGCAACATTATGATTAATAAATAATAAAAAATTAGAAATCATACATTAAAACGCAACACTTATCAGAATTCCGGCAATGACAACCGAGGCGCAGAGTAGTTTATAGCCGATATTTTTCTCATGAAATACGAATTTGCCGCCAAGTATAGTCATAATACAACCGGATTGTTTAATGAGAGTCATAACTGTTACTTCGCTTTCGGCGATGCCGTTTGCGATAAATAATGCTTTATCTGCAAGGACAAAAAGTACGCTTAAAGCGATAATCCAGTAGTTTTTAATTAAGGTCTTGAAATTAAGCTTTACTCGTTTGATCAGTATATATATCAAGTAGTAAAGCACAAGGAAGAGCATATACCAGAACTGCAATTGGGTAGAGGTCATGCTTTTCATAAGAACTTTATCCATAGTGCCGGAAACTGCATTCAATATACAGGATAGCAAGGTTAAAAGAATGTATATAAGAGCAACACTTTCGCTTTTGCCATGTTGCTTATCCGCTGACTTCTTGCTGCCGGGTTTGAATTTTAACATCATAAGACCGGCAAGAACAAAGATAAGACCTATTATTTTGGGAAGGGTCATATTTTCTCCAAGTATCACTACACCAAGTAATGTGGAGAAAAGAACTCTTGACAAATCAAGTACGCCTATAAGACTTATGGGCATTTTTTCAATGGCTTTAAAGCTGGCAAGCCATGCGATGAAAATGACAAATGACTTAACCGCTACGACCGCGAGCATCTTCAGAGGAAGACCGCCTGCGTTACCGGCAGTCGGTACTACTAATAAAAAGGACACGAAGGTATATACAATAAGGACCTCTATAACAGTATTGCGTTCAAGAGCTTTTTTCTTAAAGATTTCCCTGACACCCTTTGCGAGTCCGTAAAATAAAACCAATAATATCCAAAGCATAAAATAACTCCTTGTAAACATGAAAAAGTGCTACAATGCTTAGATTGTAGCACTTATAATCTGATGAAACAGTAAGATTTACTGTACCGGAAGAGTCTCTGCCAAATGATCGATTACTTCATAATTAGCAGCGATCTGTCTAAGGTATGGCATTCCATAATCGGCAATACATGTATCAATACCTGTTGAAGACTCCTCATAACCAAGTGAGAAAATAACCTCGTTAATGTCTTCATTTGTAATCTCTAAACCTAAATCCTCATAGATGTACTGGAATACGAGGTTCTCTTTAACGATAGCCTTAGAAGTTTCTTCTACCATATTCTTATACTCTTTCTTAGTAAGAGCAGGTGGTGTTACGCCCGGTTCAACTTTGCCTGCGTTATAAACTGCACCATAGTACTCTAAATAAGATGTGTAAGGATAGCTGCCTGTGTAAGAAGCTATCATTTCGTTATAATAGTTGAACTGTAAAATATACTGGTTGTCCGTATTCTTCTTAACATCCTTAAGATAGTTCTTAGGATAAGATGTTACTGTACTGTTAGTAAGAATGTATTCATTAAGATAATTCTCAACTTTGGATCTCTGTGCTTCATCTTTAACGTAAGCTATATATTCGTCTACTGTAGAAGCAACATCACCGTAATTCTTAGCAATGATCTCGTCTGTAAGCTCTTCAACAGAGAGTGCGGAGAGAACTTCATCAAGATGAGTTGAAAGCTCTTCTTCAGTCATCGCAACTTCATCTTTAGGAATAACTATATTAGCGTAATCACAAACATCTACATAATCGGCAACGTCTATTCCGACAATCTTACCTTCACCGTCAAGACCTGCAATATAGTTGATCTCAAGTGAGTATGTCTTCTTACTAAGGGCAGCTACAGCAATCATTGCTATAATTACTAAGCAAGGGATTGCAATTATGCCTGCTATTTTAATTTTCTTAGCTAATTCAGCTCTTTTTTTGGCTTCAGCCTTCTTAGCTCTGGCGTCAGCTCTGTTTTCTCTTTTCATAATAACCTCCGAAAAATATTCTTTTGAAATATACTTGCCGAGTTAGTATAACACATATTTTAAATAAGCAAAAGAGGTATTTTGAAAAAATAACAGAAAAGACACAAAAAAATTTTACTTGACAAATGATATACGCATGATATAATGCTGATAGGTTATCACTGATAACCAAAAAACTATAAAATATTTTTGGAGGACAAAAAAATGGTATTTGAAGCTATTGCAGAATTAATCGCAGACCACAATGATTGTGATCCATCAGAGATCAAGATGGAGACAACTTTCCAGGAGTTAGGAATTGACTCACTTGACACTGTAGAAATGATCATGCAGTTAGAAGATAAGCTTGACAAAGAAATCGAGTTAGATACAAAAGTTGAAACAGTTGGCGATTTAGTTAAGTTTGTTGAAGAGAAATGTGGGGAATAATACATGCTCCAGTCAAAAATATGTGATCTAATCGGAATTAAATATCCACTCTTTCAGGGTGGTATGGCGTGGATTGCAGATGGTAAGCTTGCCGCCGCCGTATCCAACGGCGGTGGTCTTGGTATCATCGCAGCAGGTAATGCGCCGGGAGAATATGTAAGAGAACAGATTCGCATCGCGGCAGAATTAACAGATAAGCCGTTCGGTGTTAATATTATGTTATTAAGTCCGTTTGTAGAAGAGGTTGCTGCAGTAGTAGCAGAAGAGAAGGTAGCTGTTGTTACAACAGGTGCAGGTAACCCGGGCAAGTACATGGAGAGCTGGAAGGCAGCCGGAATCAAGGTTATTCCTGTTGTTGCTTCAGTAGCTATGGCTAAGCTTATGACAAGACTCGGAGCTTCAGCGCTTATTGCTGAAGGCGGCGAGAGTGGCGGACATGTAGGAGATACGACAACAATGGCTCTGGTACCACAGATATGTGATGCTACAGATTTGCCGGTTCTTGCGGCAGGCGGTATCGCAGACGGAAGGGGCGCGGCTGCATCATTCATGCTTGGAGCATGCGGAGTGCAGATGGGAACGCGTTTCCTGGTAGCAGAGGAATGTAACATACACAGGGAGTATAAAGATAAAATTTTAAAAGCGAATGACATTTCAACTATCGTAACAGGTAAGAGACTTGGTCATCCTGTAAGAAGTATCAAGACACCTTTTTCAAAGGAATACTTCAAAGCAGAGTACAGCCAGATGCCGGATGATGAGTTAGAGGCATTCGCAGCAGGAGCACTTAGACTTGCCGTACAGGAAGGTGACGTTAAGAAGGGTTGCTTCCTTGCAGGTCAGATTGCAGGCATGGTTAATGAGGAAATGCCGGCAGCACAGATTATTAAAGAAGTCATGGAAGAGGCTGAGGTTATTTTGAAAGGAGCTTCCAAATGGGTAAAATAGCATTTGTTTTTGCCGGACAGGGTGCCCAGTATTCCGGCATGGGAAAAGAGTTATATGATAATATAGAAGCAAGCAGAGGCATATTTGATAATGCAGAGAGTAAGAAGCCGGGGCTTCTTAGAATGTGTTTTCAGGGAAGTGATGAGGAGCTTGCTGAGACAAAGAACACACAGCCATGTATGTTTGTAATGGAGATGGCAGCAGCTAAGGCGTTGACAGACAGGGGAGTTAAGCCGCAAGCAGTTGCAGGATTTTCGCTTGGGGAGATAGCGGCAGTTACATTTGCAGGTTGTGTATCCTTTGAAGAAGGCCTTGAGCTTGTGTCTCTCAGAGGTAAATTCATGCAAGAGGATATAACCAAGCATGACAGCGGAATGGTGGCAGTAGTTAAGCTTTCACCGGATAAGGTTGACGAGTTATGTGCGAAATATGAGAAAGTTTTTCCTGTGAATTATAACGGACCTGCACAGGTAAGTGTTGCGGGACTTAAAGATCAGCTTGATGAATTTGCCAAGGACGTAAAAGAGGCAGGAGGAAGAGCACTTCCGATTAAGGTTAGAGGTGGCTTCCACTCTGAATTCGTAGAAGATGCAGCTAATAATTTTGGCAAGGCACTTGAGAATGTAAGCATTAATGAGCCTAAGGTTACAGTATATTCAGATTATACAGGAGTTCCTTATGAAGGGGATTATAAGAAGCTTCTCTCTAATCAGATATGTAATCCGGTAAGATGGCATAATATCGTAGTAGATATGATTGAAAAAGGTTTCGATACATTTGTTGAAATCGGACCTGGTAAGACACTTTCAGGGCTTATCTCAAAGATTGACAGTAGCGTGACATGTCTTCAGGTTGAGGACATAGCAAGTCTTACAAAAACACTGGAAGTTCTTGGAGTAGAGTAAACCATTCATAAGGGTTATGAAGTAATAACAAGGAAGGTAATATATATATGCTTAAAGGGAAAAAAGCACTTGTGACAGGAGCTTCACGCGGAATAGGCAGAGCTATAGCTGTAGAATTCGCCAAGCAGGGAGCTGATGTAGCTATAATCTATGCGGGTAATGAAGCAGCTGCTGAGGAAACCAAAGCAGAGTGTGAGAAATACGGCGTTAATGCGATTACATACAAATGTAATGTAGCTGATTTTGAAGTATCTAAGGATGTAGTTACACAGGTAAAGAAGGAATTCGGCACTATAGATATTCTTGTCAATAATGCAGGAGTTACAAGAGATGGTCTTGTAGCCATGATGAAAGAAACAGATTTTGATGAGGTTATTGATACTAACCTCAAGGGTACATTTAACATGATTAGACATTGTACACCTATATTTATCCGTAACAGAGGAGGAAGAGTTATTAATATTTCTTCTGTGTCAGGAATTATGGGTAATGCAGGTCAGGCTAATTATTCAGCATCAAAGGCCGGTGTAATCGGACTTACTAAGGCTGTAGCAAGAGAACTTGCAGCAAGAAATGTTACTTGTAATGCAATTGCTCCGGGATTTATAACAACAGATATGACAAAAGGTCTTAGCGAAGATAATAATGCTTTGATAGGAAACATCCCGCTTGGACGCGTGGGTGAGCCACAGGATATAGCCGATATGGCAGCATTCTTGGCAAGCGATAAAGCTTCCTACATCACAGGCGAAGTTATTCGCGTAGACGGCGGAATGGCGATATAGCGTTAAACAACGAGCCAAGTATTAGCGAGGTCATGCTTGCATGAAACCTCGCTAATATTTGGCGAGTGTCCGGTATGAGTAACGAGAGCGATAGCTCGAAGTTACGAATAGCGCGGATGCGAGAGCAGCCGGTTTAACGCGTCGAAGACCGGAGCGCGGATGCGAGAGCGATAGCTCGAAGTTACGAATAGCGCGGAAAAAATTTATTTGAAAGGATTATTTGGAGAATGAGAAGAGTAGTCGTAACAGGAATGGGCGTTATCAGCCCTATCGGCAACAATCTTGAAGAATTTTGGAATAGCCTTGTAGAAGGAAAGTGTGGAATCGGTCCTATTACAAGATTTGATACAACAGAATATAAAGCAAAATATGGCGCAGAGGTTAAAGATTTTAACGCAAGAGAGTACATGGAAAAGGCAGAGATGCTTAGAAGTGATTTATATGCACAGTACGGTCTTGCAAGCGCATGTCAGGCTGTTGAAGACAGTAAGATTATCGGTACTGTAGACCCTGAGAGAATCGGTGTATACTATGGTAGTGGTATCGGTGGTATGGATACATTCATGATAGAGCATGGTAAGCTCCGTGATAAAGGACCAAAGAGAGTATCACCTTACTTCGTACCTATGATGATTGCTAATATGGCAAGTGGTATGATTGCTATCAGATTTAACTGTCAGGGTGCTGCTATGCCTTCAGTTACAGCTTGTGCATCAGGAAGTAACGCTATCGGTGAGGCATTAAGAGCTATTCGTCACGGATATCTTGATGCAGTTATCACAGGTGGTTCAGAGGCTCCTATTAACGAGTGTGGTGTAGCAGGTTTCGTTAACATGCAGGCACTTTCAACAGCTGAGACAGCTGATACGGCTTCTTTACCATTCGATAGCCGTAGATGCGGTTTCGTTATTGGTGAGGGTGCAGGTGCACTTGTACTTGAGGAGTATGAGCATGCAGTAGCAAGAGGTGCTCACATCTATGGTGAGGTATGTGGATATGGTTCTACATGTGATGCTCATCATATTACAGCTCCAAGACCTGATGGTGCAGGCGGTGCAAGAGCTATGTCTGATGCACTTAAAGAGGCAGGATATACAGGAGAAGAGTCAGTATACGTTAATGCACATGGTACAGGAACTCCTCTTAATGATGTTATTGAGACAGCAGCTGTTAAGATGGCTTTTGGTGAGGAAAACGCTAAGAAGCTTCTTATGAGCTCAACTAAGTCTATGACAGGACATATGCTCGGAGCAGCAGGTGCAGTAGAGGCTATAGCGTGTCTTAAGGCACTTGAGACAGGAATCGTTCCTCCGACAATTAATCTTTTATCACAGGATGAGAAATGTGATCTTAATTATGTGCCTAACAAGGCAGTTAAAAAGCAGATTGATCTTGCAGTATCTAATTCACTTGGTTTTGGCGGACATAATGCAAGCCTTGCTTTTAGAAGAGTGTAGGAGGTTCTTATGAACACAGCAAACATCAAGAACTACGCAAAGATAATGAAAGAGATGGAGCTTACTGCTCTTGAAATAAGCGATGCCGACGGAACTACCATTCGTCTTGAAAGAATGGTGCAGCAGGTAACAGCACCGGTTGTACAGCAGCCGGCTCAGGGTGCAAGTGTTATAGCACCTGCTACCGCAAATGTTGCAGCAACAGAGGCTTCTGTAAAAGCAGCACCGGCAACATCTACAGCGTCAGCAACAGATGTAATAGCTAATCTGATTCCCGTTACATCTCCGATGGTGGGAGTATTCTATACATCACCGAGTGAAAATGCGGCACCATATGTGTCGGTAGGAGATAGAGTAAAGAAGGGCGATGTGCTCTGTATTATTGAATCAATGAAGCTTATGAATGAGATTACTGCAGAAGAAGACGGTATTATCGAAGAAGTATGCGTAAGTAACGGTCAGGTAGTTGATTTCGGACATGTAATATTCAGAATGAGTAAAGCATAAAATATACAGAGAGGTTGTACATATATGAACCAGAAAGAAATTATGGAGATATTACCTCATCGCGACAATATGCTTCTTGTAGACGAGGCGTATATGGAAGGCGATGTAGCGCATGGAAAATATCATGTAAAAGGCGACGAGTTCTTTTTGAAAGGACATTTTCCGGGTAATCCGGTAGTGCCGGGAGTTATTCTTTGTGAGATTCTCGCACAGTCTTCATGTGTTCTTCTCAAAGACACTATGACAGAAGGTAAATTACCGTTTTATACAGGACTTAATAATGTCAGATTTAAGAATCCGGTTAAACCGGGAGATATATTTGAAACAGAGTGCAGAATTACGAAAGCTAAGCCTCCGTTCTATTTTGCAGAAGGTAAAGGCTTTGTAGATGGCAAGCTCTGCATAAAGGGCGAGTTTTCTTTCGCGATTATGGGAGAATAATATATGTTTTCAAAGATATTAGTTGCAAATAGAGGAGAGATAGCAGTAAGAATCATCCGTGCATGTAAGGAAATGGGAATCCGTACAGTTGCCGTGTATTCGATGGCTGACGCGGAGGCATTACATGTGGCACTTGCAGATGAGGCAGTGTGCATCGGTAAAGCCGAAGCAGCAGACAGCTATCTCAATGAAGAGAGGGTTGTAAGCGCTGCCCTTGTAACAGGCGCGCAGGCTATACATCCCGGATATGGCTTTTTGTCTGAAAATGCACATTTTGCGAAAATGTGTCAGGATAATGGAATAGTTTTTATCGGTCCAAGTCTTGAAAACATGGATTTGTTAAGTGATAAGGAGAAGATAAAGCGTTCTATGATAGAGGCCGAGCTTCCGGTTATTCCGGGAAGTGAAGTGCTTGAAAGCATTGAGGATGCCAAGAAAGCCGCCAAGAAAATAGGCTATCCGGTTATGGTTAAAGCCAGAAGCGGTGGCGGCGGCAGAGGTATCAGACTTGTAAAAACAGCAGATGAACTTGAGAATGCATATCATTCTGCAGTGGCAGAGGGAACAGCAGCGTTTGGTGACGGTGCCGTATATATGGAAAAATATATCAATCCTGCCAAGCACATTGAGATGCAGGTTATAGCGGATGAATTCGGAAATGTTGTGTGTCTCGGAGAAAGAGATTGTTCAATACAGAAGAACAATCAGAAGCTTATTGAGGAATCTACTTCACCTGTTGTTAGTAAAGAGCAAAGAGATAAGCTTATCGAGCAGGTAACAAGGGCAGTTAAGCATGTAAATTATCTTGGTGTGGGAACACTGGAATTTTTACTCGATACGGAAGGAAACTTCTATTTTATGGAAATGAATGTAAGGCTTCAGGTTGAACACACTGTTACAGAAGCACTTACAGGATATGACCTTGTGAAATGGCAGATAAGAGTAGCTGCCGGAATAGAACTTAATTTCACACAGAAAGATGTTGATTTTACAGGTTCTTCTATAGAATGTCGTATTAATGCTAAGGCACCGGGTAATCTTAAGTTTTTGCATGTGCCGGGTGGCCCTTTTGTCAGATTTGATACATTCCTTGTTACAGGAATGACGGTTTCACCCTATTATGATTCGCTTCTTGGAAAGCTTATCGTATTTGCAGGAACAAGAGAGGAAGCTATCAGAAAGATGAAGGCGGCACTTTGTGAGCTTGTTATCGATGGTATTCCGAACAATATAGAGGAACAGATAGAATATGTAAGTGATCCGCGTTTTGTGGACGGAACATACAATCTGAATTTTTTTAAAAAATAAAGTTGCGGTTTCCTGAATGAGGTAAATTGTGGCGGAAGCGGAGGTTTAGCGTGCCATTTATTCAATTTATACATAAAGCTAAGAATGAACTTGAAGAGGGCGGCAGACAGTCAGCTATGATAGCTGACGAGAACGAGCCCACTAAACCATGCCCGAATTGTAGAAGACAAGTGGCTCTCAGTGAGTTATGGGCAAATAATAACACATGTGGCTGCGGACACCATTTCAGAATGAACGCGCGACAGAGAATGAAGTTCATAACAGATGAAGGTTCGTTCAATGAGATGTGGCAGGAGATAGTTGCTAAGGATATACTCAAGTTTCCGGGATATGTAAAGAAGCTTGAAAGTGCCAATAATGCCTGTGATGAGAAGGAAGCTGTTATTTGCGGAACTGCCAAAATCGGTGGCGAGGAGTGCGCACTTTTTATAATGGAGCCGTACTTTATGATGGGAAGTATGGGATGTGCGGTTGGCGAAAAGATAACAAGATTATTCGAGTATGCTACCGAGAACAGATTACCTGTTGTGGGATATACTGTTTCAGGCGGTGCCAGAATGCAGGAGGGAATTCTTTCTCTTATGCAGATGGCAAAGACCAGTGGTGCAGTAAAACGTCATAGTGAAGCAGGATTGTTCTACCTTACTATTCTTACTGACCCTACCACAGGCGGAGTAATGGCGAGCTTTGCAATGGAAGGCGATATTATTCTTGCAGAACCGGGTGCAACAGCGGGCTTTGCCGGTGCCAGAGTAATAGAGCAGACTACAAGAAAGAAGCTGCCACAGGATTTCCAAAAAGCAGAATTTTTGTTGGATAAAGGTTTTGCTGATGCAATTGTGCCGAGATTTAAGCAAAAAGAAACGGTTGCATATCTTTTAAAGATGCATAATGGAGGTAGCACAGATGGCAACAGCGAAGAAACCTTATGATATAGTAAAGATGGCACGTGCTAATGCACGACCTACAGGACTTGATTATATCAATAATGTATTTGAGGATTTTTTTGAACTGCACGGAGACAGAAGATTTGCTGACGACGAAGCTATAGTTGGCGGAATAGCCAAGCTTAACGGACGTCCTGTAACGGTTATTGCAATAGAAAAAGGACATAATTCCAAAGAAAGAATGGAACACAATTTTGGTGCACCTAATCCTGAGGGTTATAGAAAAGCACTTCGTCTTATGAAGCAGGCGGAGAAGTTTAAAAGACCTGTAATTTGTCTTGTAGATACCTCCGGTGCATTCTGTGGAATCGGAGCGGAGGAACGTGGACAGGGACAGGCTATTGCAGAAAATCTCATGGAAATGATGGTCTTAAAGACCCCTATCATATCTATTTTAATTGGCGAAGGCGGAAGCGGTGGAGCATTAGCTCTTGCGGTAGCTGACAGAGTGTGGATGCTTGAGAATTCCATATATTCTGTAATTTCTCCTGAGGGATGTGCAAGTATCCTTTGGAAAGATGCTGCAAAGGCGGAAGAAGC
Organism: Lachnospiraceae bacterium; assembly: GCA_017456585.1. Classification (GTDB taxonomy): domain Bacteria; phylum Bacillota; class Clostridia; order Lachnospirales; family Lachnospiraceae; genus SIG300. The sequence goes on from JAFTJD010000016.1 coordinate 56,927, forward strand.
AGCTAACAGCCTTAAGCTTACGGCACAGGATGCACTTGAGCTTAAAGTAATAGAGAGAATCATCCCTGAAGCGGGAATAGGCACAGATGCATTTTTTAAGAGAGTGCAAAGACTTATCGACAAGCAGTTGGCTGTCTTTGATAAGCATCCAATTGATAAAATTCTCGATAAGCGATATAACCGTTTCAGAAAGTTGGGAGCACAATAATGAGCATTTACCAGAAATTTTGTACAGAAGAGTTTGACGAAAAGGGAAGACTTGTTAAATTTGAGTTAGATTATCCGGAGAATTTTAACTACGGATATGATGTTGTAGATAGCATTGCAGATGCGACACCTGATAAGAGGGCGATTGTATGGTGCAATACAGAAGGTGCTGAGAGAATTTTTACATTTGGCGAGATGAAAGCACTTAGTAACAGAGCGGCTAATGTATTGTTGAACTCAGGAATCAAGAAGGGTGACAGGGTACTCGTATTACTTAAGCGACACTATGAATATTGGATAGTGGCAGTTGCGCTTCATAAGATTGGAGCAGTACTTATACCATCAACACACATGCTTACCGAAAATGATATGGTTTACAGATTCAAGTGTGCGGATGTAAAAGCTGTAGTTACTACAGCCGATGGAGATGTTCATGAAAGAGTTCGTGAAGCTGTAAAAGAGACCGGTTTAGATATTAAACTTTGGTCAGTGCAGAAGGACATAGAAGGTTTCAGAAATCTTAATACCGATATGGATGCGGCTAGTCCTGAACTTGAACGTCAGGATACACATTCACTTGAGCCGATGCTTATGTATTTTACATCGGGAACCACAGGATATCCTAAGGGAGTAATTCACAATCATACATATCCGCTTGCACATATTATTACTGCAAAGCATTGGCAGCAGACAGTAGACGGCGGACTTCATTTTACTGTAGCAGAGACAGGCTGGGCTAAAGGCTCATGGGGAAAGATATACGGCCAGTGGCTTACAGAAAGTGCAGTTATGGTATTTGATTTCGATAATTTTGACCCTAAGCAGCTGATTACAATAATCAACCGTTATGAGGTTACCACATTCTGTGCACCTCCTACGGTATATCGTTATCTTGTAAAGAAGGGTGTATCACCTATGCCAAGCCTTAGACATGCATGTACTGCAGGTGAGGCGCTTAATCCGGAAGTGTTTAAGAGATTTGAAGAAAAGACAGGTCTTCAGATAGCAGAGGGCTTTGGACAGTCTGAGTCAACTCTTATTCTCGGTAATTTAGTAGGTGGTGACTTTAAACCGGGTTCAATGGGTAAAGAGACTCCTTTTTATAAAGTTGGCGTAGTGCGTGAGGATGGTACTGAAGCAGACGCTAATGAAGTCGGAGAATTGGTAGTTATTCCACCGGAAGGCAAGAGTCAGGTCGGTATATTCTGTGAATATCTTGACAACGAAGCGATGTACAAGCATGTATGGCGCGGAGGAGTATATCATACAGGAGATACTGTCTGGAAAGACGAGGAAGGTTACTTCTGGTTTAACGGAAGAATTGATGACGTAATTAAGACGGGCGGATTCCGAGTAGGACCGTTTGAGATAGAAAATGTTGCCATGCAGCATGAAGCTGTAATGGAGTGCGCGGCAGTAGGTATTCCTGATACCTTAAGAGGTCAGGCTATTAAGCTGGTTGTAATGGTTGCACCGGGACATGAAGCAACAAACGAGCTTGCGAAGGAGATTAAAGACTTCTGCAACAAGAAGCTTGCGGAATACAAATGGGTAAGGCATGTCGAGTTCGTAGATGAAATGCCTAAGACATTCAGTGGTAAGATTCGTAAAGTAGAACTCAAAAAAGACTAGAGCAATTCAGGTGTCGCACTAACATCATTTAGTTAAAGCTAAGTTGTGAATTACACATATGATAGATGGTGTTTTCCTATAAGACACGCTCTCGCTTCGTGAAAAACGTAGCAGTACTAAACTCAGAAAACCAAATGAGGAGTAATGCAATACAGATAATTTCAATGATTAATTTATCTGATATGCATTACTCCTCATTTTTCTTCGCTAAGTGCTGACGTTTTTCAAGAGTCTTAACGGGAATACACCATCAATCATATGTGTAGTTCGAAGTGCTGATCTAACCAAATGGTATGGTGTCGACACCTGAATTGCGTTGACAAAAAGATAGAAATTGAATATAATATAACTGATGTTACGAAACGAATGTTATGTTACGTGTGTTATGCTATGGTAGAAAGGGAATGGGCCATGCCACCAAAAGCAAAATATACAAGAGAAGAGATTATTGAAATAGGGTTTCAGATGGCAAGAGAGCAGGGGATAGATGCTGTTGTTGCAAGGGAGCTTGGAAAGAAACTGGGGACATCATCATCACCGATTTTTACTGCTTTTAAGAATATGGAAGAGTTGCAGATAGAGATTCGTAATAAGGCGATGAAGGAATTTGAAAGCTATGTGAAGGATGCTTTGAATTATACCCCGGCATTTAAGCATGTAGGTATTAAACTAATTCAATTTGCTGTGGAAGAACCTAATCTGTTTCGCCTTTTATACATGAGAGAGTATGAGGCAAGCCAAAGCTTTGAAGAGATGGTTGGATGGCTTGGTGACACGGTAACAGTTTGTGTAGAGGTCATAGAGAATGATTATGGCCTTACAAACGAAGAGGCCAAGAGGCTGTTTAGGCAGGTATGGCTTTATACATTTGGAATATCTGCACTTTTGGCGAATAAGGTGTGTCATTTTAAACCTGAAGAAATATCTGAGATGCTAAGTCATGAATTTCAGGGAGCACTTATGCTTATAAAGAGTAAAGGATTTAAGACGATTCCGGTAACTGAAAAAGATAATAATTAAATAAATATATAATAATGCAAAGGAAAATATAATTCCGGAAAGGGGCACTTATGAACGAGAACAGTATGCTGAGAAAAAATGAAAAAGAAGCCAGTTCAATTGTAGCAAAGGTTATGCTTATTACCTTTATTATCTTTATTTTGGTATACATATTGAATTTGGTTGACGTGTTTATTGTGGAAGATAGCATTATGACAATTGCTTTTGTCAGTGGTAGTATCTTTTTGCTTTTGCCAACGCTTATTACCAATATTTTAAAAGTGCAAAAGGATTTTTTGAAGTATCTGTATGTAATATGTGCGGTAATATTCGTTACACTTTTGAGTACAACGCTTACCTTTCACGTAGTTGTAATCTATGTGTATCCGATTGCGATTGCGAGCCTTTATTTTTCTAAGAAATTAAATGTCATAGCGACAAGTCTTACTGTAGTGGGCGTTTCAGTGGGACAGCTTCTGGCCTTTTTCTTGCAGACTTTGCAGGATGATAACTTTACTGACTTAAGGGGAGTAATTATCTTTGGAATTATTCCGAGAGCGCTTATTTTAGTTGCCATAGCAGCTATTTTTACAATGCTTACTTCAAGAACAGCAGCGATGCTTTCTAACCTGATGGGCGCAGAAGAACAAAAAGAAATGCTTGAGCGCATGAACCAGATGAAGAGCAGTGCTTCAAAGACCTCTGATACATTATTCGGTATGGTAAACGGATTGGCTGATATTACGGAGAAGTCACTTAGTGCAAACCAGAGTATTGCCAATGAGTCCGGAAGGCTTTTACAGGGTTCATTGGAGAATACGGATGCGATAGAAAATGCTAATGAACGAATGGAAATGATTGTAGAGCAGTTGGCAGGACTTAGTGAGATGAATCACACTGCATCAGTACTTACAGAACAGATAGCTGAGAATATTAATGATAATCAGAAGCGGATGGAAGAAGCAACTGAGAATATGGAGCAGATTAGCCGTAGTACAGAGGTGTGTAGGGAACTTATAGTTAATCTTGGTGAAGAATCAAAGGAAATCATTGGAATCGTTGGTACTATCAAGTCAATATCCGGCAGAACTAATATTCTGGCACTCAATGCGAGTATCGAGGCTGCAAGAGCCGGAGAACAGGGCAAGGGCTTTGCGGTTGTTGCAGAAGAAATTCAGCAGCTTGCTGAGCAGACAAAGGTTGCAGTTGAAAACATCGGAAGTATAGTTAATCAGGTAGTAAGTAACACAGAAGAAGTTGTCGTAGCCATGAAAGAAAATGTACTGTGCACCGAAAATGGTATGGCAAGTATTCAAAAAGCTAATGAATCTGCAACATTAATCACTTCCTCAAATAAAGAGCTTGAACAGAAAATTCATTCTATCGATGAAGTGACCGGCAAGATAAAGCTGAGCAGTGATGAAATCGCAGGCAGAATGAAGCAAATTAATGATAATACACAGCAGAATTGTACTGCAGTAGAGCAGGTTACAGCTTCTGCACAGGAGAATACCGCCGGCGCAGAAACACTTGCTGACATTGTAGAGCAGATTAAGGTGCTGTCAGAAGAACTCAATAATGTAGTGCAGGGATAAGGGGCATTACTGAAAGGGATTTGCCGTGAAACCATTCGCGGCAGAGGATTTACTGGCGCATGTAAAAAGTATATAAGCATTATGTACATATTGTAAATAATAGAATCCTTTTAAGAACGATGCGTGTTTGTTTGGTAACAACAAAGCCGGTCTTAAAGGGATTCTGTCATTTAGAAAGTGTGTGGGGAAATAATATCACTGACTATAGCGTGAATGTACATTTTATCCGGCTTAGATATATCTTAATCTTCTGAAATCTTAATCTTCTGAAATTTTCTGGTTTCATCCAGAAACTGCGATATGCAAGAATCTATCTGATTTATCCCACCACTAATTGCTAGTACAATTGTCAATTGAGTGACAGGTTGCACGGACTGTGATAGAATAAAATCACAAAGTTGATCAGCTTATGTAAATGTACGGTGTATGAGGAGGGAATGCATCTATGATGATTGGTGCGATAATAAAGAAACGAAGAACAGCCATGAAGCTTACCCAGGAGGAATTGGCGGATAAACTTAATGTGACTCCGCAAGCAGTATCCCGTTGGGAAAATGAAATTTCGCTCCCGGATATTACATTAGTATCGAGAATAAGCGAGGTGTTGAATATGTCATGTGATACATTGTTAAAGACTAAAGAGGAACGTTCTATACATTATGCACGTGTGGGAGTAACTATTGATACAGCAGAATTGTTGATTCAAAATGATATTGATGTCATTTTTGATTTCCAAAAAGTGGAAGAGAGTAAAGATTGCAGAAGAGTGTTACATGCTGATGATTCTGAATTCCTTCGAACGGTGGTAAATCAGATGTTATCTGCGCAGGGATATGAGGTGCTTGGAGCAAAAGACGGGACAGAATGTATGGATATACTTTCGAAAGAAAAGATAGATATTCTGCTACTTGATATTGATATGCCGGGATATAACGGCTTTGAGGTTCTGGAAAAAGTAAGTGCTGAATATCCGGATTTGCAGGTGCTTATGCTTTCTGCAATGGCTGATGAAAAGACAGTGCAGAAGACAAAGGAGCTCGGTGCCAAGGGATTTGTTGCGAAACCATTCGCGGCAGAGGATTTACTGGCGCATGTAAGAAGTATGTAAAAGGTATATAAAGTGTATATGAGAAGTTTATAAAAGTGCGAAAAAGAGGCATTCACGATAATTTGGTGTTGGTTTCACCTTATATCGGCATGCCTCTTCTTTGTTAGTGATTGAAAAAATGATAATTAGTTTTTGATCCAATCAGAGCGTGTTAATCTCTGGCTCGTGATCGAATTCTTTAACTGTTCATCGAACACCGCTTTATCAACTTCATGTCCGTCAATTGTATAATATGGACAAGGGTCAGTGCTGCTTTCATCTATCAATTCCTCGCGTGCAAAGAAAGTGGAGAGGGTTTCTGTTTCTCCGTTGGGTAGGTATTGGAAAACAGTATAGGAACGTGTGCCATTAAAGTCATACTGTCTCACCATTGTACCATTCGTAAGAGGATAATCGCGTCCGCTCATTTCCATTGCATCGCTGTTCCAGCAAAACAGTTCTCCGTTCTCATAATTAAATACTCCGTTATACCCTTCAGGGCTATCTACCATCTGGATAAGTAATTCCAAAACATTATCCCCGTCCAAATCCATATAAGTATACTCGTACTCAAGAACTCCGTCTTGAAAATCAGGTATCCACCACATTGCCGCCTGTTCACTATTAAGGAGTGTTCTGTCTCCGGAAAGTAGATTGTTAAAAGCTTCTAACTCCAACTTCGTATCAATTTGCGGGAGGTCTTTGTTTGTCAACGCATCGCTCCAATGATAAAAACATTCTCCGTCCTTGATTTTCACATAGATAAAGTTAGAAGAATCTTCTGCAAGGAATACGAGATTTCGTCCGTCGAGTCTAAAGTGATTTACTAAAGGATAGCCTACGTTATCGTCGTCAGTAAGTGTGATGATATCACCTTCTTGAACCCAGGAGCCTATACCTAAGTAGCTACTGTACCAACCTTCATAATAAGTGAATGTGCCATTTTCGTAGAGCGTGATTGTAAAGTTATTGGGAAATCCTTCATTCTCATAGATGTAGGTTGTGCCTGTATCTGTATTTGTATTTATATTTGTATTTGTGTCCGAAACTTGAGTAGGTTGCGGTTCGCCGTTAAGTGGATTAGTTAAGAAACACACCGCAACAATTACACAGGTAATAACTGCCAGAACAATAATCCAGAAAGCAGGTTTTTTGTAATTCATAACAGATTTTACTCTATCCTTTACACCAACCTCGCCAAATGCAAGAGGACAAGCGGCAATCACCTTACGATTAACGCTGCAGGTTACAAGAGCCTGAGTATAATTTGCGCGCTGTTCATTATCAAGCTTCTTAATAACTTTTTCATCACAGGCAAGCTCAATATCACGACACAGCAGTATGTAAGCCAACCACATCAGAGGATTAAACCAATGGATTGTCAGTAAGAGAAAGCCAAGGGGCTTCCACCAATGGTCTCTCCGCTGAATGTGTGCGCGCTCATGGGCGACAACATGTTCCAAATCCTGTCCTTCCAGCTTGAATGGTATATATATTCTTGGCCTGAGGACGCCAAGAACAAACGGAGAAACGACATTCTCACTCTGGAATACATTATTTGTATAAAGAACAGCAGTAGCAACCTTTCTGCGAAGTTTTATGTAGCTGATGGTCGTATACAGAATCAATGAAACCATGCCGGTTATCCAGATAATCGATAAAACAGGCATGATAGAATTTCTAATGGTAGAAGGTTCGCCTAATTGATCATATTTGGTTACTACATAGTGACCACCATTGCCATCAGAAATAGGCTCTCTGCCGGCGGTAACCGCAGCCTCATAGTGCATGGAATCATCATGGATAATGCTCACTTCTCCGACATAGGTGTCCATCCATTCTGAAACCAGCGCACCATTTCCGACTGATTTCGGAATCAGTGAAACGGGACTTTCAATAGTAAGTGGACAAATCAGCCTTAGAGCTACGATGCCCCATAGAAGAACATTAACCCATTTGGGTGCTTTTCTTGATGCGAATCGAAGTATCAGTACCGCCAAAATGAGCCAGCTTGCCGATATGCTCATGTTAATAATGCTTAAGAAGAACTCAGTCATTGTGCATCTCCTTTCCTAATGCGGTCAATCATGCGTTGCACTTCGTCGAGCTCGTCTTTAGACATGTCTTTGCGCTTAGTAAATGCAGCGATAAAAGCCGGCAGGGACCCCTCGAATTTCTTCTCAACCAGTTCGTCGATTTCACACGCTTGTGCATCATCTTTGGAAATAAGAGAAGAAATGGTTCCGTTCTCGTTTCGAAGAACACCTCTTTCACCGAGGCGCTTAATGACGGTATAGGTCGTAGTTCTTTTCCAACTAAGTTGCTCCTGACATAGTTTTACAAGTTCGACAGCAGTTACAGGCTCATGCTCCCACATAATCAAACAAAAACGATACTCGCTCTCATGTATCTTTGGAAATTCCATCTTATAACCCTCCTTGTCTAATGTAGTAGACTATAGATGTAGTCTACCACGTTAGACAAGAGAAGTCAATAGTAAAAATGAAGGTCTGAACATAATGGTTTGGAGAATATACGTTGTGGAAAGTTGGAAGTGTTTTTGGTATAATGGAAGAAGAATTTTGAAAACTTTAATTGAATAGATAATAGGTGGTACGAAATGAAAGAAAAAAAGATAGAAGAATTATTAATGAAGTTAATGCGAGAATGTGGACTGGGAGAAAGCATTTCCGGGACTGAATCTGTATCCGGTGGTCTTATGCATCGGATGTACAAGGTAACAACCGGTAGTGGAATATACGCTGTGAAGCATTTAAACGCAGAAATAATGAAAAGACCGGATGCACAGGATAATTATGCAAGAGCGGAAAAAATAGAGAGGATGCTTGAACATAGTGATATTCCTATCGTGCCGGCGTTGGAATTCAACAATAGGAAGATGCAAAATATAGATGGTCAGTTTTTCTACATTTTTAAATGGCAGAGCGGTCAGATTGCTGACTGGAATCATATTTCAAGTGAGGAATGTTACAAGGCCGGGAATATTCTGGGGAGAATTCATGCAATTGATCCAAAGAATGTTGAACCGCAGAACCCTGAGTTAAGCAGGATAGACTGGCATGACTATGTGTTGAAAGCAAAAGAGGAAGATTCGGAGATTGCGTCTTTGTTAGAAGATAACGAAGAGCTTTTGATGTATGTTGAAAATGAGTTAAACAGAGCAAGAGCTTCATTGCCGGCTATGCTTTGTTTATCCAATGAGGATATGGACCCTAAGAATATTATGTGGGATAAAGGTGTTCCGTGGGTAATTGATTTGGAATGTTTAGATTATGGAAATCCTATATCTCATGCTATGCAGCTCGCATTACAATGGGCAGGAATTGTTACTTGCTATATGGATATTGATAAGATGGTTGCATTCTTTGACGGTTACCTTGAAGCATATGATAATTGCTTTCGAGGTTATGGTGATATAGTAGGCGTAGCATATACTTGGGTTGAGTGGTTAGAGTATAATATCCGGAGAGCACTTGGTAACTGTGTTGATGAAGCAGAAAGAAAATTAGGTATCTCAGAGGTGAGAAATACCATTCATAGAATTGAGTACATGCATAAAATGGAGCATTAGATTAAGGTTGCTTTAAATACGCGGTTAAGTAAAGCGGATGCATCCGATTATGATAATCATGATGAAAGAATCTGCTATTATGAGTTATTGCTTGAAAGAAATATTTCTGATATACCTCAGTATAATCTTCCAGCCGGATATAAATTCGTGCCATATTCTGATGGAGATAGGGATAAATGGATTGATATTGAAATGTCAGCAAAGGAATTTACCGGTTATGAACAAGGCTTGGAGGCGTGGAACCGCTATTATGCAAACTGCTTAGATATACTTCCGCAGCGAATGTTTTTTGTTGAAAATGGTAAGGGAGAAAAGATTGCCACAGCTACGGCTTTTTATGATATTCATGGTAGAGACACTTCCGGTGCGGGATGGCTTCATTGGGTAGCTGTTAAAAGGGAATATCAGGGAAAGGGTCTATCCAAACCATTGATAACATATGTCCTAAATGCTATGAAGGAATTGGGGTATACGCGTGCGAAGATTCCTACACAGACAAATACTTGGTTGGCTTGTAAGGTTTATCTGGATTTAGGCTTCTTGCCGATAAAAGAAAACTTGGAGCACAGTTATGCAGGTTGGCGAATCATAAAGGATTTGACCGGGCATAGTGAGATTGCAATAATATAAATAAGTAAGCTAAAGCAGGGATGCTCGAATTTGAGTATCCCTGCTTTTTTTAGAAGATGGGTTGCGGTTAAATTTGATTTTCTAAGTGAACTCGACATTGTTGCTTCAAATTCTGTAACCATGCAGCATCCTTGTACGCATTCAGATAGTCTTTTTTTAATTCTGCTTGAAACAATCTTAGTATGCGCATGTTATCAGAGGGAGCATCCTGTATTTCCCAGCCAAAGAGTAGTGGATGAGTAAGCTTATGTGCTGTGACGGTTGCGGCTTTACCGGCGCATGTAAAAGCTCGTTCCAGATGTTCTCTAACTACATCTTCGCGATTCTCTCTTTGTATTTCTTTTGCTACAATCTGCATATGGGTTAAGTACAACAGATGTAGTGATTCGAAGGACATATCATAATTTTTATAGACTGCTTCATAAACTTGCGCAACTGTTTTTAGAGTTTCCAGACGCTCCGTTGCAGATAAAGAGGTTTCTTCATCTTCGAGGAAGGCGATTCTGCGTGCCATGTAAAGCAATTCCCTAAGTGTCCAATGTGTAAAAAATGCAATTTGGTCTATCATCTCGTCACCATCTAAAATTTCAGAGAATAAGACTTCCTGACAGTGATGTATCTGGACTGTTTTTGAAACCCATTGTTCTGCCTTGGCGATATCACCTAGTTCAGCATAGGCGCGGGCTATTTCGCGAATGGCCTGACCTTTGTAATACGTGCTTGCGTCGCTATTATAAATATCCATGCCGAGTTCGATAATTTCCTGACTGTATTTTATCTTGTCCGTATCGAAGTAGGTAGACATGAGAAATTCCTTTGCCTCGACATTATTAGGCATTTTATGATATGCTTCTTTCCAAAGTGCCAGTAGCTTTTCCATATCTTCGCCGTTTCTGAAAAGTTTTTCTGCTTTAGATTCGTATTCCACTAATAAAGCTTGTTCATCCAGTTTTTCTACCTGTAACAGTTCATCGATAGTGATGTCGAAGAATCGGGCAAGCTTCGGCAAGAGTTGAATGTCGGGATAAGCATTTCCGTTCTCCCATTTACTGATAGCCTGATAAGAAATATTAAGGTATGCGGCAAGCTTTTCCTGTGATACATTTTTCTCTTTTCTCAAAGCCTTCAACTGCTCTGCTAAATTAATGTTCATATTAATACCTTCTTTCTATGTGTAGTGGTGTTTGCAAACGCATTTGTGAAATGTGTATGGTTTGAGCTATAGCTACGATTTTATTATACAGGGATATAGGGAATATGAAAATAACGCGGTATTTGAGGTGAGGGTTGATGGATGCAACTGTGGGTTGAGTAGGGCGTTTAGACGTGCTAAACCAACAGTTTAGCTAATTTACAATTTATCCTTTGACGTACATTCCTGAGATGAATTATAATTTACCTAGAAGTATAGAGTGAATATTTGCAACAGGAGGTGCACTTATGGAATACCGCAAAATCACAATTGGTGGGAAGATATATTCTCTGCGTGTGGCAAAGGGTATGACGCAGGAACAATTAGCTGCAATACTTTGTGTTAGTCCGGCAGCGGTGTCAAAATGGGAACGCAATCTGGCTAATCCAAATATAGAAATGCTATGGTCGCTGGCTGATTATTTTGAATGCAGTATTGATGAGTTAGTAGGACGAGAAGAAAAATGCTTAGAAAAAGTTGGAATATACGATAGTAAAAAAGCACAGCTTATTGAAGTTGCTGAAGAGTTGCTGGAATGTAGTGAGATAAGCAGACGAGAAGGACTATTGGCACTGGATGGTTATATGAAAGCATATAAAGGAGAAAGTAAGTTCTTGCCATTTGCTATCCGTTTCTTCTTGCAGGCATTTATGAAACGCATAGACTTTGAGTTGACATTTCAATTGTTGAATAACTATGTGGAAACATTGCCGAATGAGGAACGCAAGGAAGGCTGTATGATTGCACAGGTGCTTAAGAGAATAGCATCCGGCGAAAACCCGCAGATGTTGCAGGAGGTGATTGCATCCTATGTGGGCATAGGTTATTGGGAAAAATTAGAGGATGCTAACAGAAGGGTGCGGGGCAAAAAGAATAGAGAAGAAATCATTGGTAAGTATCGTGAAAAGAAGCTTTTCTCAGAGAAAACAGATTTATTGGAACGATTTGAGACGGTTGGAGATTTTGAAATTCAGGTGATTTTGAGAAATCTAGACGATGAAACTCTGACGGCAGCACTTTGCGGAGCTTCAGGAAAGATAGTTGCAGGTTTTTTGATGAATCTATCTGACATCTTGCTTTATTTTGTTAGTGAAGATATTGATAATTGGAAGGGGACAGAGGAGGATATTTTAAAAGCTCAGCGGCGTGTACTTGCAATTGGAGGGTGCTTTTTGCCGGAGTAGAAAAATAGAAAAGGAAGCATTGCATGATGAAGAGTTATCGAGCAATGCTTCTTTCAGACTGTAGACACTTCCGGTAGAAAAGCGGAAGTGTTTTTGGTATAATAAAAATGTTATGTGATTTAAGAAAGAAGGTGCTTTTATGTTGGAATTTGGAATGCCAACCTTAATTGAAAATAAAACACTTGAGGATAATATTGCTCTATGTAAACAATTGGGGTTATCTTTTGTTGAACTAAATATGAATTTCCCGGAATATCAAATTGATAAGCTAGAGAATATAGATTTGTTTTATAAGAAAGCAGATGAAGCAGGTACTTACTATACAATTCATTTAGACGAAAATATGAATATTGCAGATTTTAATCCATTGGTAAGAGAGGCATATTTGGAAACGATGCGTCGCACGATAGAAGTTGCAAAACATTTTGTAACCTTAAAAGACAAGTATGGAAAGAACGAGCAACCGCTACTGCTTAACATGCATATGCATCACGGAATCTATATTACATTGCCGGATAAAAAGGTACAAATGTATGAGCGAGATTTTGATGTATATATGGAATACATAGCGCTATTCATAAAGAAATGTGAAAAGTGGATAGGAGATGCAGATATTAAAATTGCTATAGAAAATACTAACGGATTTCGTGAGTATGAAAAAAGAGCAATAGAGCGTATGCTAGATAGTAATTGCTTTGTTTTGACTTGGGATATAGGACATTCAAAGGCATTAGGAGAAAGTGATGTGCCATTTATTCTTGAGCATAAGGAGAAGCTACGCCATTTTCATATTCACGATGGAAGTGAAAGACCGCCTAAGAATCATTTGGCGTTAGGAGATGGAGAAATAGATTTGGTTGAACGTCTTGATATGGCGAAGGCATGTAATGCCAGATGTGTACTAGAAACAAAGACGATAGAAGCATTAAAAAGGTCTGTTGAATGGTTGAAGAAAGCGAGGTAGTAAATATGTATCATTCATATGTAATGGGAATAGATAAATCGATATATACATTGGAAAATCAAGGCAGAGTTTTTGTTCCACCTTCAAGATGGAATTAAAAGATATGAAGTTCAAGATTTTATTAACGATGAAGTTTTAGGATTGTGTGAAAGATTATGTGAATGTAAGTTTGAATCCATAAAAGGAATGTTATCAGATAATCACTTTTACAAAAGATTCATTGGTTAATAGGGGGGAAGTAATGCAGGTTCAAGAGATTAAAGACTATTGTATGAGTAAACTAGGAGCATATGAGGAGTGCCCGTTTGGTGATGTTCCTATTTGCTATAAGTTGAATGGTAAAATATTCGCGCAGCTTTATCCATATGAGTATGATTATAAGATTACATTAAAGTGTACTGAGGATGCGGGGCAATTTTATAGAATGGCATATCCGGAAAAAGTGGTAAGAGGATATCATTGTCCACCGGTACAACAACCGTATTGGAATACAGTATTTTTGAATGATTTTCCGGATGAAGAATTATTGAATATGATAGATTTGGCATATGATACTGTATTTTCAAAGTTTAGCAAGAAAGAGCAGAAAAGGATGTTAGAGGAATTATAGAATTTTATTGGAGAAAAACTACAGTGGTTTGATTTGTCAGAGATTGACTCCTTGGAGATGCCATATACGGCTAAGTATGTTCTGCAACATTACTGTGCGGTTGGAATAAATAATAGTCAAGTGTATTGTGGCGTTGGGGATGGAAAGCAGGTAGTGTTTACAGAGTTGCCTGAGTACTAATATGTTAGAAAAAGATGGAGGTACTGTGAGTTGGTAGAAGTTCGATTTTATGACAGCATAGAAGATAGTCTGCTTAAGTTTGCAGTTATTATTGCAAAAACAGATAATAAATGGGTATTTTGCAAGCATAGAGAGCGGGATACATATGAAGTTCCCGGAGGACATAGGGAAACTGGTGAGGAAATCTTAGAAACAGCAAAACGTGAACTAAAAGAAGAAACGGGTGCTGTGATTTTTGATATTACTCCTATATGTGTGTATTCGGTAAAAGGTAAAACGAGAGTCAATGAAAATATTAACGATGAATCTTTTGGAATGCTTTATTACGCAGACATTGTTTCTTTTGAAGAATTACATAGTGAAATTGAAACCATATTGATTACAGATAAGTTGGTTGACAATTGGACATACCCTTTAATTCAGCCAAAATTAATCGAAGAAGCACAAAAAAGAGGATTTATATAAAAGAAGGACAAAGGTAATGAAGATTTTATATGGCACAACGAATAAAGCAAAATTACAAGCGATGAGAATTGCATTGGAGTCATTTGATATAGAGCTTATTGGACTAGGCGACATAGATAGTGAACTTCCAAGCATAAATGAAAATGGAAAGACTCCATTAGAAAATGCAGAAATAAAGGCAAGAGCATATTATGAGGCATTTCAGATTCCGGTATTCTCATGTGATAGTGGATTGTATTTTGATGAATTACAAGAGGACGAGCAGCCTGGACTTCATGTGAGACGTATCGGTGGAAAAGAACTAACGGATGATGAAATGCGAGAATATTATGCGTCCTTAGCTGCAAAGCACGGTGGAAGAATAACCGGACGATATAGAAATGCAATTTATTTTATCTTGGATAAAGAACATCATTATTTCAGCATGGATATGTCAATTGCTACAGAACCATTTGTCTTAGTAACGGAACCTCATCCGAAGAGAGTAGAAGGATTTCCATTGGATTCGTTATCCGTTGATATTGAAACCGGTAAATATTATTATGATTTAGATGTAAAAGATGTAAGTACATCTGTAGATGATGGGGTTCGGGCATTTTTTGGAGCAATTGAAAATTTAGAGTAGTATAATAGATAACCTTGGTTGAATACAACACAACTAATGCGTCATTGAATTTATTAGGTCTGTAATATTTTCTCCAACCCATTCATACACTGTACAAACGATTAAGTACAGGTGAAGCAATGAATAATTGCAATGTAGTAAAGTATAGACAGATAGAAGAAAGGGCAGCCGAGGTGGCGCGTTACATCATCGACAATAATGCTACTGTCAGACAGGCGGCAAAAGCTTTTGGAATTTCTAAGAGTACGGTACATATGGATGTAACAATATAGAATGGTGGAAAGGTAAGGTTGTTTGGGTGGTGGAGTAAGATTATTTAAGTAAACGTGAAAGAATAGAGATGGGCTACAAAAATAAGGCTGGGTGAAAATCCAGCCTTGTTTTTATGCTTACAGGTCCAGTCTCCTTATTTGTATTGAGTCAGTAAGGTATCATGAGATGGCCTTATCTTCTAATACTGAAATTAGGGGCGATGAGAGTGTTGAAGCCCTTTTAAATATGCAGTCAAAAGATCCTTATCTTTTTGAGACAGTGAGGCATAGGCATTAAGCAACCGTTGTTCTTCTTCGGAAATGGTCTCGTTTCTGAGAGGATTTTCCTTGAAATTAAAAAAATCCGTAAGGCTTATATTAAAACCATTACATATTTTTTCAAGAGTTGCAATGGTTGGACAAGTTCTGCGATTGAACAAATTGCTGAGACTGGAATAGGGTAGGTCAGACACCTTTGCCAGTTTATATAAACTCCATTGATTGAAAGTAATGAGTTGTTCAATTCGATCTAATACTCTATCTTCTATCAAGATTATTACTCACTTTCGTTGTTTTTTATTATTGTATCCAAATTGAAAAATAATAGGTAGATGTTTGAATGAATTATAAATTGAAATTAAAACTCAAGTGAGTTATAATTTAAGGGAAGAGGAGGGACATAGATGGCAAATAATAACACTATATTGGGCGCTGCAAAGACGGCTAAGAAGGATGAATTTTATACTCAGTTAACTGATATAGAAAAAGAGGTAAGACATTACAAAAAACATTTCAAGGATAAAATAGTTTTATGTAATTGTGATGACCCATTTGAAAGTAATTTTTTCAAGTATTTTGTACTCAATTTCAATAAATTAGGTTTGAGAAAACTAATCGCAACTTGCTACTCTACATCTCCTATTCGTGGAAAACAATTCGACTATACAGTTGATGTAGATGGGCAAATGTCATTCTTTATTGAAAATGTGCAATTAAGTAGCTTATTAGTTGGTAAACCAACTGACTCAAGTAAGAAACCCTACAAGGCGGTTGTGACAACCGTATATGATAAAACTGGTGATGGTGGTATTAGTATGCATGACATAGCAAAATTGTTTGAGTCAGGCGAAAATACTCTAGAAGAACTTTCGGGAGATGGGGATTTTAGGTCAGAAGAATGTATCAACATATTAAGAGAAGCGGATATCGTTGTGACAAATCCACCATTCTCATTATTTAGAGATTATATCAACACTCTTGTAAAGTATGGTAAGAAATTTCTAGTTATTGGCAACCAAAATGCAATCAAGTACAGTGACATATTTCCTCTATTCATGGAAAATAAAATTTGGCTTGGGTACGGTTTTCAAGGTAATGTTGGATTTTTTGAAAGTCCATATGAAGATACAGCGGTATCTTCTCAACATAAAGAAGGACTTATAAGAGTATCTGGTGTTATGTGGTTCACTAATATGGATATTAAGAAAAGACATGAGGAATTAATCTTAACTGCAACCTACTCTGAAGGAAAATACATTAAATTTGATAACTATGATGCAATCAACATTGATAAGGTAATTGAAATACCTTGTGACTATGAGGGAATAATGGGAGTGCCCATAACATTTATGGACAAGTTCAATCCAGAACAGTTTGAATTATATGGAAGAACTGGAAATATAGAATGGGCAGAAAGCAATGAGTGCGATTTCTTTACCCCTCCATCAGTCGAACAGCAAATTATATATAAAAAACAGAATAAAACATGGAGAGTTCAAAACGGTTATTATGTAGAGGATGGTGTAGCCATTACGGTATATGATAGACTTTTCATCAGAAACAAAAGACCAGAAAAGCCATTGGAGGTGAATATTTAATGAACATTGAAGAAAGAAAAGTTACATTGAAAGACTTATATGATGACTATTTCAATGATGATGAAGATGGCGTAGTTGGATATGGAGAAAAATTAAACATTAGACCAGCATATCAGAGAGAATTTGTTTATCCAGATAAGAAAAGGGATGAAGTTATTAGAACAGTTAAAAAGAAATTTCCATTAAGTATCTTCTACTGGTCTAAAAATGGGGATGACACCTATGAAATATTAGATGGACAACAGCGAACAATATCTATTTGTGAGTATATGGACGGAAACTTTTCTGTGGATGGAAAGTATTTTGATAATTTACCGGAAGATATAAGAACAGACATTGAAAACTATCAGATAACAGTATATGTATGTGATGGTACTGAATCTGAAAAACTTGAGTGGTTTAAAATAATTAACATTGCTGGTGAAGAATTAACGACACAAGAATTAAGAAATGCATCATTTACCGGTTTGTGGTTAACAGAATCAAAACGAAGATTCTCAAAAACTGGATGTCCAGCAATGCAGTTGTTTGATGATTATCTAACCGGTTCTCCAATTAGACAACAAGTGTTTGAAAAAGTGCTTGGATGGGTGGCGGATAGAGATGATTGTACAATTGAAGATTATATGGGCAGACACCAACATGATAATAATTGTAATGATTTATGGTTATATTTTCAGACGGTTGTAGCCTGGACAAAGGCTATATTTGTTGACTACAGAAAGTATATGAAGGGTCTTGAATGGGGGTTACTATATAACAGGTATCATAATAATACCTATGATCCGGTGTTTATTAGTGAAGAATCAGCAAAGCTTATTGCAGATAAAGATGTAACAAAAAAAACTGGTATATATGAGTATTTACTAAGCGGAGATGAAAAGTACCTTAGTATTCGCGCTTTTGACGATGACCAAAGAATTGAGGCTTACGAGAGACAAAACGGTATCTGTCCTAAGTGTGGTAACCACTTTGAGTTAAGTGAAATGCAAGCTGACCATATCACTCCTTGGTCTAAAGGTGGGAAAACTATTTCAGAGAATTGCCAGATGTTATGTGCTGATTGCAATAGAAAGAAAAGTAATATTTAGAAAATTTAAAGGCTGGGCAAATATAATATGCACTAAGAATCTTGACATATTGATTTATGAATTGGACACAGCAATACAAGGTTGTTGGCAAGGAGAGAGGCGTGTGATGTGGTAAATTCATAGGTTTACAGCAGGAGTTGATGTGCTAGGCTGTTAAAGAGTGATAGGCTCTGGTTTCTATTCAAAGGTAGAAATCAGGGCCTTTCTTATTTGCCTATAAACACATCAGCGGGTTCATACTGTCAACATATGAGGCAGGGATTACAAATGCCAAGTTTCGGGTTCTAGGTCTCCTAGTGTGAACGCCCTGGGCGTGAGGTTTTTTGCCTAAAGTGATGCAACTTTAGGCGTATCCTGCTTCCTTTATGCATTTGCTAGTTCGATAGCGCCGAATTTGTTCGACGTTGTCGAACTAGCATTAGTGGAATATGTAGTGTTCGGCTGTGTCGAAGGGATTTTGTTCGATGCTGCCGAACTGGATTTGGATAATAAAATACAACTTTTTTTGTAATCAGCTTTATTTGACCCTAAGTACTAAACAGAAGGAAAAGAAAATGCTAAGAGGTCTAACTTAAGAAATACTTTCATAGTATTGGAAAGAAGGACAAGCGTAAAGGAGGTGGCGATTCCGCTTGAAGCAGAGAAAACTAAATTATCGTTTTCATAATCCGAATTCGGCGGAGGATACCGCTGACTTCCTATGTAAGCTTTTGATTGAAGCAAATGAAGGAAAGGTTGCGCGTGCGATTGAGGAAGCTACATCAAGGGGTGCAGAGAAAAGTGAGTACATAGCATTGTCGGAGGAAGAGGTGGCAAATGCACCGGAGGAAGAAACTGTGAATATAAGACGAGGAAGAGCAAGGTAGAGATGCCTTGCTTTTTCTATGAAAACAGTATATAATTCCTTAAAAAAAGATAATTACAGAGTAAAATCTGAGATAAAATCTCAAATATATGTTGCAAAATAAGAAAAGTGGGATATAATAAAGATAGAATGGAGGTAAAAGATATGTTATGTCAATTTACTGTTAAAAATTACAAAAGTATAAGAGATGAAGTAACCTTTGATATGCAGGCGGCTGCAATTTCAGAACATAAAGATAGAATAATCAAAGATGTAGATGGTGAATTGTATTTGCCGGTATCTGCTATTTATGGGCCTAATGGTGGTGGTAAGTCTAATGTATTAGAAGCAATTAATACATTAGTGGCTAAAATTTTACGTCCAATTTATGCGACAGCGGATACAGAAGGTCATGCGTTTTTACAGAAAAAGATAATTGTTGAACCATTTGCTTTTTTAGAAGAGTACAGAGAAAGTCCAACGGAATTTGAATTATTCTTCCGTACAGATTCTGCAGAATACAGATATATTCTGCATGTGAAACGTGACGTTGTTATTTATGAAAGTTTAGACAGGGTTAAACTTGAAACAGGAAGACGCTCTGCCTTGTTTACAAGAGATGAGAATGGTGTTGATTTGAAGGGAGCATTTGCTAGGTTAAAAGTAAGTGACGACTTGTCAAAAGCACTTGCAGTGCTTTCCTACTTGGGTATCGCTTATAAAGAAAATGCAGTAGTTAAGGATGTATTGGATTGGTTTGAATTCGGTATTGATTTCTTGAACTACGGTAATCCGATGCAAGAACTTAGAATGGCTGTTTCTACATCTGAAGATGTTAAACATTTGATGCTTGATATGATTCAGGAAATGGATTTGGATATCGTTGATTTCAGAGTAGAAGAAAAAGAAAACGACATGATTGAAGTATTCACAAAGCATCTTGTGGATGATGTGGAGACAGAACTTAATTTATCAGATGAGTCTAGCGGAACAAAGAAATTGTTTGGTCTGCTTCCTTTTATTGCAGCAAGCTTGCTTACAGGAACAACCCTTGTGATTGATGAGTTGGATGCGAAGATTCATCCGGTGTTGTTGCGTCATATCATAATGATGTTTAATAATATGGAAATCAACACCCACAAAGCTCAGTTGATATTTACATCACATGATTTGTCTACAATGAACAACGACGTATTTCGTAGAGATGAAATCTGGTTTGTTGCAAAAGGAAAGGCGCAAAATTCTAAGTTATATTCATTGGTAGAGTTTAAGGATACCAAAGGTGGTTCTGTCAGAAACGATGAAAAATATGACAAGAGATATCTTGAAGGCAGATATGGTGCTGATCCATACCTCCAAACAATTATAGATTGGGGGAAAGTCAATGCCTAAAAAAGCTGGAATGGAGAAGTGGAAGAAAAAGCGTCGCCAAGAACATATGGAGCAGAAGCTATATAGGTATTATATCTTTTGCGAAGGTCAGCAGACAGAACCAGCGTACTTTGCGGGATTTAAGAAGCTGATTGAGGAAAATCCTGTTTACAAGGACATGGTGCTCATTGAGATAGAACCATGCCAAGCAGAAACCATGCGTGTGATTGGTATGGCAGAGGATTATGTGAAGAAGAACAAAATCAAGAAGGGACAAATCTGGTGCGTCTATGATAAGGACAGTTTTCCTGCTGAACATTTCAACGGTGTTGTGGAGCGAGCAGAGAAGCTGAACAAAGAAAATCCGGAATTACAGTATCATACAGCATGGAGTAACGAGTGCATAGAGTTTTGGTTTTTACTTCACTTTGCATATTACACTGCCAATAATCACAGAGCAGAGTATATCACATTCTTAAATGACAAGTTCAAGGAGCTTGGAATTGGAAAGTATCAGAAGAATATGCAGGATATCTTTGGAATTCTTTTAGAGCATGGCAATCCGAAATTGGCGATTCGTTACGCAAAGAGGATTATAAAGGATGGAGCAGGTAAGACACCAACGGAGATTGCACCGGGGACAAAGGTGTATGAGTTGGTAGAGGAACTGGCAAAGTATTTGCCGGAGGAAATACAAGAATGTTTTATTAGTACAAGAAATTGAAGTTAAAGATGAAAGGATACGTATGTATAAATTTATATTACCTAATGCAAATAATCAACCAGAAGAATATAGTACGGAATCGAATTCTGTAATAATTATTGGTGCTAATGGCTCGGGTAAGACTCGTTTGGGTGTATGGATTGAAAAAAATAGTTTGAATATTACTCATAGAATAGGAGCACAGCGTTCATTATCTTTTGGTAATTATATCCAACAAAAAGGATATGAGCAATCATCAAATTTGATGATGTATGGGAATGAACTTCCACAGAGAAAACATGATTCCAGATATAAGTGGGATGGAGAAGAATATAATTATGTTACATCAATGCTAGAAGATTATGAATATGCTTTATCAATGTTGTTAGCATTGAAGATTAAGCAAGAGGAACAGTATATAAAAGAGTGTAAAATACGAGAAAAAGCAGGAAGACCTCATGATCCAGTTCCGGAGAACGTTGTGGATAAGTTACAGCGTATTTGGAATTATGTTTTTCCACATAGAGATATTTCTATAGAAGATGGTAAAGTAATAGCAAAGGTCGAGAAGGAAGGTCATTTATGTGAATACAAAGGAAGGAATATGAGTGATGGAGAAAGAGTGGCATTATATTTAATGGCACAGGCTCTTAGCATTCCTAAGAACAAAACAATCATTATAGATGAACCTGAAATACATTTACATCGTTCTATTATGAATCGTCTATGGACAGCAATTGAAAATGAAAGGGATGATTGCTTGTTCATATATATCACACATGACACTCAGTTTGCTGCAAGTCATTCTCAAGCGAAAAAGATATGGGTAAAGAACTATGATGGAACGAATTGGCAGTGGGAAGAAATACAGAGTAGTCTTTTACCTGAAAAAATGTTACTTGATATTTTAGGAAATAGAAAGGATGTGCTATTTGTAGAAGGTACAATTGACAGTTATGATACAAAATTGTATTCTGAAATTTTTAAGAAGTATTATGTAATTGCTTGTGGAAGTTGTAGTAACGTAATTACATGGACTAAAGCTATGAATAAAACTGCCCAATTGCATGACCTGAAATGTTATGGAATAATAGATAGAGATTTTAGAAGTGATTATGAGATTCAAGCATATAAAGATGAAGGAATTTATACGCTTAAAGTTGCAGAAGTAGAAAATCTATTTTTAGTACCAGAAGTTTTACAGATTGTAAATAATATTTTAGGATATCAAGACGAGAGTAGGGTTGAAAAAGTAAAAAAATATATTATAGATGATAGATTTAAAAATGAAATAAATAGACAGATTTGTGAATCGGTTGTTTCTGAATTAAAATATCAATTGTCGATAGCTTCTATTTCAAAAAAGAATGAGGAAGAAGCGAAAAATACCTTGAATACATTATTCGAAACACTTTCTTATGATGGGATTAGAACACAGCGTGAGACAATGTTTACATCAATTGGAGAGTCAAGAAATTACAAGGATGTATTAAAAATTTTTAATAAAAAATCATTGTCAAGTTCAATAGGTCATTTTTTTGGAATAGATAACAAGGCGTATTGCGATTTTGTGATTAGACAATTGAAAACAAATAGGGGCGCTGAAATTGTGAATGCAATAGCATTGTATTTACCAGATGAGATAAGTAGATAGAACATATGTGTATGTCGTGAAGATAGATATGCTACTGATTTATACTTCTAAACAATTATGGATGGGGGGAGCAATGACTAAAAAACTAGAATGGAGCCCCTAAATTGATAATTCGTTACGTAAAGAAAATTATAAAGGATGGAGAAGGTAAGACTCCAACGGAGATTGCACCGGGAACAAAGGTGCATGAGTTGGTAGAGGAACTGGCAAAGTATTTGCCGGAGGAAATTCATAAAAAATATGTTGAGAAATAAATGGCAGTACAAAAATGTCAAAAATAAATTTGTATCATATAAGTAAAGGAAAAATAAATACTATTATGAATTTAACACTATTAGCTAGAATATCAGGACGTATAACTTGTAAATATATAGTTATGTGTCAGATATGAATAGGAGGATAAAATGAAGTATATTATACAAAATTGGACAAAAAAGATGATGGGATTTTGTTTTTTATTCAGCGATTACAAGAAATGCTTTTTCATTATTCGGATGATGTTGTTAGAGCTCCTGTGCATAATACACAGACATTGATAAATGAGTATCTTTCTATTGAAAAAGAGGTTAAAAAAGGAAAAGTTAAGCAATATCAATTAGATGTAATAATGAGTGAATTGAAAGAAAGCTTATTAGCAGATAAAATTTTAAAAGAAAAATATAAAGCATGTGTTATTGATGATATAGTGAACGAGCTCGCTCATAAGAAAGGTTCGGCGGTTCATTATTTAAGTAGTATTGTAGCTAAAATGGATTATTACAATGCTTGTATCGATTATATAAGGAAACATATTGTTGATGCAAGTCATAAGAATGAAATAGAGTATGGATTAAGGGTTTGGATTTCCTTTGTTGTGTGGTATGGATATTCGCCTGAGTATATATATAGATATTTACGTTCTTGTTTTAGTGAGAAAGTAGATAATCCAATTGGAAAATTAGAGGAATTCTTGAATAGATTTGATTTTAAATCACGAAAATATAAAGTTTATTTTGTATTTTATGCTAGGGCAAAAGAATATACGGGATTATTAAATAAAAGGCTTAATATTTCTTTTGAAGATGATGGGAATTTTTATAAATTGAAAAAGAATCGAGAAGCATTCGTGGGTGTGGTTGAAAAAGATGGCTTTGATAGTTATGGGGCTATACAACACGCTCATTCTGCTTTAAATATTTTTATGCGATTTTATAGAGCATTTACAAATAGAAAAGAGGAGCTTATCGGAAAATGCGCTTTGGTTATTGATTGCAAGACATTAGAGGACTTGATTCTTCCTGTTGAAACATTGGGCTATAAAAATATTGAGTCTATTCCAGGAATGTCATTTGCTAAAGAAATCGATATAGTGGTTTTAGGATGTCAAGGAAAAAGAGAAGAAACATATGAACAATTAAATAAAATAATTGATTTACATAATGCGGCTTTAAAACAACAGGATCTTAATGATGCATTTGTTAATTTATGGTCCATTTTAGAGGTTGTGAGCACTAACGTAGGAGAACAATCTAAAATTGATAGTGTAGTGAAAAGTATTATACCTATTTTGCAAAGTGATTATTATACAGTAGTGTTTGAATCTATTGAAAACGACCTAAAAAATAATTTGTCAACAAAAGAATATAATAAAATATTGATGGAAATCAATGAAACATCTAGTGATATGGAAAAGATAGCATGCCTTATTTTTTTAGATAAATATGAGAAATTACGCGAAGAAATTTTTCGGACAGTGTTAAGTGAGTATCCTAATATTCGTAACAAAATATATAAGTTGTATTTGAAGAAAGATAATAAATCTAGCTTAAAAGTTGATGCTGAAAAATATATAAAAAGAGTTAGTTGGCACATTTATAGATTATATCGAGTAAGAAACGCAATCGTTCATGCCGGTGAAAGTCATAGGAGAATTCAGGTGTTAGGAGAGCATCTACATATTTATGTTGATTCGATTATCATGGAATTAATGTTTAAATTGGCCACAGAAGAACGTCTTAATTCAATCGAAGATGTTCTAATAGATACTGAATTATTGGTAAAAAGAAAGTATGATTTTGCTGATGGAGAAAGTGTGGAATATTCAGATATAGAGAAAATGTTGGAGCATTTTTTTATAAAGTAATTTCGAAAAGAGGACTATTCAGATGAATAGTTCTTTTTTTATTGTGAAATATATGAATATAAGTTACAATGGTGGTAACGGAAAGATATAAATATAACAGAAAGGTTGATAAACATGAACATAGCAGCATATTGCCGAGTTTCTACAGATAAAGAAGACCAGCTCAACAGTTTAGAAACTCAGAAAGAGTTTTTCTTAGAATATACAAAACGTACAGGGGACAACCTTATTAAACTATATGCAGATGAAGGTATTTCCGGAACTAAAATCAAGAATCGTAAGGAATTCCAACGTATGCTTGCAGACGCTGAGAAGGGCTTATTTGATATGGTGGTGGTAAAGGACATTTCCCGATTTG
Organism: Lachnospiraceae bacterium; assembly: GCA_017456585.1. Taxonomy (GTDB): domain Bacteria; phylum Bacillota; class Clostridia; order Lachnospirales; family Lachnospiraceae; genus SIG300. Next base: position 82,160 of record JAFTJD010000016.1, read on the forward strand.
CCAGAAATACTGTTGATTTACTACAGAGTGTCCGTAAGTTGAAAGCACTTGGTATCGAAACACAGTTCCTTACTGCAAATATGACCAGCATGGGTAACTCTGAGTTTGTATTAACTATCTTCGGTGCGTTGGCTCAGGAAGAAAGTGCCAACACTTCTAAACGTATCAAATTTGGTAAGAAGATGAATGCTGAAAAGGGTCGAGTTCCAAACATTGTTTACGGATACGATAAGACCATCGGTGATTATTTCAATCTATCCATCAATGAAGAGGAAGCAAAGGTTATCCGTCAGATGTATAAATGGTATACAGAAGAAGGATTTGGTGGTGCGAAGATTGCAAATATGCTTAATGAACGCGGTGTAAAAACCAAACGAGGAAACAACTGGAGTCAGAATTCGGTATGTCGTATTCTGACTAATGAGATATACACCGGAAAGATTATCAATGGTAAAGAAGAAGTTGCAGATTTCCTTACAGGACAGAGAAAGGAAAAAGATGAATCCGAATGGTTAGTATCAATTCGTCCGGAACTTCGGATTATTGATGATGAAACTTTTGACAGAGCACAGGAGATTTTGAAAGGTCGTCACGATTCTTTTAAGATGACACATGAACGTCAGAGCAACAAGCATCTATTCTCCACATTGATTAAATGTAAGGATTGTGGTTGGTCTTTCCGAAGAACTGTCCGTCAGTATAAGAATACCTATGTGCGTTGGGTCTGCTCCGGTCACAATGGTCGTGGTGCTGATAGTTGTCCAAATGCAATTACAGTGGATGAAGAAGAATTAATTCAGGTATTGCAGGAGTACTTCCAGGATGTGCTTAGCAAAAAGAAAAAAGTAATCGACCATGTAATCAAAGAGTTTCAACGTGTCTACAAAGCGAAGGATGAGAATGTAGAATACGAAAAGGAACTAACAGCAGAGTTAAACAGACTTCGTAGATCACGCGAGAAATATATGGATATGTACACCGACGATTTGATTTCTAGAGAAGAATTGAATGAGAAAATCGGTGGTATGAGGAAAGAAATCGATAGATTGGAAAATGAATTGAAGATGGTGTCCTACAATCTGACAAAAGGAGAGCAGTTGGAAGCGATTCTAAACAGTACTTTCAAAGAGATGGAAGATATCACAGATGTTCACGAAATGACCAACACACAGTTAAAGCGTCTCATTAATAAAATCGAAGTGGACAAGGATGGTAATGTAGATATTTATCTTCGCCTTATCGGTGACTTAGGATTAGACGAAACTGTCTTGATTGATGGCTACGAAAACGCAGAGGAAAAGGAAGGCGACCATCAAGCAGACAGCCAAGAGGTCAAAGAAACTAGTAAAGCAAAAGCCCCAGGAAACGCCAAAGCGACTGATAAAACAAATACAAGCAAAACTACAAATAAAAACGTTCCAAATTGTACCAACCATACATAAAGACGTAGCGGAGCGACTTTTGAAAATCGATCCCACTCTGGCGGAGGAAACCAGAAAGGTATTGGACGTGAATAAGCAAGAACGCCATTTGCGTGGAGGCCTTGCTACTAAAGAAAAATATCTTCATATGACATATGACAAATAGCCCTTATTTTTCAAAAATTCATCAAAAGGGCAAATAAGATTTTCAAAAAGGGACGACCTGAAAAATCGGTGTGAATCACCGATTTGGGACGCCCTTTTTTAGTGCTGAAAAGTTGCGGAACAAAGTTACGGAACCCAGTGTTTATACTAAGTTGCGGAACGTGGTATAGGGACCGCGTGGTAGAAATATTACTGAAATACGACCGAAAAAAATCGCCTTGGCGATTTGCGATTTTTTGAAAGCAGGGCACGCCTTTTTTTGAAAAGGAAGATTGCCCTTGAACATGACATGCAAATAACATAAGATTGAAAACAATACGGTATATTGCACATTTATCTTAATTGCCTTATAATATTATAATAAAACGAAGAGAGCAGGTGCAAAATGAGTAAAAAAATACGAATGATAACGCTTACGATATTGGTTACACTTTCAATGATTGCAGGTTGTTCGGAACCGGAGTCTGCAACTCCTTCTGGTAATTTAGAAGAGACTACCGCCCCAACAGCACCTTCGAAAGAAGTTGAAACAACCCCAGCGGAGAGTCCTACAGAACCAACAACGGCACCTTCGAAGGAAGTTGAAACAACTCCGGCGGAGAAGCCAACAGAGTCGACTACAACAACACCTTCAAAGGAAGATGAAACAACTCCAGTGGAGAAGCCAACAGAGTCGACAACAACAGCACCTTCAAAAGAAGTTGAAACAACCCCGGCGGAGAACCCGACAGAACCAACTACAACAACTCCTTCGAAGGAAGATGAAACAACTCCTGCGGAGAATCCGACAGAACCAACTACAACAGCACCTTCAAAGGAAATTGAAACAACCCCTACAGAGAACCCAACAGAGCCGACTACAGAGGCACCTCATAAACACAGCTATGTGGAAAAAGTAGTTGAGCCTTCTTGTACAACAGGTGGATATACACTTTTTACTTGCAAAACTTGTGGGGATGAGTATACCGGAAATGAAACCGGAGCGACAGGACATAGCTTTAGTGATAACTACACAGTCGATGTAGCGGCAACCTGCGAAAAAGACGGAAGCCAATCGCAGCATTGTAGTGGATGCTCTGCTACTCAGAATGCGGTGACGATTTCTGCAACCGGCCACCAATATGGCGATTATGTCTATAATAACGATGCAACGACAGAATCAGACGGCACCGAAACAAGAACCTGTTCTAATTGCGGAGATACCGAAACAAGAACAGCAAGTGGTACACAATTAGAACCTGTACATACGCATAGTTATACGGAAAATGTTACAACAGAAGCTACTTGTACAACCGAAGGATTAAAAACATTTAGTTGTGATTGTGGTGATAGTTATACAGAAACTATTTCTATATTGGCGCACGACTATGATTCTGATGTAACAATTGATCCAACTTGCACGACAGAAGGACTAATTGTTTATACTTGTATATCTTGTGGCGATACTTACACAAAAGTACTCCCTGCTATGGGACACAAAATGAGTGGTTGGGTATTTTGTGATGATGCAACATACGAAGAAGATGGACACGACATCAATTATTGTATGAATGGTGGATGTGACTATGAAGAGTGGAGAGTAGCAGAAGGTACAAAATGGCCAAGTAATGAATAAAGATATAAACCAAAAAAATCCGCTCTAAGCGGATTTTTTTAGTACTTGGGAGTAAAAACTACTATTAAGAGAGAATCTATTAAAATAGGATTGACCTGAGTTATTGGGGGATACCCGGTGGCAATGCCACCGGGCAAGAGTTATGAAAATGTTAAGCTTGTGTAATCATTTCGATTACATGTTTTATGATAAAACATAAATGTGTCCAAATTTTGTCCTCATTGTGAAATAAAAATAAAATTTCGAAACTAACTATAAAGTGTTGAGGAAAAAAATCCGATATAAAAAAAGATAAGGAATATTGTAAATTTTGTAAAAAATCTCTTTTAAAATATATAAAAATTGTATATAATCATATTGGAATATTATATTTGAAATGTCGATATAGGGAAGGAGCACTTTGGTTTATGTTATCAACGGATATTGGAATTGATTTGGGAACAGCGAGCATACTTGTTTATGTGAAGGGTAAGGGAGTAGTTTTAAAGGAGCCTTCAGTAGTAGCGTTCGATAAAGATACAAACAAAATTAAAGCTATAGGAGAAGAAGCCCGTCTTATGATTGGTAGAACACCGGGTAATATCGTAGCGGTAAGACCATTAAGACAGGGTGTTATTTCTGACTATACGGTTACAGAGAAGATGCTTAAGCATTTCATCCGTAAAGCTATAGGAAGAAAGACATTGAAGAAGCCTCGTATCAGTGTATGTGTACCGAGTGGTGTAACAGAAGTTGAGAAGAAGGCTGTTGAGGATGCAACATACCAGGTAGGAGCAAGAGAGGTTGCCATTATCGAAGAGCCTATCGCAGCTGCTATCGGTGCAGGTATAGATATCTCAAGACCATGCGGTAACATGATTGTTGATATAGGTGGTGGTACAACAGATATAGCTGTTATTTCACTTGGAGGAACTGTTGTAAGTACATCCATTAAGATTGCGGGAGATGATTTTGACGAGGCGATTGTTCGTTACATGAGAAAGAAACATAATCTTCTTATCGGTGACAGAACAGCTGAGGATATCAAGATTAAGATTGGTACTGCTTACAGACGTCCTGAGGTAACTACTATGGATGTAAGAGGACGTAACCTTGTTACAGGTCTTCCTAAGACTATTACAGTTACATCAGAGGAGACAGAAGAGGCATTAAGAGAGACAACTTCACAGATTGTTGAAGCTGTACACAGTGTTCTTGAGAAGACTCCGCCGGAACTTGCAGCAGATATCGCAGACAGAGGTATTGTTCTTACAGGTGGCGGTTGTCTCTTACAGGGACTTGAGGAGCTTATCGAGAGCAAGACTGGAATTAATACTATGACAGCAGAAGAACCTATGACAGCGGTTGCTATCGGTACAGGTAAGTTCATAGAGTTCTATGCAGGTAAGAAGAATCTCTAATATGAATCTCTATAAGAATCTCTAATGAGAGAAGTATGAGAGAAGACGATACTTAATAAGAATATTTAACAGAAGTGTTTAAATAAATATTTTAATAAACTATAAGAAGAGGAGACGAAATATGGTAAGAGGATTGTATACGGCATACACAGGAATGCTTAATCAGCAAAACAGACTTGATACGATTACTAACAATCTTGCTAATTCGTCTACGACAGGTTATAAACGTGAAGGAACGACCGTTCAGGCATTTGATGATATGTTTATGACCAAGCTAAAGGACGGATCCGAGGGCTATGTAGACAGAAGAGTTGGAACTGTAAGTCTTGGTGTAAAGATAGGAGAGAATTACACAGACTATTCACAGGGATCAGTGAGAATAACGGATGCTCCGTTTGATCTTGCAATCGGTGGCAAAGGCTTTTTCACTATTTCCTATACCAATAAGCTTGGACAGGATTATACGATGTACACCAGAGACGGATCATTTGCACTCACTAAAGAAGGTAATCTGGTTACTAAAGACGGTGACTTCGTGCAGGGAGCGAACGGTAATATAGTTCTTTCTACAACAGCAGATATCAAGATCGATGAGAATGGTAACATCTACGAGGACGGAACAATCGTGGACAAGCTTCTTATAACAGATTTTGAAGATTACAACTACCTTGAGAAATTCGGAGAGAATCTCTATCGTCCGGTGGACGGCGCTGAGACTAAAGATGGGGATTATACGATTCAGCAGGGATTTTTGGAGATGTCTAACGTTAATGTTATCTCCGAGATGGTAGAAATGATTGCTATCACAAGAAATTATGAGGCTAATCAGAAGATGATTCAGTCTACAGACAGTACACTTGAGCAGACAGTGAAGCTTGGAGCACTTTAAGATAGGGAGGAATAGACTATGATGCGTTCTCTTTGGACTGCGGCTTCAGGAATGAAGACACAGCAGACAAATGTTGATGTTATATCAAATAACCTGGCTAATGTTAATACTACTGCATATAAGGCGGAGACAGCAGAATTTAAGAGCCTTTTATATCAGACAATTCAGACGGAGACAACCTCTGCTAACGGTGAGAATAAGCCGATAGGTGCACAGGTTGGTCTTGGTGTGCGTAATTCAAGCATAACATCTAAGTTTACACAGGGTAACCTTAACTCAACAGGTAATACACTTGATTTTGCTATAGACGGTGACGGATTCTTCCAGGTGATGGATGTGGACGGATCAACCTGCTATACACGTACCGGCTCATTCCAGATTACCAAAGCTATCGGTGGAGTAATGCTCGCAGATAGAGAAGGACGTCCGGTTCTCGATGTGAATGGCGAAGAGATTATGTTTAGCGAGAATTCAGACCTTTCTAAGATGACTATATCTGTTACCGGTGAGATATGTATGCCTGATGAGACTAACAATCCTGCACCGACAGGTATTGTGCTCGGAATAGTAAGATTCTCTAATCCGGCAGGACTTGAGAAGGCGGGTTCTGGTTTGTATGAGGCGACAGAAGCTTCAGGAGAACCTACACTTGAATCTGATATGGCAGGAATTAAGAGAAGTACATTGATGCAGGGATACATTGAAGGCTCTAATGTTCAGGTGGTAGATGAGATGGTTAATCTTATCGTTGCACAGAGAGCATATGAGATGAATTCAAAGGCTATACAGGCAGCTGATGAGATGATGGGACAGGCTAATACACTCAGAAGATAGGAGGTAGTCGGATATGGATATTAATTCAATATATTCGGGAATGTACCTTGAACAGGCACAGTCTAATACCGCTACTTCGAAGGTTAATGCTTCTCTCGGTAAGGATTACAGTTCTGCGACAGAAGATGAGCTTATGGAAGCTTGCAAGGAATTTGAAGCGTATTTCGTAGAGCAGATGTTTAAAGCTATGGAAGCGACTTCCAAGGTTCCGGGTAGCGAAGAGGAATCCTCTACAACCTCAGCGCTTGATATGTTTAAGGATCAGATGTATCAGGAATATGCATCACAGGCTATAGAGACTCAGGATTTCGGAATTGCACAGATGTTATATGAACAGATGAAACGTAACTATAACTTATAGACTTGCCTAGAACATAGATGGAATATATATGGATATAATAGAAGGATTTATAGACAAGGTTGTTTTTCGAAATGAAGAGAACGGATACGCGGTGCTTAGCGTTACGTGCGATGAAGAAGAGAGAACGCTTGTCGGAATAATGCCCTATATATCAGAGGGTGAATACATAGTTGCAGAGGGTACTACTACGGTGCATGCCGTATATGGTGAACAGCTGCAGGTTAAGACATACAGAATTCAGACACCGGAGGACATGGTATCGATTGAACGATATCTGGGCTCCGGTGTTATCAAAGGTATAGGTCCGGTTATGGCGGCCAGAATAGTCAAGAAGTTTAAGAAGGATACCTTTAGGATAATTGAAGAAGAGCCGGAGAGACTTGTTGAGATAAAAGGTATAAGTCTCAGAAAAGCGATGGACATAGCTGATAGTGTGCAGTCTAAGAAGGATATGCGTGAGGCTATGATTTTTCTTCAACAGTATGGAATAACTTCTAATCTGGCTGTGAAGATATATAACCGTTATGGACCCGGGTTATATAACGTGCTTAGGGAGAATCCCTATAGAATGACGGAAGATATCCAGGGAGTCGGTTTCAAGATAGCAGACGAAATAGCAGCACGAGTAGGTATATGTGCGGATTCGGATTTTCGAATTAAAAGTGCCATTATGTATGTGCTTCAAAGGGCTGCAAGCGATGGACATGTGTGCTTGCCGATGGACATACTTACTAATCAGATTAATCAACTTTTACTTATATATATAGAGTCTCTTGATAATCATCTTATGGATATGATTATTGATAAGAAGATTATAATTAAGGACCGCGATGGAGTTAAGATGGTATATGCGGGCGTATACTATCGCATGGAATTAAATTCTGCACGTATGCTTGATAAGCTAAATGTGGAGTTTAGAACGGACGAAGAAGACTGCCTTAAGAAGATAAATAGAATCGAAGCACAGAGCGGTATTACATTTGAAGAGGAACAGCGTAATGCTGTAATGGAATCTGTTAAAAAAGGCCTGCTTGTTGTAACAGGTGGACCTGGAACAGGTAAGACAACGATTATTAACTCCATAATCAGATATTTTGAATCAGAGAATAAAACAGTTCTTCTTGCTGCGCCTACAGGTAGGGCTGCGAAAAGAATGACAGAGACAACAGGTAAAGAAGCTAAGACGATACATAGACTACTTGAGATGACAGGTGCACCTACCGAAGAGAATGAAAGGGTTGAATTCATGCGAGATGAGGACAATCCTTTGGAAGCGGATGTGGTTATTGTTGATGAGATGTCTATGGTAGATATAAGTCTCATCTACGCCCTTCTTAAAGCAGTAGTAGTGGGTACAAGACTGATTCTGGTAGGTGATGTTAATCAGCTTCCGTCGGTAGGACCGGGTAATGTTCTTAGTGATATTATTAATTCCGGTGCATTTACTGTTGTTCGCCTTAATAAGATATTCAGACAGGCTGCACAGAGTGATATCGTTGTTAATGCGCATAAGATAAATGACGGAAAGCGGGTTTCGCTTGATAATAACAGTAAAGATTTTCTTTTTCTTAAACGAAATAATCCGGATGCGATAATAAGTGCCATGATTACTCTTATAAAAGAGAAGCTTCCTGCATACGTAAATGCAGAGGTGTTTGATATACAGGTGCTCGCACCGGCAAGAAAAGGTTTGCTGGGAGTGGAAAGACTTAATTCGATATTGCAACAGTACCTCAACCCTCCGGATAAGTCGAAACGTGAGTATGAGACAGCTAATCAGGGGATTTTCCGCGAAGGCGACAAGGTTATGCAGATAAAGAATAACTACCAGATGGAATGGGAGATAAAAGGTCTGTATAATATTAAAATAGAACAGGGATTGGGAGTTTTTAACGGAGATATCGGTATTGTAAGGGAGATTAACAGCTATGCTGAAACTCTTACGGTCGAGTTTGATGAAGGGAAGATGGTGACCTACGCATTTGGACAGCTCGAAGAGTTGGAGTTAGCATATGCGGCTACCATTCATAAATCTCAGGGAAGTGAATATCCGGCAGTAGTTATTCCTATGTACCCGGGGCCGAAGCCTCTTATGAACAGGAACCTTTTGTATACAGCAGTTACTAGAGCTAAACACTGCGTGTGTATGGTTGGTATACCGGAGGTGTTTCATGAGATGGTTGATAACGAGAGGGAACAGAAGAGATATTCGGGACTTAAGGAATGCATTGCTGAAGTGGGGGAATGGAATTAATGCTATTAGGACTTTTGTGTCCGAGACGATGTCCCGTATGCGGGGATGTCGTGATGCCAAGAGGGGGCTATGTCTGCAAGGAATGTGAAGATAAGGTCCCATATGTAAAATCACCGACCTGTTATCGTTGCGGTAAAGAAGTTGATGATGAACGGAAGGAATATTGCCATGATTGCTCCGAAGGTGGATTTTACTATAAACGAGGAGTCGCGCCGATTAGATATAATGCGGTTATGAAACGCGCGATGGAAGGATTTAAGTATTTTAATAAGCGTGAATATGCAGATTTTTTTGTTGAAGCGGTTCTGGAACGCTATAAGGAACTTATAGCAAGCTGGGAAGCAGATTTGGTTATCCCTGTTCCTATACATAAGAGTAGGCTAAGGCAGAGGGGGTATAACCAGGCGGAGCTTCTTGCTTCGAGGGTTAGCACCGGTTTGGGTCTGGAAATGAGGTCGGATGTACTCATAAGAACCAAGAAAACCGAGGTTCAGAACAAATTAAATGACAAAGAAAGACAAAAAAATATAGAAGAGGCTTTTAAAATAAATAAAAATGTAGTACAATCAAAGAGGGTAGTAATAATTGATGACATCTATACAACCGGTAGTACTATAAATGCGTGTGCAAAAGTGCTAAAACAGGCAGGAGCGGCAGATGTATATTGCGTTTGTGCTTGTATAGGCGCAGGATATTAGGAGGCGTGAGATATGGATTTTAGAGTAATAAATTGCAGGGGATGCGGCAGACTGTTTTCGAAGACTGATAAAGGAAGACTTTGTCCGGAGTGTGTTAAGGCACTTGAAGAGAAATTCTTTCAGGTAAGAGAGTATATCAGAGAGAACAAGGGCGCAAGCATTATTGAGGTTTCGAGAGAGAACGAGGTTAGTGTTGAACAGATTAAAGAATGGATTAGAGAAGACAGAATAGAACTTGATTCTGCAACTGATCCGGATTTTTGCTGTATGACCTGTGGTGTTCCGATTAAATCAGGCAAATACTGTGAGTACTGTAAGAAGAAGATGGTGAATCAGCTTAGCGGAGTGTATGTACAGAAGCAGCCGACACAGGGCGAAGGCGGAGTGCAACATAACGGCGAACGTATGAGATTTTTACAGAAATAAGAGATGGCTTATGTTTGAAATTTGAAGCTCCAAGAGGCAAGGTACTTAATATATGAAGAATATGATGACAGGTATGTATTGTGTATTTTATACGATATGTACCTGTTTTTGTGTTTATTGGTTGAGAATTTTTAATAAAAATAATTTTTGCTATAATAAAATCAAAAAAGTGTCCGATAAATAGATTAGATGAGTAGTTTCAGTGCTATGTAAAGGAGTAGTTGTAAGTGGCAAGTTTAATTGAAAATATGATTTCAATACTTGAAGAAGAAGAACTTTTGTATGAGCAGTTGCTTGGGCTTGGGACGGAGAAGACAGAAGTTATTATCCGTAATGATATAGAACGCCTGCAGCAGATTACTGCGAAAGAACAGGAGATTGTAGAACAGGTACTGCCCGTTGAGAAGAGACGTGCAGAATGCATCAAGGATATGAGCATAGTAATCAGTAAGCCTGAAGAAGAGATTACTGTTAAGGTGCTTATGGATATGATGAAGGGTAAGCCTGAGATACAGGATCGTCTGGCAAGGATACATGATAAGTTCGGAGCACTTATAAGGAATCTTAGACTACTGAATGAACGTAATAATGCACTGATAAGAGAAACACTGGATATTATCCAGTTTGAGCTTAATCTTAATACAGCTCTAAGACAGACACCTATGACTGCTGATTATGACAGGTCAGCACAGAATACAGGGATGCATATGTCGGGGCGCGGTTATTTTGATATAAAACAATAGAAGGGAGAGATTGTGATGCGTATAGGAGCCTACACACAGATAAGTCAGATATACAACACGTCTAATTCGAAGAAAACACAGGGTACACAGAAAACATCAGGAAAGGATCAGGTAACTATTTCACGAACAGGTGTCGAGTTTAATCTTTTACAGCAGGCACTTAAATCTGTCCCGGATGTAAGAGAAGAACTTGTTACTGAAGTCAAAAGACAGATAGACGAAGGTAGTTACAAAGTAAGCGGAGAGGATTTCGCTGATAAGCTTTTAGCTCGTTATTATGAGATTAACATGATGTAAATTAACAGCTACAAGGATGTATAATAGGCAGCATGGAGGTTGCGACTTGGAAAGGATGGTAGCTGCTGATGAGTGGTTTTTCATCACTATATATAGGGGTTTCGGGACTGCAGAGTAGTCAGATTGCGATTAATACAACATCGCATAATATAGTTAATGCTAATAACAAGGGATATGTAAGACAGCAGGTAGCGTTAAGAGATTCGATTTATAACAAAATTGGATATAGTGGAAGTGCCACGAAGCAAGTAGGTCTTGGCGTTGATATACAGGAGATACGACACTTAAGAGATTCCTTGCTTGATAAGGCATTCCGAATGGAACACGGAAGGCAATCTTTTTATGAGTATCAGAGTGCAGCTGTAGTAGAGGCACAGGAGATTCTCGGAGAATTAGATGGCGTTCCGTTTTCGGAGTATCTTACAGAACTGAGAGAGTCAGTGTATGAGATGGAAAAGGACCCGTCAAGTGTTGTTGCAAGGTCTTCATTTATACAGAATGCGGTAAGTTTTCTTTCACGTGCTGATGCTGTTTATGGAGGATTGCAGACATATCAGGCAACGCTTAACCAACAGGTTGTCAATATGGTTAATAATATCAATCAGATAGGCCATAGAATTCTGGAACTTAATAAGGCTATTTCGGCAGTAGAAGCAGGACCGGAGTCAGCTAATGATATGCGTGATGAAAGAGATAACCTTCTTGACGAACTGTCTTCTCTTATCAAGATTGATTACAGTGAAGATGAGAAAGGCATTGTCAGAGTCAGAGCCGAGGGAATACTTTTTGTAGATAGCTCCATAGTTAATGAAATGGGCGTAAAGATGCTTGATACGGACGTTGATTCAGACTACTATTCACCGGTTTGGAAGGAAATGGATGACAGACAGGTGTTCAATCTTCAGGTTCCGGTATCTACAGAGAAGGGAACAGATGTCGGAGCACTCAAGGGTATACTTCTTGCAAGAGGTAACTCTGTTGCTAGATATACAGACATACCTGATAAGGCAGATCCCAAATATCAATTAAAGGATGCTCAGGGTAATTTTATTCATAGCTATGATGAAGATTTAGATGAGTACAGACGACTTGTAGAGCCGTCAGCCATCAAGACCATCATGGGCGAATTTGATCAGTTAGTTAATGAGGTTGTAGAGCAGATTAACGATGTTCTTTGCCCTAACATAAGTGCGATAGAAGACGCAGGGCTTGCTGCAGGAACTGTTTTAAAGGCAGCGGATGGCACAGAGATTATAGTTGATTCGGAAACCTTGATTCTCGATACTGAGAATGCAGGCTATAGTGCCGGTGATAACAAGGTTCAGGGAGTTGAACTTTTTAGAAGAAAGAATACAGACCGTTACATTGATTGTACAGATGATAACGGTAATGTATACAGAGTATATAATACGAAGAATGATTTTGGTTTGGAATCTTTATATACCCTTGGCAATATAGAGATGAACGAGCCTGTTCTTGATAGTTGCGACCTTTTAGGTTTTACAACCGCTAACGGAGAGGTTGATCAGAAAAGAGCTAATGCTCTTGCAGATGCATGGAATACACCATACATTAAGTTGGGACCTGACTATGTCGCATACAATGATTTCGCAGAATACTATTCTGAGTTTGTAGGTCAGATAGGTAATGCGGGAATGCTGTTTGATAATATGGTTAGTTATCAGGATACACTTACGTTAGGCGTAGATGGTGAAAGAATGGCTCTTACAGGTGTATCTACAGAGGAGGAACTGGCATATTTGATTCAGTTTCAGAATGCATACAATGCAGCATCCAGATACATAACCGTAATTGATGAGATGTTAGAACATATAGTTACCGCTTTATAATCTTCGTATATAGATGCGTAATACTAGGGAGGGATAGATATGCCGTCAACATTTTGGGGACTTAATATAGCAACATCAGGAATGAATGCGTCGCAGATAGCGCTTAATACTACGTCACATAATATTGCTAATGTTAATACAACAGGATATTCAAAGCAGTCTGCTGATATAACCGCAGCAGAAGCTTTAAGAGTTCATAGAGAATACGGAATGTTTGGAAGTGGTGTTACTGTTGTTGATATTAACAGAGCCAGAGAGTCATATTATGACGTTAAATATTGGAATAATAATCAGAACTACGGACAACAGGAAGTAATGCATTATTATATGGAACAGATACAGCTTCATTTTAATGAATTCGGTGTAAGTACAACCGGTTTTTCTGAAGTATATGAGGATCTTTTTAATGCTCTTGATGAACTCAGTAATGCACCGTCAGAGGTTAACTATCGTAATGTAGTTATTCAGCATGCAAGCTCTTTAACTGAGTATTTCGAGAATATTTCCATTAATCTTCAGTCTATTCAGGAAGAATGTAATAACGAGATAAAGAATATTACCGGCAGAATTAATTCTTATGCAGAGGGAATAGCTTCTCTTAATGAACAGATTAGAATTCTTCAGATGAATGGCGGAGAACCTAATGACTTGTTTGATAAAAGAGATGTATTGGTAGATGAATTGTCCAAAATAGTTAATCTTAATGTAGCGGATGTGCTTTCAGATATAGGAAGCTCTTCTTATCGTATCAAGATTAACGGACAATTGCTTGTTGATGGTGATTCATATGGCGAACTTACTGTAGTGCCGCGTACTGCTGTTAATAAACGTAATGAAGAAGATATGCAGGGCTTGTATGATGTTGTATGGAAGACGGGCGTTTCTTTTGATGAATATCATGCTGAGACAGGCGGAGAGCTTCAGGGATATATAAACATAC
>JAFTJD010000017.1 GCA_017456585.1 Lachnospiraceae bacterium
ACAATAATTATGCATTTATGCATACCTCCGAGTGAAAAAGTTTTGGGTGACTGGCACTTGGAGGTTTTTTTATTATTATAAAACAAAAAATGCCGAGGTGCTGATTTTTTAATCATACACCCCAACATTTATTATAGAGCCAAATTGATTTATCTGGATTGCAATGCCCTTATTTTTCTTCGTTAAGTGCTGACGTTTTTCAAGAGTCTTAACGGAAATACATCATCTGCTATATGTGTAATACGTAGAAATGAACTTAAGCGGATAAAGTTTAAAGTAAAACAATTTTTTTAAAAATATAAAACTTTTTCCTTGCAAGCTGGAACAATTATATAGAAGAGGCAAGGAAAGGAGCGTAGGAGACTATGTATGATGAGAAAGACTGCACGAGACAAGAGCTTGCGGCACAGGTGGTTATGGATGTCTTGGAAGACCTCCCGCCGATGGAACGCATAACCGTGGCAGCCAGATATTGTGACGGATATGAGGTTGCCTATATTGCGGAGCTGTTTAATATGTCCATGAACAGAGTGAGGAATGCACATTGACAATAAATCGTAATAAAAAATATATTTCAGTAAAAATAGTTGTAATTAGGTATTGACATTTGATGAAAGTTAGAGTATTCTAATGGCAGTTAGATTAAACTAACATACGACAGGAGGTATATTTTATGATTACGATTGCATATTGGACACAGAGTGGTAATACAAAGTTAATGGCAGATAAGATTGCAGAGGGAGTTAAGGCTGCAGGAAAAGATGCCCGAGTGGTTGAGATTTCGGAGATAAGTGCAAGTGAGCTTGAAAATGAAAATGTTTTTGCTCTTGGCTGTCCGGCGATGGGAGCAGAAGAGCTCGATGCAGATATGGACACATTTGTAGCAGAGGTTGAGAAGTTTGCGGCAGGCAAGACTATAGGTCTTTTCGGTTCTTATGGCTGGGGAGACGGCGAATGGATGAGAGAGTGGGAGAAGCGCATGATTGCGGCAGGCGCAACAGTGCTTAATGATGAAGGTCTTATCTGTCAGGAAGCTCCCGATGCTGACGCAGAGGCTGCTTGCAAGAGCATGGGAGAGGCACTTGCCGGTGTTTAGAAAGCAATTACGGAATTGATTCCATAATCGGGAGGTATACATGTGTCAGGAGACTGTTGAATTTATTAAGACAATGGGTATAGGCAACATAGAAATGCAGTTGGCACTCCAATGTGCTCCACTTATTATGGGATTAAAGATGTCTAATCTTTTGATAATTCCTATGGAAAATGAGGAGACATTTGAAGATATCATTGATAAGACGGATATATCCGTATACAGATTGCTTAATTATCAGGGAAAAACTGTATATCTTTTATATGATAAGGGAAAAGTTATAGAGTTTTTGAATTCGGACAGAACAAAGGAAGTTTTCATGCGTGAAGGATATAAAAGCTTTTTACTCGAAGATATTCTCCACTCCTTTCAAAATCGTTATGAACATTTTAGGGTAAATGGCGGACAGTTTCCTCATGAAATGGGACTTCTTTTGGGATATCCGGTTGAAGATGTGGTGGGTTTTATAGAGAATAGAGGAAATAATTACCTATATTCAGGATATTGGAAGGTTTACGCACGTCCCTTGGAGAAGAAAGAGCTATTTGCGAAATTCGAGGATGCTAAGGACAGCGTTGTAAAAATGCTGTCATCCGGCATAAGTATGAAAGAAATTGTTAGAAGAAAATGTGTAGCATAACAGATGTCGCTTGATATTCGCAATGACGGATAGCAAGCGATATTTTGCAATATATGGACTTTTATATTATAATGTATACGTGGAGATACTTATTGAAAAAGAATTGTATGGAGAAAGTCAGGAGGTGCGATTATGTTTGATGTTTTAAAAGGAATAATGATACCGCTTCTTGGAACAAGTTTGGGAGCGGCATGTGTACTATTTATGAAGAAGGGACTTAATTCTTTTGTACAGCGAGCGTTGGCAGGTTTTGCGGCAGGTGTTATGGTGGCTGCCTCAGTATGGAGTCTTCTTATCCCTGCCATAGAAAGTTCAGAATCTATGGGTAAACTTTCGTTTATTCCGGCAGTAATAGGCTTCTTGCTTGGAATAGCATTTTTGCTTTTGCTGGACAATCTTGTTCCGCATTTACATGTAAACAGTGCAGAGGCAGAAGGACCTAAAAGTGGAATTAAAAGAACTACAAAGATGGTATTTGCAGTTGCACTTCACAATTTTCCGGAAGGCATGGCTGTCGGTGCTGTTTATGCCGGCGTGTTAGCGGGAAATACAGAGGTAAGTATTGCCGGTGCATTAATTCTTTCATTAGGTATTGCAATACAAAACTTCCCTGAGGGTGCAATCATATCCATGCCGCTTAAGGCAGAGGGTGTTGGCAAAGGTAAGGCATTTCTGTATGGAGTATTATCGGGAATTGTAGAGCCGCTTGGAGCAATTGTTACAATTGTTTTTGCAGACACAATGCTTGTGGCATTGCCATATATGCTTGCATTTGCAGCAGGAGCGATGATATATGTGGTAGTAGAAGAGCTCATACCGGAAGCTTCCGAGGGTAAACATTCTAATCTTGGAACTATAGCATTTGCCGTAGGATTTTCAATAATGATGGTGCTTGATGTGGCACTTGGGTAAAATGATGGAAATTAAAAATAACCCCGTCAGCTGCATAAAAAATGCGTAACAGATGTAAAATCTGTTACGCAATAAAAGTCTAACTTTTTGGGGTCACATCACAGTGATGTCGGGGTTAAATATTGGTATCGGATAGTTAGCTTTCAATTTTATGAGAGCTTGGAGAAAAGCTCCTTAAGCGCCTGGAAGCTCTCTGCACTTAACACATGCTCCATCTTGCAAGCGTCCTCGTCTGCGATTTCTTTTGGGATGCCAAGCTTCTCAAGAGCGGTCGACAAAACTTCATGACGCTCATATATTTCTTCCGCAATGGCTTTGCCTGAATCGGTAAGATATATGAAACCTTCAGAGGTCACAGTTATATGCTCTTTTTCACGAAGATGCTTCATGGCAATGCTGACACTGGATTTCTTGAATCCGAGTTCATTGGCTACATCAACAGAACGAACCACCGGTCGTTTCTTGCTGAGAATAAGTATAGTTTCGAGATAATTCTCGGATGATTCATTATAAGACATGTTAACACTACCTCCCCAAGTGTGATATAAAAATATAATAGCATTTTTGCGCAAAAAAATCAACATGGTTATTGACAAATAACCATGGTTAGTGTATACTAACCATGTGATGTTGATACACACATTCTCTAACCTCAGAGATAATTTGACGCACATGAAGTAGGCGGGCATATTTTAAATGGATATATCTTGCCTGATACATAATCCCTCCAATGTACTATCGCTGTAAGTACATAGAAATATGTCCTGCCGTACTGTGTGTTTTCATTCATTGGAAAGCGTGGAAAGCCGGGTTCATTGTATTAGTTTGCCACATGCCATGTCTGCTTGATTGCAAAAGCTTCTAATATATGATATGATAGTCATGGATTATATACAGAAGAATTTGTGGATGAGAGGATAGGCAAAATGGGACGCGTTTCAGTTAAGGAGAATAAAAATATATATCAGGTTAGAAGGGAAGAATTGGGACTTTCCAGAGAGAAAGCCAGTGAGATGCTGGGTACGATAGCACCCGAGCGTATAGAGAAGATAGAGAATGAAAAGACACTTCCACATCCGGATGAAGTTTTTGCGATGGCAGAAGGTTATAAGGCACCTGTACTTTGCAATTATTATTGTGCAAACGAGTGTCCTATAGGCAAGCAGTATGTGCCGGAGATTAAGATAAAGGACCTTTCGCAGATAGTGCTTGAAATGATAGCTTCACTTAATTCTATGCATAAGAAGCAGGAGCGTTTTATTGAAATTACGGCAGACGGCTTAATAGAGAACGATGAGATCAAAGATTTTGTACATATTCAGGAAGAATTAGAGAAGATTTCAATTACTGTGGAGACATTGCAACTATGGGCGGAACAGATGCTGGCTAATAATGTGATTGATATAGAAGCTTATAACGAATACAAGAACCGCTCAAAGTAGCGGCTCTTTTTTTGCTTTTTTATACAAATAGACAGTCCTTTTTTGCTGTTATAGTCATGTTTATATATGGAACTGTGATTTATAATGGAAATGTGTTATTAGATTCTAAAGAAGAAGGGGAAGGTTATGGAGAATGTTGTTCTTAAAACGAACCGCTTAACCAAGGTGTACAAAAATACCGAGGTGAATAAGAGGGTTTCAGTTACGATTAATAAGGGAGAAATATATGGGCTCGTCGGTGCGGACGGCGCAGGAAAAACGACCTTGTTGAAAATGATTACCGGATTGGCTAAACCTACGAAAGGAAGCATAACGCTTCTCGGAGCAAAGGAAGATGATGAACTCTCTGCTGTCAAAAAGAAAATCGGATTTGTAGTAGAGGGGCCTGCACTTTATCCTAGTATGACAGCACATGAGAATTGTTTGGTCAAAGCAAGATATCTTGGCTATGAAAATGAGCCGGATTATGAACAAAAGGTTAATGATATTCTTTCGCTTGTTGGACTTAAGGATGTAGAGGGCAAGAAGATAAAT
Organism: Lachnospiraceae bacterium; assembly: GCA_017456585.1. Classification (GTDB taxonomy): domain Bacteria; phylum Bacillota; class Clostridia; order Lachnospirales; family Lachnospiraceae; genus SIG300. The sequence goes on from JAFTJD010000017.1 coordinate 4,622, forward strand.
GATTATTCGATGGATATGAAGCAACGTATGGCACTTGCACTTGCTTTAATCGGCGAACCTGAATTTATCATGCTTGATGAATTATTCTACGGAGTAGATGAGAAGGGGGTAAAGGAGCTTCGAGAAGTCCTTTTAAAGATTAATAAAGATAAGGGTATTACGATATTGTTCGCTACGAATAAGTTTAGAGATGTGGAAGGTGTTGCGACTACATATGGATTTATGCATAGGGGAAGGATTGTAAGGGAAGCAAGTGCAGAGAAGATTGCAAGGGAACTCGAAGATAACGATAATAATGTTGAGAGCTATATAACCAATATGATACAACGATATGCTGAGGGGGTGAGATAAATGAAAATCCTGCTCAAAAATGAATTTCTTAAAATTACCCGCTCTAAAGCATTTAGAATTGCATTTCTTTTATCCTTGATATATGTACCGTTTAATATTCTTACAGGTGGCTCGGCAGAGTATTTCCAATATGGTTATAGGTGTCCTGTGGTTATATACGGCTTTTTCGAAACATGCTTTTTCTGGATATTCGGAGCGATAATTGCTGCGCTTGTAGCCGGAGAATATGATAACGGAACAATTAGAAATGTAATCGGTTTAGGAATAGACCGTAGAAAATATTTCATTTCAAAGGTTATTTCAGTTTTTACGGCAAGCGCATTTATATTGTTTCTTATGGTTTTTGCGTTCTTTGTGGTAGCCACAATACGATTTACAAGATGGACTGGATTTGTATTTACGGGAAAATATTTATTAAAACTGTTAAGCTATTATATTACCATGCTGGTATTTGTGTTGTCATATGAGTCAATATTTATTCTATTCTCGCAGATATTCCATAGTACGAGGAATACATTTTTAGGTGTGCTGGGCATTACTTTGTTGGAGAACGAAGTAGCCGCTTATTTAACGGTCAAGGCACTGGGGAGAGTGACTGGACCGATAGGGACAATAATGAAGATTCGTGCTTTTTATGATAAGGGAGCGGCACTTGACGCAGCCTTCTGGCTGAATCTCATTCCGAGCGTTGTGGTCGGTATTGCTGCAATAGTGGCAAGCTATTTCCTGTTTATAAAGAAAGATATTGAGTGATTGGAGGCTGCTATCATAGATAGGTAAGGCACGGTTAATTGTAATGAATAAAATGATGGGGATAAAATATAAAAAAGTACTTGATTTATAAGACAAACTGTGTTAAAATACCTATTTGTAATATATTATATTAATTCCTTGCTCCTTACATATGATAGGGGGCCAGAGACCAGAAGGAGGTGCCGAAGAGCATGAATAAGTACGAATTAGCAGTAGTATTAAGTGCAAAGCTTGAGGACGAAGAGAGAGCAGCAGCTATCGAGAAGGTAAAAGGTTATATTACCCGTTTCGGTGGCACAGTGACCGAAGTTGAAGAATGTGGTAAGAGGAGATTAGCTTACGAGATTCAGAAAATGAAGGAAGCTTTCTATTATTTCGTAAAGTTTGAATCTGATTCAAATTGCCCTAACGAGGTAGAAGCAAGAGTTCGTCTTATGGAGTCAGTCATCAGATATCTGTGCGTAAAGCAGGAAGCGTAATTTTACTCGTATAGGAGGAATTTACATGAACAAAGTTATTTTGATGGGTAGACTTACCAGAGATCCTGAGGTTAGATATTCTCAGGGAGAAAGAAGTATGGCTGTTGCCAGATATACATTGGCAGTAGACAGAAGAGGAAGACGAGATGCATCCGCTGATGCTAATCAGACAGCAGATTTTATCAGCTGTGTAGCATTCGACAGAGCGGGAGAGTTTGCTGAGAAGTATTTCAGACAGGGAATGAGAGTTCTTGTTTCCGGAAGAATACAGACAGGAAGCTATACTAACAGAGATGGCGTTAAGGTATATACTACAGATGTAGTAGTTGAGGATCAGGAATTTGCAGACAGCAAGGGCTCAGGTGCTGATATGGGCGGAGGATTCCAGCCGGCAGCAAGACCTAACCCAAGCATGGCAGCAAGCGACGGATTTATGAATATACCTGATGGAGTTGAGGACGAAGGTCTTCCGTTTAACTAGGTATCATAAAATAATAGAAGGAGGTCACAGCGATGGCATTCAATAAAGCAGACAAAGGCGATAAGGCTGAAGGCATGAGAAAGAGACCGGCTAACGGCGGTATGCGCAGAAGAAAGAAAGTATGTGTATTCTGTGCTGATAAGAACAATGTAATTGATTACAAGGATGTTAATAAGTTAAAGAGATATGTATCTGAAAGAGGTAAGATTCTTCCTAGAAGAATTACAGGTACATGTGCAAAGCATCAGAGAACTCTTACAGTTGCTGTTAAGAGAGCTCGTCACATCTCTTTAATGCCTTATACAATGGACTAAGCCCAATATAGGGTTTGCCATATAAGCAAAGAGTAAACTAAGAGGGAACCGCAAGGTTCCCTTTTTTGATTACAGCAATGAGCCAAGCAAAACCGCAAGGCGGTTTTGTAAGCATACGAAGGTTTAGCGGTCATGTAAGCTTGCTTACAAATGACCGCTAAGCTTTCGTATGCGAAATAAAATCGCTAGAGCGATTTTATTTGGAGAATGCAAATCAGCGAGAGGCTGAGCATCGAGCTGAACATTTGGCGGCTAAAAAACTGGAAAGTAGGACGAGGGTGGAGTATAACAACAGCCTATCCTACTTTTTAGCAAGCGAAAGCTTAGAAGGTAGGACGAAAGTGAGTAACAGCGGAAACTTATCCTACTTGGGCGGCAAAATAGCAAATATTCGAACGAAACAACAAACATAACTAACACAAAAAGGGAAACACCGCGCGGTGTTTCCCTTTTAAAGTATTGTTTTAAAGAATTGTAACACATAATACTAGTTGGAGTTATCACTGCATCCACAACCGCAACAACCGTCTTGGTTGTCAGTATGATTACTGCGGTTATCATCGTGGTTGTCATTATCGTCGCACTTACAGCTGCTACCACCATCGTCTCTACTACAATTGCCTCCGCAACTGCTGCAGGATGAAGAACCACCCTTGTGTGAGCAGGAGCCGCCTGATGGGCAACCGATACATTTAACACCGCTTTTCTTAGCTCTGATTACGTAAAATGCGGCGATGCCAACGATAATAAGAATGATGGCTATTATGATAAAATCTTCCATGTGTTACTCCTTCATAATATAAATACAAGTAATATTTGTTTGATTAATGATAATTAAGAGTTCTTACTTAAAGCATATTCTTTCTTAAGACTGATATTAGTTCTAATAATTAATGCAACTACAATTGCAACCATAGCAAGTACTGCGATAAGTCCCGGAACGAAGCCGGCGCCTAATGTCTTATCAACAACAAGTGTACCAATCTGGTATACTAAGAAACCGATTGTGAAACCTGTTCCAAGCTGAAGTGCGATTCCGCCCCAAAGCCATTTAGCACTCTTCATTTCTGCGTTCATAGCACCGATTGCTGCGAAGCATGGTGGTGTGTAAAGGTTAAACATAAGGTATGCAAGAGCTGCTACCTTTGTGATAGCGAATACGGAAGCAACCTCAGCACCTGCACCTTCCATAAGTGCGAATTCTTCTGTGTCAATAAGGTTCTCAAGACCAACAAAACATACTGCTAAAGTACCAACAACATTTTCTTTTGCGATGAAGCCTGTAACTGCTGCTGCAGCGAGCTGCCATGACAGAACACCTACTACAGGAACAAGAACATAAGCAAAAGGATGTGCGATAGATGCAAGGATGGAAGCGTCAGCTGTCTCTGCAACCTCGAAGCTCCAAGTAAATGTCTGCATAATCTGTACTGCTGTGTTACAAAGAAGAATAATAGTAGCGGCCTTAACTATGTAAGCCCAACCTCTGCTGCACATTGAAGTAAATGCTCTCCAGAGAGATGGAATCTTGTACTCAGGAAGCTCGATGATAAAGAAAGATTTTCTTACCTTATGTCCTGCGAGCTTGTTAACAAGGAGTGCACCAAAGAAGATAAGGATAATGCCTGAGAAATACATGGCAGCACTTATAAGTCCCTGATGTTCACTGAAGAATGCTCCTGCAAAAAGTGAAATAACCGGAATCTTAGCACCACATGGCATGAACGGTGCAAGCATTGCTGTAGCTCTGCGCTCTCTTTCGTTCTTGATAGTACGTGTAGCCATAACACCCGGTACGGCACAACCTATTGTGATAACGAAAGGAATAACAGATTTACCTGAAAGACCTACTTTCTTGAAGATAGGATCAAGTACTACAGTTGCACGAGCCATGTAACCACAATCCTCTAAAAGAGCGATGAGGAAGTACATAACCATAACGAGTGGAAGGAAACCGATAACGGCAATAACGCCACCGATAACACCATCTACGAGTAATGCTGAAAGTAAAGGATTAGCGTTTTCAAAGAATCCGCCTACCCAGCCTTGGAAAGCTTCAAGCCAAGCAACTAATGTATCTGCAAGCCATGGACCAACCCATGCCTGAGAAATCTGGAATACGAGAAACATAACGCCGGCAAAAATTACAAGACCTAAAAGAGGGTGTGTAATGATTTTGTCAATTTTATCATCAGTGTTCTTGTCTTTTGTAAGAACCTTACGTGTCTCGACAGCTGAAACAATTTTGTTTACAAAATCAAAACGTTTTCTGTCGGCTGCTTCAACTGAAGCCTTGCTTGTAAGGTCAACATTGCCTTGTGAATAAGGAGCCTTCTGTGCTTTGCCTACAGCAGCAACTGCGGCTGCAACTACATCTGAAAGACCCTTGTCTGATGTTGAAACTGTATTGATAACAGGACATCCAAGCTTCTCGCTAAGAGCTGCTGTGTCAATCTTAGTTTCTTTCTTGTCATTGATATCACTCTTGTTAAGAGCAACAACAACCGGAATACCTAATTCTAATAATTGTGTTGTAAAAAATAAGCTTCGGCTTAAGTTCGTAGCATCAACGATGTTGATGATTACATCCGGCTTTTCGTTCTTAACATATCCGCTTGTAATACTTTCTTCTGAAGTGAAAGGTGACATTGAATATGCACCCGGAAGATCTACTGCGATTAAATCTTCTGCTCCGTCATAATACCCTTTTTTGATTGGGCTTTCTTTCTTGTCGACTGTAACGCCGGCCCAGTTACCAACACGTTCATTTCTACCTGTGAGCGCATTGTACATAGTGGTCTTACCACTGTTCGGATTGCCTGTTAAAGCGATTCTCATTGTTTTTCCTCCTAGTATTTAATGAATAAAGCAAATCATATCTTTGATGTGCAATACATAGATGCTGATTATGGATATCTAACAGAGGGTAGTTCTGGCTAACTCGGACTTAAAATATATGTGGTGACCGATAATCACCACTATACTATAATTGCTTCTGCGAGCTGTGTGTCGAAATTATATCTACCGTCTTTGATAGAAACGACGCAATTTCTTTTCCTGCGAGATACAACGGTAATAGGTTCACCGCTGTAGCATCCAAGTGAGAACAAGAATGCATTAAGTTCTTCATCATCGGTTAAAATGTCTTTGATAATGTATTCTTTTCCTTCCTGTGCTTCTGTCAAATTCATAGTTGCCTCCTGTTTCTTAGAAACCAATTAGCTTTGCCTAACTCGGATAAAGTGTAGCACTCAAAGATATTTCTGTCAAGAGAAAATTTACTTATTTATATAAATATTGGCCGGAATGCCGTTTTATGCCATATTTACCTTATATTTATTCCATAATTAAATAGACAATATCTATTTAATTATGGAAATAGCACCGGAAAGGTTGCGTATTTTAGTATTAGTTATATCAGGAACATGTTCACCGTCGAGAGTCCACGAGATAGGAGAGTCGGATGAAACATATAACTCAGATGCCTTAAAATAATCAAACATCTCGTTGTCAAAGTCGGAGGTCCTTATCGAGGTGAGGATTTTATTAAGTTGTACGATGTTCTGGGGCATCTTAACAAGAATGACTTCGAAAAGTCCGTCACAAAGGTCAACGATGCTGTTATCTAATTTGACAATTCCGGCTACAGATGTTGAGTTGGTTATGGAACCGAATATATAGTTGTTGTCATAAACTGCTTCCGGGGTGCTTACAACCATATGGTAGGGCTGTATACTCGGAAGCTCTCTTATTCCTTCGAAAATATATGCAAGATGGCCGAAGGTATTTTTCATTTCCTGAGAAGTAGAATAGGACGCCGCCGTAAAAGCACCAAAGGATGCAATATATGAAAAGGAGCGATTATTGAACATGCCTATGTCTAACTTACAAGGAGTACCTGTGGTTATGTTGGCTGCTGCAACAGCAGGCTTGCCGGAAAGCGCTAAGGTGCTTGCAAAATCATTGGTGCTTCCTGCCGGAATATAACCAAGAGGAATATCCAGACCGGATTCAAGGAGCCCGGCAATTACTTCATTAAGGGTACCATCACCGCCGCAACAAACGATAAGGTCAAAGTACTGACCGTATTCTTTAATAATCTCTATGGAATGCCCGCGATACTGGGTTATCTTAGTTGTTACAAGATATCCGGCTTTACAAAAAATATTAGTTACCGTAAATAACATGGATTTAGATTTCGTTTTGCCGGCAACCGGATTTATTATAAGAAGGAGTTTAGATTCCATGAGGTACCTCCAAGTTTTAAGTGTTTGCGTAGCCGGAGGCTACAATGCCTATTATAATACAATAAGTTGCCATATACAAGCCGAAAAGACTACAGTATAGTGGCAACCTATGTGATGATTATTTTTCAGAAAAGGAGATGGTTATACTTGTGCCGACACCTACTTCACTTTCGATAGAAAATTCTGCGTTGTGAAAAATGGCAGCATGCTTTACGATAGAGAGACCAAGCCCGGTGCCACCGATTTGTTTGGAATGACTTTTGTCAACGCGATAGAATCTCTCGAAAACACGATTGAGATGTTCCTTTGGGATTCCTATGCCGGTGTCACTTACCGTTATGCTGACGCCGTTTTCGGTATTGGATATATTAACAATAACTGTTCCGTTCTCTTTGTTATATTTAATAGCGTTATCGCAGAGGTTCGAAATCATTTCATCGAGAATGACGGTAACACCACTCACAATTGCCGGTTCGCCGGACAATTTTAATACAATGCCGCGCTTTGCAGCAGTTTTTCTAAGTCTTGACAAAATTTCTTCGGAAAGAGAGTATAAATCAACCGGTTCTTTGGGAGATGGAACCAGACCTTCGTCTAACTGGGAAAGTTTAATTATATCATTAACGAGAGATATTAGCCTTGCAGATTCGTCATAAATACTTTTGCCGAAATCCTGAGTATCTTCTTTGGAAACAACTCCATTCATAAGAAGCTCTGACATTCCCGATATAGAAGTGAGAGGCGTTTTGAGTTCATGTGATACGTTTGATGTGAACTCCTGACGCATTTGGTCGAGCTGCTTCATTTCTTCAAGCTGGGCTTTAATCATCGTGTTCTGGTGGTTGATTTTGGTGATAAAGGGAATAAATTCATCATACACGTCATCAACATTCGGGTTGTTAAGGTCTATTTTATTAATCGGCTGCAGAATATGCTTTGAAAGGATTGAGGCAATAATTGCAGATATGAAGACAACGATTAAAAGGGCAGGAATCATTGAGGGAAGCATATTTATAATAAGAGCCCAGATTGTATGTTGGGTGTAAGCACTTCGTAAAATTGAACCATCTGATAATTTAAGGGCATAGTAAACGGTTTTGGTGGATAATGTTGACGAAAAACGCTCAGAGGTTGCACTTCCGTTTTTGGCAGCTTCAATAAATTCCGCGCGGTTTGAATGGTTGTCCATGGATTCAATATCAGCATCACTATCGTATATAACCGTACCATCAGATGAAATTAGAGTGATTCTCTTGGTATTCTGAACAGACAATTTACTTAGATAATCAAATCCGTTTGATTCGATACCGGTAGCCAGATAATGAGTTTCATCTGATAGCTCATTTATCATTAGCTTGGAAAAATAATTGTATAATATTCCCATAATCAATGCCATGCCTGCAAGAAGAGAAAGAGTAGCTGTAAAAATAGTGGTATAAAAGACTTTTCGTTTCATCGGTTGTCACCTATCTTGTATCCGACACCTCTTATCGTTTCGATAAGATTGCCGCATTCGGGACCTAATTTGGAGCGAAGAGTTCTTATGTGCACATCCAAGGTGCGATTTTCTCCGTCAAAAGAGTAACCCCATATTTGCAGGAATAATTGTTCTCTGGTGAGAACCATGCCGCGATTTTTAAGCATAATACAAAGTAACTCGTATTCCTTTAAGGAGAGAGAAATATCTTCGTTTGCAACACGTACGATGTGTTTTGTGGGGCAGACATAAAGTGAGCCTATGGAATATTCGGACTTGTCCTTTGGCTCATTAGTACGGCGAAGTATAGCTTTTATCCTGGAAATAAGTTCCATTGTACCGAATGGTTTGGCTACATAATCATCGGCCCCGCTGTCCAGCCCGATAACCTTATCGTACTCAGTGCCTTTAGCGGTTAACATAATGATGGGCATATTGGCTGTGTCGTCTCGAGCGCGCAGCTTTTTGAGAATCGAGAGACCATCCTCCTCAGGAAGCATTATATCCAGAAGCAAAAGGCTGGGTATTTCATGCGACAGAGCCTTATAGAATTCTGAAGGAAGTTCGAAGCCCTTAGCTTCCATGTTAACGCTTTTAAGGGCATATAGTACGAATTTACGAATATTTGCATCGTCTTCTAAAAGGTAAATCATAAGGAGTCCTCCGTTTAGCTTAAGTTAAAGAAAAATTAGTGTGAGCCGGTTATTGAATAAACAACCCACTCGGCAATATTGGTAGCATGGTCGCCGATTCGCTCGAGATATTTAGAAATCATAAGCAAATCGATATAGTATTCGCCTTCTTTTTTGCCGGCAGTTATATTTTCAATTAGGGTGGTCCGTATTTTAGTAAAATAATTATCGACTATGTCGTCATATTGAATAACGCTGTTAGCCAGGTCTAAATCCTTTTTGACAAAGGAATCTATGCTGTCTGTGACCATCTTAATGGCTTCTTTTGCCATTTCCTCTATGAGAATCTCGTTTTCGTCTTTGTAATCAAGAATGGACATGCTTATCTCTGCAATGTCGAGTGCCTGATCCCCGATGCGTTCCATGTCAGAAATCATTTTAAGGGCAGAAGATATCTGACGAAGGTCTCTGGCGACAGGCTGCTGCTGTAAAAGAAGCTTCATGCAAAGAGCCTCAATGTCGCGTTCTGCCTGATTAATGTCATGTTCTGCCTGTTCAATGGTATCTGCAAGAGAAGTATTTTTGGTCGTTAATAGCTTGAGCGCGGCAAGAATGCTTTCTTCGCATAATGAGCCCATTCTTATAAGTTCTACATTTAATCTGTCTAATTGTTCATCAAATTTTATACGCATAATATCAACCAAACCTTCCTGTAATATAATCTTCGGTTCTTTTGTCCTTGGGCATTGAAAAAATTCCTTCGGTCTTGCCGAATTCCACCACTTCACCTAGAAGGAAAAAAGCCGTGTTGTCTGAAATTCGGGCGGCTTGCTGCATATTATGTGTTACCATGATGATAGTATAATCTTTTTTTAATTCAAGTGCAAGGTCCTCTATCTTTGAAGTTGATATGGGATCAAGAGCGGATGTAGGCTCATCCATTAGCAAGACTTCGGGCTTTACTGCAAGTGCTCGCGCAATGCAGAGACGTTGCTGCTGACCGCCAGACATAGCCAGGGCGGACTTCTTAAGCTTATCCTTCGTTTCATCCCAGATAGCAGCGGCCCGCAGGGATTCTTCGACAATATCATCAAGCTTTGACTTGGAACGTATTCCGTGGGTACGTGGGCCGTAGGCAATGTTGTCATATATGGACATAGGGAATGGATTTGGCTTTTGGAAAACCATTCCTACACGTTTCCTGAGGAGGTAGACATCCATGTCGCCATAAATATTTACATCATCAAGGAGTGCTTGCCCGCTAATGCGGCAACTTTCCACAAGATCATTCATTCGGTTTAAACATTTGAGTAAAGTAGATTTGCCACAGCCGGAAGGACCGATGAAGGCTGTGATTTCTTTTGCAGGAATATCAAGAGAAATATTTTTGAGGGCATGAAAATCGCTGTAATATAAATCAAGATTCCTGATTTTGAATTTGGTCATAAATTTATCCTTTCTTCGCAGACATTTTTTTTGCGAGAATTTCAGAAATAGTGTTAATTATAAGCACGACTGCAAGAATTACAACAGCAGTTGCATAGGCTTCGTTCATATAGAGCCCTTCTGATGTAAGGGCATACATATGAACTGAAAGAGTACGGCCGCTTGAGAATATGTCCTTGGGAATTCCTGCAACAGTGCCCGAGGTATATATAAGAGCTGCGGTTTCACCTACTATACGTCCTATGGCGAGAATTATTCCGGAAAGAATTCCGGGAACTGCTGAAGGAAGAACTACTCTAAATACTGTTCTTAGTCTTCCTGCACCAAGACCAAAGCTTCCTTCTCGAAAAGTTGTCGGAACACTTAGCAGTGCCTCTTCGGTAGTTCTCATTATGGAAGGAAGTATCATTATTGAAAGGGTGAGTGCACCTGATAGCATGGAATTTTTAAAACCGCAGGCGATTACAAATATAAGGAAACCAAACTGCCCATAGACTATGGAAGGGATTCCGGTAAGAGTTTCGGTTGTAGTTCTTATGAATTTCACGAAACGACTTCCTGTTTTGGCATATTCTACAAGATAAATAGCAGAAAAAATCCCAATAGGTACGGACATAATGAGAGATAAAAAAGTCATTGAAACCGTATTAATTATTGCCGGCATCATTGAAACATTTTTGGTTGTATATTCCCATTCGAAAAGGGATGGCTTTAAGTGGGGAATACCCTTTATAAGAACATATCCCACTATAATAAGTATGATGGCACTTACGATAATTGCCGCAACCCATACTGCCAAAAACAGAATTAAAGAAGCGGGACGTTTCTTAAGAGAATTCCATTTTTGCCTCGGAGTAGAGATGTTAATTGCTTCCATTTTATTTATCTCCCTTCTTTATTAAAGAGAATAAAATATTGATTATAAGTATAAAAACAAAAAGTACAACACCGGTTGCAATGAGGACTTCACGATGTAAGTCAGCAGCATAGCCCATTTCGAGAACTATATTGGAGGTGAGAGTACGTACCCCACTAAAAATACTATCGGGAATTATAGGTTGATTTCCGGCTACCATATTTACGGCAAGTGCTTCGCCTATAGCACGACCAATACCGAGAATAATACCTGCCATTACTCCTGATTTTGCTGCCGGGAGTGTAGTGAAAAACACACTTCGTTCATGTGTTGCACCCAATGCAAGTGAACCTTCATAGTAACTTTCGGGGACTGCTCTTATCGCTGCCTCTGATACACTTATAATAGTAGGGAGAATCATTATCCCCAGCATGATAGAAGCCGCGAGTACACTTTTGCCGACAAATAAGTAGTTTTGCATAAGTCTTACGATAACAACTAACCCAAAGAAGCCATATACTATGGACGGAATGCCGGCCATAAGGTTGGTTGCAGGTTTTAAGAATCTATATAACCATTTGGGACAGAATTTAGCCATGAAAATAGCGCATAGAAGACCTATCGGAACACCTATTATTATGGCACCTGCAGTTACATAGATGCTTCCGATAATCATTGGTAAAATACCGAAAATTTCTTGTGAAGGTTGCCATATGGTTCCGGTAAGAAAATCCCATATGCCTATTTTGGACATGGTTCTGAATCCGTTAGAAAAAAGAAAAATGCAGATAAGAGCCACTGCAATTATTGATGCACACGCACTTATCAAAAAAATTAGCTTCATAAATTTTTCTGCAAAGGTTTTCAAAGAAATACCCCTTTCTGTTATTTCAACTCTGACCATTTCGTTATATTTCCGATGTAGATATCCTTTACCTGCTCGCTTGTTAGACCATCAATTTCATTGTTAATATTAACAATAACGGCAATACCATCCATTGCAATAGCAGTAGGGATTAAGCCTTTTTCAAGTTCGCTTTCCTTTAAGTCTCTGGAAGCCATGCCAATGTCATAGATGCCTTCAATTGTACTATTCATACCTGTTGTAGAGTCACTCATCTGAATTTCAATGCTCACATTAGGATTGAGTTTTACATATGCTTCTTTAAGGCTTTCCATAACCGGTGTTACTGAGGAAGAACCGCCTACAACAATCTTGCCGCTTAAGTTGCCGGGAATGTATGAACCGGTATTTCCTTCACTGATATAGCCGGATGATTCTACAACAGCTTGGCCTTCTGTACTCATTATAAATAATATGAAGTCGTTTACGATACTGTTTGAGGATTCTTTAACGGCGATGTTAAAAGGTCTTGCAACCTTGTAAGAGCCATTTTTTATGTTATCAACAGTTGCTGCTACATTATCGATTTCGAGAGCCTTAACTGTGTCATTAAGAGAACCGAGTGAGATGTAGCCGATTGCCTGAACATTACCTTCAACACTTGTCATCATTACAGAAGTTTTTTCGGTAATCTCCGCGGTTGTTATTGTGCGGTCCACTTTAACTCCTTCGGAATTTTTTTCTTCGATTCCAAGAAGCTCTACAAAAGCGCCTCGTGTACCTGAACCATCTTCTCTTGATATTACTGTGATTTTGTCTCTGTTGCCTGAGCATGCAACCAGTGTAAGTGCAATTGCTCCTACTGCTAAAATGCTTGTTAAAAATTTTTTCATGTTTTTGCTCCTTCGAATTATTTTGATTTATTGTACCAGCTAAGTATACAAATGCTTTGGTTAAATCTGAAACCATACTTTTGTAAAACTTAGGTTAAGTTGATTGAGTTTGCTTGTACCTAAATTCTGCATACTGATATAAGTATATGTAAAAATAAATATAAATATGAATGAAGTACGGCGGATTAGTGCTTTGTGAAACTGAAAAAACAGAACCTTTTAAAGCGTAAAATGAAAAGTATAAAAAATTATGGAAAAATAACAAAAATATTTCAAAAAAGCTTTCAAATTTAGATAAAATGTGGTACAATAATTGCATGGGGATTGTTATGAAATTAACAATCAAATATTACATAATGTATAGGAGGATTTTTGTTATGGCAAGATTTACATTACCACGTGATTTGTATCATGGAAAAGGTTCACTTGAGGCACTTAAAGGTCTTAAGGGAAAGAAAGCAATGATTTGTGTAGGCGGAAGTGCAATGAGAAAGTTCGGTTTCCTTGATAAGGCAAAGGCTTATCTTGAGGAAGCGGGAATGGAAGTTGAGATTTTTGAAGGAATTGAGCCGGATCCATCTGTAGAGACAGTTATGAAGGGTGCAGATGCTATGCTTAAGTTCGAGCCTGATTGGATCGTTGCTATGGGTGGTGGTTCACCTATCGATGCTGCAAAGGCTATGTGGATTAAATACGAATATCCGGAGACAACATTTGAAGATATGTGTAAGGTATTCGGTATTCCGGAACTTAGAAAGAAAGCTCATTTCTATGCTATTCCTTCAACCTCGGGAACAGCTACAGAGGTAACAGCATTCTCTATTATTACTGATTATTCAAAGGGTATTAAATATCCTATCGCAGATTTTGAGATTACACCTGATGTAGCTATTGTTGATCCTGAGCTTGCAGAGACAATGCCTAAGAAATTAGTTGCTCATACAGGTATGGATGCTATGACACATGCAGTTGAGGCATATGTTTCAACTCTTAACTGTGATTATACAGATCCGCTTGCATTACATGCAATTAAGATGATTCAGAATGACCTTGTTGATTCATATAATGGAGATATGGAGAAGAGAGCATCTATGCACAATGCACAGTGTCTTGCAGGTATGGCATTTACTAATGCTTTACTTGGTATCGTTCATTCAATGGCACATAAGACAGGTGCTGCGTTCGAAAGCTATGGTGCACATATTATCCACGGCGCTGCTAATGCTATGTACCTTCCTAAGGTTATCGCATTCAATGCTAAGGACGCTACAGCTAAGAAGCGTTACGGACAGATTGCTGATTTCATGGGACTCGGCGGAGCTAATGATGATGAGAAGGTAGCATTACTTATTAAGTATCTCCGTAAGATGAATGATGAACTTAATATCCCTCATTGTATTAAGAACTATGGTGCAGACAGCTATCCTACAGAGCAGGGCTTCGTTCCTGAGGAAGTATTCCTTGAGAAATTACCTGAAATCGCAGCTAATGCTATTCTTGATGCTTGTACAGGTTCTAACCCTCGTCAGCCTAGCCAGGAAGAGATGGAGAAGCTCTTCAAGTGCTGCTACTATGATACAGAGGTAGATTTCTAATTTTAGAGATTTAGGTTACAATTGATTTGCAATTTTAAATTGTAAAATAATATTAGTGTATGATATAATTAGAGCAAGGTGGGCTTTCTGCCTTGCTTTAATTATTATACATAATATCGAGGGGAGAGGTATTTATGTTAAGAGTGGTTTATTTGACGGCATTTTTGATATCTTTAGGGAATATAGCAATGCTTTTGACCATTGCAAAGAAACAAAGATGTTTCTATTATCTGTTGATTTTTTTCTTAATAACTATATCTAGTTTCGGAACTCTCGTTATAGGTGATACAGATAGTTTGGATGTCGCACTTTTGGGAAATTTTATTACATATTTTGGCGCAGTATATATACCGTTTTGCGGATTTCTTGCAATAGCGGAGCTATGTGGAGTACGAGTGACCAAAGCCCACATTTTTTCAGCGCTTTTGGTTAATGCCTTGATGCTTCTTTTGGTATGGAGCAGTGTGGCCGGCAGAACATTTTATTATTCTGAAGTGAGTTTGATAAAGATAGCGGGAGTGTCGTGCCTGGCTGTAGAACCGGGACAATTTAGATGGGTTTATACGGCATACCTGTTTTTATATATACTTTCAACATTGATAGTTATTGTTAAAGCATTTATAAATAAGCACAATATTTCATATAAGAATATCTTTGCATGTATTATTCTTGAGATTATCGCATTTGTTGCATATATATTGAGCAGACATTTTAATATTCAGTGGGAATGGATAAATATAGCGTATATACTTGCTGAATTTGTTATGCTTTACCTTGTATACAGAATCTGTAAATACGATGTATCTGAGATAGTTGCAAGCTCTATAGAGGATTTTCAGGAATATGGATATATGATTTTTGATGAGAAGCTTAATTATCTTGGGTGTAATCCTCTTATTAAGAACATCTTTCCGGAGATTGCACATGTCAGGGTTGATAAGCCGATCGAACCAATGGATTATTCATTTATTCCGAAGGCATTGGAGTGGCTTAAGGAATGTGTGGAAACCGGTAAAAGTGAACACCTTTATCTTGAGCATGGCAGACAGATATTGAAGTGTTCTTTTAAGGAATTGAATTTTGGCTTATTTGGAAGACTATCCGGATATATAGTAGAGGTGGTTGACGACACCAAACAACAGAAATACATGAAGTTGCTTGCTAATTATAATGCACAGCTTGAGCAGGAGGTTAATGAGAAGGTTGAACATATTAAGATAATGCAGGACAGAATTATCTTAGGTATGGCTGAGGCTGTAGAAGGCAGGGACGGAGAAACAGGCGGTCATGTTAAAAGAACCAGTGATGGTGTAAGAATATTTGTTGAAGCACTTAAGCGTCTGAACAAGGATATGACTTTTACGACGCATTTTTGCGAGAAGGTAATAAAAGCGGCACCAATGCACGACCTTGGCAAGATTGCAGTTGATGATAATATTTTAAAGAAACCGGGTATTTTTACACCGGAAGAGTATGAACAGATGAAATGTCATCCGACTGTAGGCGGAGAAATGGTTAAGAAGGTGCTCGCAGGCTTAGAAGATGATGAGCTTATGAACATTACAAGGAATGTGGCGCAGTATCATCATGAAAGATGGGATGGTAAAGGCTATCCAAAGGGCCTCAAGGGAGAAGAGATTCCTGTTGAAGCAAGAATCATGGCATTGGTTGATGTTTTTGACACACTTGTGAGTGAACGAAGATACAAAGCAGGAATGTCATGTGAAGAGGCATTTAAGATTATTGAGGAGTCGTTAGGAACTCAGTTTGATCCTAAGCTTGGTAAATATTTCCTTATGTGTCGTAAAGAATTTGAGGATTATTATAATACTATTTGAGAAGATAAGACATAATTATGAAGAGAAATGTAGATATTAATGATATTTCCGACGGAAGATTTTACGGAATAAACGATATGGCGAAGCTTGGCTGTATGGATTGTGCCGGGTGCTCTGCGTGTTGTCACGGAATGGGTGCGACCATAGTAATTGACCCATATGATTTCTATAGAATGTCCGGAAGATTGAAAATGAATTTTGAACAAATGCTCGCCAAGCATTTGGAACTTAATGTTGTAGATGGAGTTGTGTTACCTAATCTTAGACTTTCGGCAGAGGATGAAGGGTGTACATTTTTGAATGCAGAGGGAAGATGCACCATTCATGATGCAAGACCGGGAATATGCAGACTTTTTCCACTTGGAAGATATTATGAGAATCATGATTATAAATATTTTCTTCAGGTGAATGAATGCCATAAGGATAACCGGACTAAGGTGAAGATATCTAAGTGGATAGATACACCGAATTATGATAAGTACAGGCAATTTGTTATAGATTGGCATTATTTCCTGAATGATGTTGAAGAGAAAGCGAACTCACTTGGTGAACAAGCAAAGAAGTATTCGCTTATACTCCTCGAGACATTTTATATGAGGGCATATGATATGGAAAGGGAGTTTTATGAACAGTATATGGAGAGAAAGAAGCTTTGCGAAATGCTTTTTGCGAAAATTTAACTTTCCTTTTTGCACAACAAATGATAGAATGTGTGTGCTATATTGATTATGAATTGAGGAGATATATAAATGAGAAAGACTAAAGTAATATGTACAATTGGACCTGCAAGCCAGAATGAGGAGACTTTAAGAAGAATGTTTCTTGAAGGAATGAATGTGGCAAGACTTAATTTTTCCCATGGTGATCATGAAGAACAGCAGGGCAAGATTGATTTGATAAAGAAGTTAAGAGAAGAGCTTAATCTTCCGGTTGCCATTATGCTGGACACAAAGGGTCCGGAATATCGTATAAAGACCTTTGAGGATAAGAAGATTTTCCTAAAAGATGGAGATACATTCACATTTACAACGGACGATATTGTAGGTAATCAGGAGAGGGTGTCTGTTACTTATAAGAATCTTATTAAGGATTTAAACGTTGGCGACACGATTATGGTTAACAACGGACTTATTATTTTTAAGGTTGTAGAGCTTAAAGGCAATGATGCTATCTGCGAAGTTGTGGCAGGCGGAGAGATGTCAGACCGTAAGAGTATGAATTTCCCGAACAAGGTTATGAATCATGATTTCCTTAGTGAAGCGGATAAGAAGGACTTGCTATTCGGAATTAAGAATGATGTGGATTTCGTTGCGGCATCTTTTGTGTCATGCAAGAATGATGTTAAAGCACTTCGTGAGTTCCTTGATGAAAATGGCGGCAAGGATATTGATATTATTGCTAAGATTGAGAATCGTGCAGGTGTTGATAATATAGATGAGATTTGTGAGCTTTCAGACGGAATAATGGTTGCCAGAGGTGATCTTGGTGTAGAGATTCCTTTTGTTGAAGTTCCGGCTATTCAGAAATATCTCATTAATAAGTGCCGTATGCTTGGTAAGAGAGTTATTACTGCAACAGAGATGTTAGAGTCTATGATTCATAATCCGAGACCTACCAGAGCAGAGCTTTCAGACGTTGCTAATGCGGTATACGACGGAACTTCTGCAATTATGCTTTCGGGTGAGACCGCTTCGGGTAAATATCCGGTTGAAGCTCTCAAGAACATGGTTGAGATAGCGGCATTTACAGAGAAGAATATAAACTATGAGCAGAGATTTAAGAAGGCAGAGTTCACGATTCGTAATAATATAGATGCCATTTCACATTCTTCGTGTTCAATGGCTATAGATGTTAAAGCGAAATGCATAGTTGTAAGTTCGCTTAGTGGAAGAACTGTAAGAATGGTTAGCCGTTTCAGATGTCCGGTTGATATACTTGGAATAACAACATCTGAAAAAGCATGGAGAAAGCTTAATTTAAGTTGGGGTGTTAAGCCGATTCTTTGCGAAGAATTTAATTCTATTGAAGTTATGTTTTACCACGCATTTAATCAGGCCAAGAAGGTATTTGGTCTTGAAAAAGGGGATAATGTTGTACTTACCGGTGGGCAGATTAACGGCCAGACAGGTAATACTAACATTATAAGAGTAGAGAGCGTTAACTAAAGAGAAGGTTAGGGAACGTAAGAGAGGATGGGTTTATGAATATTACTGATTTAATAGTTGATGTCGATAAGCCATATAAATCACCTTATAGTGAATGTGAGATGGATTCAAACTATATACTGTATAATGGAAATGACGCGTTTTATGATATGCTGGGGGACAATTCGTTTTTTCCGTTCACATATGGTATCCATCCTGATGATGTGGCTGAGTTTGAAGCGGCATGTAAGGCACTTGAGACAGAGAGTGATAAAACTGTGCTGTTGACCAGATACCGTGGTTATTCTGATGATGATTATCAGATATTCGAATTGACGATTACACTAAATATATCTCCATCGGGAGAAAAGAGAGGTTATGAGGTTAAGCTTCTTAACCTCTTCACGGTAAAGAAAATATATCAGCGTAATATAAATAACGTAAGAAAATATCGTAACTATATGAGTATGATGAATTTGTACTATTTTGAGTACGATATAAAGAAGAATTTCTTTCAGGTATATGTATATCTTTTCGAGAAGAGTTATTTGATTATACATGAGGATTTTGATGAATGGTATGAGAAAGCTAAGTATCAGCTTGATGCGGAAGCAGATAAGCTGGCACTTAATAAGTTCTACAAGGCACTTAAGGGTGGAATGGCTAATTTTACCATACACATTACAGCCCCTTTCTTTTCAAAGGATAATAATACGGAAGAGCTTATCTGTACAGGCAAAACCGTAACCTTACAGACGGGTGATAATGTATTTGGTATAATGAAGAAAAAGAATGACTATGCTGAGAGTAATCTTGCTTATTATTTTACAGAAGCAGGTAAAGATCCGGCAACCGGTCTTCTTAATAAGAGAGCCTCTTTGGAATATTCTAAGGATTTGCTGGCAGACAAGCTTTCAGGAAGAAGATATATGATTATCATAGATATAGATGATTTTAAAGATTTTAACGATATCTATGGTCACATTTTCGGTGATAGCGTTATACTTACCGTCTCCAGAGTTCTTTCCAATGTGGTTAATATCAGGGGTATAGTTGGTAGAATTGGTGGAGATGAGTTCTATGTGCTTACTGATAATGTAGAAACCGAAAAGGATTTGAGGGTTCTTCTTAAGACGATTAGCAAGAATCTCAGATATGCTTATGAGAATATAAAAGAAGAGGTACAAGTCTCGATTTCGGTAGGTATATCATGTTATCCGGATAACGGAACGGATTATGAGACTCTGTTTGAGAAGGCTGATAAGGCTCTTTATATTGCGAAAGAAAAGGGCAAGAATCGTCATATTATATACAGTGAAAGTAAGCATGGGTTGCTTCCGGGAAGAGATATAGATGTTTCAGACAAGAATAAGACAGTTCTAAAATATGAACAATATGCAAATATGATATCGGATATGGTACTTATGATTAACAGCCTTGGACTGGATGCTATAGACAGAGTGATGACGCTTGCCAAGCATTACTTCGGTATTCATGAAATGCAGATAGCGAATGCGAATGGAGAGTTCTTGTATTCAACTAGTGTAGATAAGAAAGAACTTACTGAGGCGGAAAGAGAAGTGCTGTCATTTTCGGAATATAGAGCACTTTATAATGATTATTCGGTGTATGCCGAGAATAATATTCAGAATACTATGAAGTACTCACAACAGCTCTATGATGTTATGAGTGAGTCCGAAATTAATTCTTTCTTACATATAGCATATCCGAGCATCAGTGACCCCAAAGTATTTATGTTCTTCGATATATGTAATGCAAGACGTAAGTGGAGCGAGGAGGATAAGAGCTTGCTAATGATTTTTGGCAGGGTTGTGCTTGAACGTATTTGTAGGGATAAAGGATTATAGAATATAATACTTTGTTGCAAGTATCGTTTAATTAAGTTAATTATATTTTGTGATAAGCCGCATATTTAGGGAAATATCATCCCTAAATATGCGGCTTATGTACATTTATATTACCTAACTAAACAGTGCGTGTCGTAAGGTTTTTAACGTTCGAGATCACCGGGAATTTCGGGGTCGCCGGGGTCATCAAGTATTTGGACTGCGGTAGCAGGACCAAGTTCGCGCCAGTCTTTTAGAACCCATACAACTTCTTTGTCAGGGGTTACTTCTATAAGCTGTGGTGCAGTTCCTCGATTACCCATGGAACAGAGGATAGTATTGCCGTTTTTTAATCTTACACAGGACTGTGAACTCGCTAAACGATATTCTTCGGGGAGTTCATCAAGACATATTTTCCACACAACTTCTTTTGCAGGATTGACTTCGTAAGTGGTGCGGTCACTTTCTGAGGTAATTAAGGTATTACCGTTAATAAGACGTATTGCGGCCCAAGGTTTATTTACCTCATATTCCCAGAGGACGTTAAAGTCCATATCATATTCTACTACTTTGTTTTGGGAAAGATATGGCGCAAGAAAAGTATTGGTTTTAGTCATACGGAATCTGCGGAATTGGCCGTGTACTCCTCGTTGCGTAAGATTCTCATACGGAACAGTGTGTTCATAAGTCACCGCATTTGTCTTGGTATTTACGATTACGGCGCGAGGTGGCATACTGTTTATTACCATTAATACACGTTCTGAATCAAGAGGCTGCATAGTATGAACTTCTTCGTTGGCACCTATTTCATATTTCCACACAAGCTTTTTGTCAGGAGTAACTTCGCCTGCCCAATACATGCGTGAAAAAACAATATTGCCATTTTTCTTCATCCATATATCATCATACTCATATCCTTTTCCTGTATCATAGGTCCATATGATTTTGCCGTTATGAATAAGAAACATACGATTGCAATCTTCGCCTATATATAACATCGAATGTTGTGCAAGTCCGTTGCCGGGGTAAGCGGCAGGAGTGGCAGTGGTTCCGATTTGCCAGTTCGGGATGTCGATTTCTTCTTCTTCGGGGCCACGAACAGGTACATTCTCGGATGTAAACAGATTAAGAATATTCATGAGAGGGGTTTCGTTTGTGTAATTCATGTTGTACCTCCTTGTAGTTTCTATAAATATGCTAAGAAGAACTGTCGTAAAAGTCAAGTGGAATTGTATTTTAGAGTTAATATTAAATATTTAAAAGCCGCTGTAGCTGACAGCGGCTTTTGAATATTAATGTATATTGTAGGCTTAATTAAATAGCTGTATATCCACCATCAATTGGTAAAATTACGCCCGTTACATAGGAAGCTTCATCACTTGCAAGGAAGATTGCACCGGCATTTAATTCGCCTTCTTTTCCATAACGTCCAAGAGGAACGGTAGCCTTCATATAAGCTGTGAATTCCTCTGTGCTAAGAGTGGATTCTGTTAATTCAGTAGCGAAGTAGCCCGGACAGATACAGTTACAAGTAATGTTGTATTTAGCTAATTCTGCAGCAACTGCTCTAGTGAAGTTAACAACACCGCCCTTGGATGCGTGATACGCAACAGTATCTATGGCAGGGTTGCCAACAAGGCCATACATGGAAGCTATATTAATGATTCTGCCGTACATATTCTTTTTCATAATGTTGGCAAATGCTCTTGTAACATAGAAAACGCTGGTCAAATCAGCAGACATGGTAAAATCCCACTCATCGTTGGTCATTCCGAGAACACCGGCATTTTTGGCAGAGCCTGCACAATTAACCAAAACATCGATTTTACCGAATTCTTTTTCAGCAGCAGCGGCTGCTTCGTTAACTTGAGCGGAGTCAGTAACGTCACATTTTAAAGGGAGGCATTTTACACCCATGGTGCGAATTTCTTCAGCTAAGGATTCTAATCTTTCGAGTCTGCGAGCTGTGATAACGAGGTCTGCACCTTGAGCAGCAAAACCTCTTGCCATCTGAGCACCAAGACCGGATGAAGCTCCGGATACTACAACCACACGATTTTTAAGGCTAAACATAATATTCCTCCTTGTATAATATAATTTAGTGCGCTTGACATACATGTCATAACAGTATACACATTATAACATGTGGAAAATAAAAAGTAAATACAAAAGTGCACATTGATAAATTTTCGACAGACAATATTCTAAAAAACATTGTTAATGGATAGAAAATTTTGGGGAAAATGGACGGAAAAGGTTTTTGAAATTTTTGGGTATAAAATTCCACCATTTACAGATACTAGATTTAGTAATTAGAATATCTGGCAATGGAGGAAAAAGATATATGAAAGCAACAGGAATCGTACGTCGTATAGACGATTTAGGAAGAGTAGTTGTGCCAAAGGAAATCAGAAGAACCTTAAGAATCCGCGAGGGTGACCCGCTGGAAATATTTACCGATAGAGAGGGTGAGATTATTCTTAAGAAGTATTCTCCTATAGGTGAGATGAATCTTTTTGCAAAACAATATGCAGAAGCATTGTCTCAGGTAACCGGACATATTGTATGTATTACAGACAGAGACCAGGTGATTGCAGCGGCAGGTTCAGGTAAGAAAGAACTTATGGAAAGAAGTCTCAGCAAGCAGATTGAGAATCTTATGAGTGAGAGGGAGACCTTAACAGCCACACATGACAGTAAGAAGTTTATTCCGGTGATAAATGAACAGCAGGAGGATTATACGGCAGAGGTTATCTATCCTGTTATATGTGAGGGAGATGTTATTGGGTCAGTTGTATTTTTGAGTCGTGATACAAGAGCAAACATGGGGGAAACAGAGCAGAAATTAGCAAATGTTGCAGCCGGCTTTTTGGGACGCCAGATGGAGGCTTAAAAAGCCCACATTTTTAACGCAAATCTATAAATTTTCTTGACAAATCTAATATAAAAGTTTATAACTAGATAAGAGGTGTATTTGAGAGAAATTGCTAACACCTAAAGAATAATTAGAGGAGGAGAGTTTGTTTATGAATAAGACAGAACTCATTAATGCAATTGCTGAGAAGGCTGAATTATCTAAGAAAGATGCTGACAAGGCATTAAAGGCTTTTGTAGATGTTGTTACAGAGGAATTAAAGAAAGGCGAGAAGATCCAGTTAGTTGGATTTGGTACATTCGAAGTATCTGAGAGAGCAGCTAGAGAGGGTAGAAATCCTCAGACAGGTGCTACAATGAAGATTGCTGCTTCTAAAGCTCCTAAGTTCAAGGCTGGTAAAGCATTAAAAGATGCTATCAACTAATTGATATGAGACTTGATAAGTTTTTGAAGGTTTCCCGCCTTATTAAGCGAAGAACAATCGCTAATGAGGCCTGCGATGCCGGGAGAGTGCTTTTGAATGATAAAGTAGCCAAGGCATCAGCGGAGGTTAAACCGGGAGACAAGATAGAGATACAGTTTGGAACCCGTTCTGTTAAGGTTGAGGTGCTTGATGTGCAGGATACCAGCAGAAAAGAAGAGGCGAAGGAATTGTTCAAATATCTTTAGAATAAAAGCTTTTAATCCCCAATATACTTATAATAAAGTATGTTGGGGGTTTTTGTTTTGGAAGAAGGAAGAAATCCGTCAGGAGTACATAAGGTAATAATGCATAACAGAAGGGATGCTGTTCTTACGGGAGTGGTGGATGTTATGTCTTTTGATGAGGAAGAGATTCTTATGGAGACAACGGAGGGTATGCTGAGTGTTAAAGGAGAAGGGCTTCATGTAAAAAAATTAACTCTGGAAAAGGGTGAAGTTGAGCTTGAAGGGGTTGTGGACTCTTTTTCTTATTCCGGGAAAAAGTCAAAGGGGAAAGAAGAGTCGCTTATAAAGAGGCTTTTTAAGTAGGATATGAATACGATTATTATATGGGAATTTTCCTACATGTTAGAGTGTTTCTGGTTAGGCTTCCTGCTCATGTCCGCGTATAGGGTTTTGAAACTCATAAGAAAAATTATAAAGCATTCGATAATTCTGATTTCTATTGAGGATATTATATATTGGATGTGCTCCGGTATACTTATGTTTCTTCTATTGTACAAGGAAGATGCGGGAACTGTAAGATGGTTTGCAGTTGCTCTTGTTTTGATAGGCATGATAATATATCGTGAAGTTGTTGAAAAAATATTTGAACCATTTTTTATAAATAGTATAAAGGGGCTATTGCCAAAAAAGAAAAAGCACGATAATATATAATATGAGAGATTATCTTAAGATGGGAAAGGTATGCAATTATGGTTGGCAGAGGACAGGAACGTAAGAAGTCATATAAGAGCGGTATGTTGGTAGTATACATTGTTGTGCTGCTTCTTTTTGGCGTGGTTATGTTCGGGGGAAGAACCCTTCGTGCCAAAGATAATGATTATCGACTAAGAGAGGAAGCACTAAAAGAACAGATAGCACAGCAGCATGCTGTAACAGAGACTTTGAAACAGTATGATGAATATGCTCATACTAAGAAATATATTGAAGAGGTTGCCAGAGAGAAGCTTGGACTTGTGTATCCGGATGAGATTATCTTTAAGGCAATTGAGGAATAGATGAATATTTACTTCTTAAACTAACAGAACTCCTTTGAATCGTCAAAAACGACCAAAGGGGTTCTTTTTTTGTCTGCTAAATATAGAAACAGACTCCTTGAAAATGACAAAATCCGTCTGCAAGTATTCGTATAATTCCAACTTAGCTGATTCGGAAAAGAATCAAGTAGACGAAATGCGGAGGGAAAATAATGAAAAACAGGATTAAAGAAATGGCTATACTCATGATGGGAGCAATAGCGGTGACGGGCTGTCCGATGTATGGACTGTATCCGTTTGTGGCTGCTTATTTCGCAGCTTTTACTGATAAAAAGTTAATGAGAAACTTACTTGTGATGCTTTTGCCGGGGTTGCTGGTTGCGAGGAACGAAGTGGATGCGGCAGTAAAGTATGGGGTTTGTATTTTGGCAGTAACAGCTATATATGAAGCAATGAAAAGAAGTAATTTCAAAATAAAAATATGGGGCTCAGGGATAATAATGGGAGGTGTCGCCTGGCTCGTAGAGATGGCAGGTGTGGCATTCATCAGCCCTAATCTTGGGTGGCATGCTCTTATGGCATTGCTTGAAGCGATAGTAATAGCTTCGTTTGCAATTATTTTTAATATGGGTTTTGATGCAGTAGTAACAGGAAGAAACAGAAGATTCTTTGAGAATAGAGAGATGGTTGCAATTGGTTTTCTGGCGGGATTATTCGCTTATTCTATAGCTGAGTTGGAAGCGGGAAGCTTTATTCTTCAACCGATTATTTGTCTTACTATTTTGATATTCGCGCACATATACGGCACCGGTATGGGGAGTGTAATAGGAACGTCAATTGGACTTGTAATGCTGTTGCGAACAGGGGATATGGCATATTTCGGTGTGTTTTGCCTCTTGGGTGCAGTAATTGGATTTTTTAATAAAATGGGAAAATTGGCGAGTATGGCAGCATATCTGTTATGCCTGTGGTTTATGGGAATTACATATGCCCCGTTTATTACCCGAAGTGAGTGGGTATTTGGCATTATGCTGGCGGCTGCCATATTTATGCTCATCCCTATTAAGTTTAGATGGAACGTGGACAACTTATACGCAGGGGATGAATTTGAAGATCGCCTTAAGCGTGGGCAGGCAAGAGTAGTTGAGGCGGCTAATATGTTTAGAAGACTTGCAGGAAGCATTTGCAGAGTGAATAAAGGCGATGATGCGGTTTTTGCGACAGGGCTTCAGCTTAGTGAGGCAGCGTGTATTCTTGAAAAAATATCTGATTCAATGATAGTTGATATTACTACTGATAAAAGTGAAGAAGAGCTGCAAATAAAGACTGCACTTGAAAGAAAGGGCTATGCGGTAAAAAGCTTAAAGCTATGTATAGGAGAAAAAGGAGAGACGAAGATAGCAACAAGGCTTTGTAGCCTGATAAATAATGCTGAAACAGTCAGGGAAGTTATACAGGTTATATCCGCTGTCACCGGAAAAAATTTCAGACCTTCCGGCGGAAGCAGAACTATTGTTGGTAGAGAGTTTTCGGATTACAGCTTCATTGAGGAACCTGAATTTATGATGTTGTATTCGACCGCTTCCCGAACGAAGGATGGGGAAGAAATATCGGGAGACAGTTTTACGTATACAGACCTCGGAGAAGGAGATGTACTCCTGGGAATAGTAGATGGTATGGGCTCCGGTACTGTGGCAGGCGAGGAGAGCGAGTTAGTTATCGAGCTTTTGGAGGAGCTTTTAAAAGCCGGCTTTGAAAAGGCATCAGCTCTGGAACTTATTAATTCCATGCTTATTACCAGAAATGATGAAAGAAGTCTTGCGGCGCTTGACATGGCAGTAGGAGATTTGTATACAGGTAGATTCGAATTTGTAAAGCTTGGAGCAGCAGCTACATTTATTAAGAGAAACCGATGGGTGGAAATACTTAAGTCAACCAATTATCCTATAGGAATATTAAAGAAGGTTGACTATGAAAATACGATAAAGAAGCTTTATGACGGAGATTATATTGTCATGGTTTCGGATGGGGTTCTGGATGCTGTCGGCAATGCAAGGAGTGAAGAGGTATTAAGTTCATGGATAGCGGAGTATGAAAAGAAGACTCCCGGAGATTTTGCGGATTATATTCTTGATAAGGCGATAGAGGCAAATAACGGAGTGGTAAAGGATGATATGACTGTTCTTGTGGCAGGGGTCTGGGCGAAAAATACTTGATTTTAAGCCGAATTTGGATTAATATGGTCGCAAGGACACCAAGTAAAAGAGGGCATATAATGAACGCTGTTGAACAGAAAATTACGGAGTTTGCATTAAATAAAAACTTAATAGAGAATGGTGATAAGGTTCTGGTCGGATTATCCGGCGGAGCTGATTCTGTATGCCTTTTTATGTGGCTTTTGTCGGTAAAAGAGAGGTTCGGATTAGAATTGTCAGCGGTTCATATTCATCATGGAATCAGGGGTGAAGAGGCTGACAGGGATATGGAATATGCGAAGAAGTTATGTCGGGACAATGGAATAGATATTATATGCGAAAAGTATAATGTACCTGCATATGCAAAGGAGAGCGGGCTTTCGGAAGAGGAGGCCGGACGAGAACTTAGGTATTCCGCTTTTAAAAGAATTGCAGAGAATAAGGGGTATAATAAGATAGCAGTGGCACATCATGCAGATGATAGTGCCGAGACGATACTTTTTAATCTGCTTAGAGGAAGCAGGGCAAAGGGGCTAACCGGTATTTTGCCGCTTAACGGAATGATAATCCGACCACTTCTTTCGGTTACTAAGAATGAGATAGAAAGTTATCTGCTTGAAAGAAAAGTGGAGTGGTGTACGGATTCAACCAATATGTCGGATGAATATTCCAGAAATAAAATAAGAGAAAATATAATTCCTGTAATGAAAGAAATAAATGTACAAGCTGTACGTCATATACTTGATAGTGGAGAATTTATAGGTGAAATGTATGAGTACTTGAACGCGGAGGCTGAAAAAATCTATAAGACTACAGCTGTGCAAAAGGATGGAAAGGTGATGCTTGCTATAAAGGAGGTGGCATCTCTTAGAAGAGTTATGCGTTTGGAAGTGTTTAGGCACGCATTAAGGGATGTTATCTTTGAAGGGACACTTAAGGATATTACCGCTACGCATATTGAAGCGATTGATGGACTGTTGGCAGGACAATCAGGGAGAAGGATTAAGCTTCCGTATGGAATTGAGATATGTCGTGAACAGGAATATATATATTTTGTGAAGGGGACTTATGAAGAAATGTCCCAAGAGAGCGGGTTCAACGAAATAGAAATCAGCACGACAAAGGATGGGGTATATGATCTTCCCTACGGACAGGGACGACTTCATGTGAGAATATCGGATATAGAACCTTGGGATGAAGGGGAAAAAACATTAAAAATTACAGGAAACATGTATACTAAATGCATGGACTGTGATAAAATAGGAGGAGTGTTGTTACTACGAACACGCCGATTAGGCGATTATCTTGTAGTCAATAATGGTGCTTCAAGAAAGAAACTTAAGGAATATTATATTGATAGTAAGATACCGGCAAGAGAAAGAGATAAGGTGCTTGTTCTTGCGGATGGTAACCATGTATTGTGGGTGCTCGGATATCGAATGAGTGATGGCTGTAAATTAATCGGAAAAACCAGAAAACAAATAGAGTTCAAATGGGAAAAATACGATTTGGAGGAAGATACATGAAGAATATTAGCGTGATGATTTCAGAAAGAGAAGTAGATGAGAGAATTAATGAGATGGCTATGCAGATTAATGAGGATTATGCAGGGAAGGAAGTTCATCTTATTTGTATTTTGAAGGGTAGCATTTTTTTTACCTGTGAACTTGCAAAGAGAATAACAGTGCCGGTAACTATAGATTTTATGGCAGTATCAAGCTATGGCGGTGGTACAGAATCAAGTGGAACTGTTAAGATTAGAAAGGATTTAGATGAACCGATAGCCGGTAAAGATGTAATTGTTATTGAGGATATCATTGATTCAGGAAGAACACTGAGCAATCTTTTGGAATTATTACAAACACGTAATCCTAAGTCGATACGTCTTTGTACATTGCTTGATAAGCCTAGTAGACGTGTAGTTGAGGTCCCTGTGGATTATACGGGATTTTCTATCCCTGATAAATTTGTAGTGGGATATGGCCTTGACTTTGACCAGAATTATCGTAATCTGCCATATATAGGTGTAGTAGAATTGTAATTAAGGAGGATTTTTTCATTGAAAACGAAAGGGATAGGTATATATTTTCTAATTCTTGCATGCGTGCTTCTTGCAATGTGGTGGATGACTAAGAATAATAATTATGATAATGCCTATAATTACAGCGATTTTGTTGCTGATTTGGAAGCCGATAAGATCAAAAGTATAGAGATAGTACAGAATGCTGAAGTGCCTACAGGCGAGTTAAAGATTGTTTTTGCGGGGGAGAAACCTACAGAGGTCAATTTATATGTTGCTGACATAAAGATTGTGTTGGAAGATTTGGAGGCTGCGGGATTTACGGAGTATTACATTTCAGATGTTCAAAGGGACAGCTTTTTCCTGACTACTATATTACCATTTCTGATTGCTCTCATAGTTGTCATTGTATTCTTTACGATGATGAATAATCAGGCATCCGGCGGAAGTAACAGTAAGGTACTTAATTTCGGTAAGAACAGAGCTAAGGTTATGACCGAGATGGGTAAGAAATACACCTTTAAGAATGTTGCCGGTCTTGACGAAGAAAAGGAAGAACTGGCAGAGGTGGTGGATTTTCTTAAGTCACCACAGAAATATACTCAGCTTGGTGCAAGAATACCTAAGGGTATCATCCTTGTGGGACCTCCGGGAACAGGTAAGACACTTCTTGCAAAAGCGGTTGCCGGTGAAGCGGGAGTTCCGTTTTTTAGCATATCCGGTTCTGATTTTGTTGAGATGTTTGTAGGTGTCGGAGCATCCAGAGTTAGAGATTTGTTTGAGGATGCGAAGAAAAATGCACCGTGTATAATATTTATTGATGAGATTGATGCAGTGGCCAGAAGAAGAGGAACTGGTATGGGTGGAGGACACGATGAGCGTGAGCAGACACTTAACCAGCTGCTTGTAGAGATGGATGGTTTCGGAGTTAACGAGGGAATCATTGTTATGGCTGCCACTAACAGAGTTGATATTCTCGATCCGGCGATTCTTCGTCCGGGGCGTTTTGACCGTAAGGTAATGGTTGGAAGACCTGATGTTAAGGGAAGAGAAGAGATACTTAATGTGCATGCCAAGAGTAAGCCACTTTCGGATGACGTATCCTTGAAAGAGATTGCTCAGACAACGGCAGGATTTACGGGTGCAGATCTTGAGAACCTTCTTAATGAAGCTGCTATTCTTGCGGCTAAAGAAGGTAAGAGCTATATTGCACAGGCAGATATCAACAATTCATTTGTTAAGGTCGGTATCGGTGTAGAGAAGAAGAGCAAGGTTATTAGTGATAAAGAAAAGAAGATTACGGCATATCATGAAGCCGGTCACGCTATATTGTTCCATGTGCTTCCTGATGTAGGACCGGTGTATACGGTTTCTATCATACCTACAGGTATAGGTGCAGCAGGTTATACCATGCCGCTTCCTGATAAGGATGAGATGTTTAATACAAAGGGCAAGATGCTTCAGGATATTATGGTAGGACTTGGCGGACGTATAGCTGAGGAATTGATTTTTGACGATATCACCACCGGAGCGAGCCAGGATATTAAACAGGCATCTGCACTTGCCAGAGCTATGATTACCAAATATGGTATGTCAGAAAAGCTCGGACTTATCCATTATGGTTCGGACGAAGATGAAGTGTTCATAGGAAGAGATTGGGGACACACTAAGACTTATGCTGAGAGCACAGCCGGAATGATTGATGAGGAAGTAAAAGCAATTATTGACGAGTGCTATGATAAGGCAAAGGCTATTCTTGTAGAGCATGAGAACGTGCTCCATAAGTGTGCTAATCTTCTCCTTGAGAAAGAAAAGATTAATCGTGAAGAGTTTGAGTTATTATTTGAATAACGGAATGTAGCAAAATGCACAAAAAAATATGTCGATTTTTGTAAAGTTTGTGCACACTTATTTTGTATCGGGTGCTATAATAACTAACGTAAACCCCCCCAATACATTATATAGTTTTTTGCTACACCCCATGAAAAACGAAATACCTTCTCCAAAAAGGACAGCTAGTAGCGGCTGTCTTTTTTACGTTTATAAGAAAGTACTTGAGAAAATAGTGGCTTTATAATAAAATACTATATAGTGTAATTAGGAGAGAAGAAGCATGTCAGAGCAGAATGGTATTATATTAGAAGCACTATATAGTGATGGAACAAAAGATTATAGAAATCCTGCAGAACCGCTTAAGATGCAGATGGTTGTACTTACAATGAGAACAGCCAGAGATAATGCTACGGCGGTAACGCTTTTGTGGAACGAGGAAAGGCTGCCTATGACCATAAGTCGGTCAGAGGGACGCTTTGATTATTACTCGGTGTGTGTTAATGTGGGTTCTGAGACTGACTATTATTGCTTTGAAATTCGACTGGGAGAGCAAGTGCTTCTTTATGATAAACGAGGTATAACTGATTACAGGAATAATGATAGGGACTTTGCTATTATGCCGGGATTTGTAACTCCGGATTGGGCAAAAGGCGCGGTTATTTATCAGATATTCGTAGACCGTTTCTATAACGGAGATGAAACTAATGATGTAGAAGACAGAGAGTATGCTTATATTAATAAGCATGTTAATAAGGTGACAGATTGGAATAAGTTTCCTGATACAGACGGAATACGTGAATTCTATGGTGGAGATATTAAGGGAGTTATAGATAAGCTTGGCTATCTTCATGAACTTGGGATTGAAGCGATATATTTTAATCCTATTTTCGTGTCGCCGTCTAACCACAAATATGATATTCAGGATTATGATAATGTAGATCCACATCTTGGTAAGATTGTGAACGATAGGGACGGACTTCTTGCTGAAGATGATTTGGATAACTCACATGCAGAGAAATATATTAATCGTGTGACCTCCAAGGCGAATCTTGATGCAAGTAATGAGCTGTTTCTGGAGCTTGTACAGAAGGCACATGCGTTAGGAATTAAGGTTATAATTGATGGTGTATTCAATCATTGCGGTTCATTTCATAAATGGATGGATTTTGAGAGAATATATGATAAGAACCCTGATTATGAAAAGGGGGCATTTATAACCAAAGAAAGTCCTTATAACGAATATTTTAGTTTCCACAATGGTGAAGCATGGCCTAATAATGACAGCTTTGAAGGCTGGTGGGGACATAGAACATTACCGAAGCTTAATTACGAGCAGTCGGAAGACCTTGTAAACCGAGTGATAGCTATTGGTGAGAAGTGGGTGTCAGAGCCGTATTGCGTTGATGGATGGAGATTGGATGTTGCCGCAGATTTGGGATATTCATCTGAATTTAATCACAGCTTTTGGCAAAAATTCTATAAGGCAGTTAAAGCCAAGAACCCGGATGCGATAATTCTTGCGGAGCATTACGGAGATCCGTCTGCATGGCTAAAGGGCGGTGAATGGGATTCTGTTATGAATTATGACGCATTTATGGAACCGGTTACATGGTTTTTAACAGGCATGCAGAAACATAGTGATGAATTTGCTACACATATGTTGGGTAACAGCGATGCATTTTTTGATGCCATGAACTATCATATGTCAAGATATAATACCCAGTCGCTTTATATGGCGATGAATGAATTGTCCAATCATGACCATTCAAGATTTTTAACAAGAACTAACAGGATGGTCGGAAGAATAGAGACGATGGGAGCAGAGGCTGCTAATAAGGGGATTCATCCTGAAGTGATGCGTGAAGCTATAGTAATTCAGATGACGTGGCCCGGAGCACCAACCATATATTATGGAGATGAGGCAGGAGTTTGCGGCTGGACAGACCCTGATAACAGAAGGACTTATCCTTGGGGACATGAGGATATATCATTGCTTAAGTTCTACAAGGAGCTTATACGCATTCATAAAGAAAATGAGGTTCTAAGAACCGGTTCGTATAAGAAGCTTTATGGTGCATATAACCTGATTGCCTATGGTCGTTTTGACAAGAACAGCAGTATAGTAGTTGTTGTGAATAACGATGAGAATAGCAGTAGATATGTCGAGATTCCGGTATGGGAAGTAAATGTGCCGGATAACGCAGTGATGGAGAGACTTGTTCTTACTACGAAATATGGTGTCTCTGTTGATAATCAGGAGTTTATGGTAGAAGACGGATACCTAAGGCTTGATATGCCGGAGGTGTCAGCATATATAATTAAGTATACTTTGGAGGGAGAATAGGTATGTGTCCTATATTATTTGAGATTGGAAAGATTAAAATTGCCGGTTATGGAACCATGATTGCAATCGGCTTCATTTTAGCACTTATTATGGCGGAGAAGCGTGCAGAGAAGAAGGGGCTTAATAAGGATTTGATTTTTAGCCTCGGAATAACCTGTATTGTATCAGGATTCGTTGGCGCCAAGCTTATGCATTATATTGTTGAGTTCAAATATTACATGGCGAACCCATCCAGATTCTTGGATATCAATTCAGGCTTTGTTGTATATGGTGGCATTATTCTGGGTATAATTTCAGGACTTGTCTTTTGTAAGATAAAGAAGTTGGAATTCGGAAGATACTTCGACATAGTAATGCCGTCAGTTGCACTTGCACAGGCGTTTGGTCGTATTGGTTGCTTTATGGCGGGCTGTTGTTATGGTAAGGAGACCACAAGTGCTATCGGTGTTACTTTTAAACCGGAGTCGTTCGCACCGCATGACGTGAAGCTTATTCCTGTACAGCTTTTTTCAAGTATAGCGTTATTTGTGCTCGTAATTATTCTTGTATATTTTGCTAAGAATGAACACAGAAGACCATATAAGGTCGCAGGACTTTATATGATACTATACAGCATCGGCAGATTTGTTATTGAATTCTTCAGAAGTGATGACCGTGGTACAGTAGGTATGTTTTCAACATCACAGTTTATTTCTTTGGGAATAGTGGTTATCGGTTTTGTTGTATATAATCTGTCATCAATAATTGAATCCGTAAAGAAAGAAAATGTTACTATTGATGATGAGATTGATGTAGAAGCTATTCTTGCAAAGAATGCAGATGCAGAAGAAAGTACAGCTGAAGCAGAGGCAGAGACTGAGGAGTCTACAGAAGACGAAGTTAAGAACGAAGAGTCAAATGATTCGGATGAAAATGTAGAATAAATGAAAGAAGCAAATAAGTAGTTACGAAATATATGTATATTGGAAGGACATGATTTTATGAAATATACAAGCTTTAATAAAGATAATTTAATATTATGCGGTTACCCGAAGGAAGCTCCGGGTTGGGTGGATGGTGTATATTATCCAAGGGTAATAGAGAAGGATTATAAGGATGCCTTAGAGTGCATCGAAGTCGGAAATGAATATACTGTTTTTAATGCAGTGGCATGGAAGGAAGTTGAGGAGACCGGTTACGGAGTATATTTTTATGAAGAATCGGCTAATTTCAGAATTAAGATTGATAACGCGAATTACAAGGTAGTTGTTACACTTGCTAATCCTACAGCTACAGAATATAAAGCACATATACGTGCCAACAATATTCTGAAGGCACCGGAGATAACAGTAGGTGCAGGTGAAGAAAAGGATGTAGAGTTTAATATTTGCATTGTAGGCGGAGAAGTAAGATTAGCATTTCTGCCGGGACATGTTGCAGATGTCGCAGAAGAGAGATTGACAGGAAGCGTGTATGTTAAGAGTGTTGAGATTAAGCTTGCGGATGCACTTTTACCGGGAGTAAAACCTTCTATATATCTTGCGTCCGATTCTACTGTACAGCCTTACGGCGAGAACACTTATCCGCTTACCGGATGGGGACAGGAGCTTCATTTGTTCTTTAAGGAAGAGGAGGCAGATGAGGACAGACATCTTTGTATGAGAACGGTTGATGGACCTAATGTTATTATAGAGAATCGTGCTATCGGAGGAAGAAGTTCTAAATCATTTATTGAGGAAGGTCGTCTTGATGCAATATTAGAGACAATCAGACCGGAGGACTATCTTTTTATACAATGGGGACATAATGATGCTACAGCAGTAAGACCGAACAGATATGTAGCACCTGCAGATTTTGATAAATATATCCAGTATTACATAGATGCGGCAAGACAAAGAGGTGCCATTCCGGTTCTTGTAACACCGGTTGCAAGACGTAATTTCGACGAGCCGGGTGGATTTAAGATAAGCTTTGAAGAATACAGACAGCAGATGATAAAGCTTGCTAAGGAACAGAATGTAGTTCTTCTTGACCTTGGTAAAGAAAGTGCTGAATGGGTAGGTGAGCTCGGACCTGAGGGAAGTAAGGATGTATTTATGTGGCTTAGAGCGGGCGAGTATCCGGATGGCGCTTATGCAGATGGTCTCTCGGATAATACACATCTTCAGGAATATGGTGCTATGCATTTTGCAAATATGATAGCTAAGCTCATTAAGGAATATGAAGGAGACTGGCGTCAGCTTGATGCACTTAAGCCGTATGCTTTCCCGAGAAAAGAAATCGGTAAGTCAGAAAGACAGCTTGCGGCGCGTGCAGCAGTAGAGGCAACAGCAACGTCACAGGAGGATGCTACAATGGTTACAGGCTTCGCTATGCAGGAACTTACCATTGACGGACCTAATGCTAACTTCCTTCTTAACTGGAACAGTGTTGAGGGAGCTGTAAGCTATCGTGCATACAGAAGAGTTAAGGCTGCAGGTAAGGAAATGCCGGCAGAGGTAGTTAGAGAGTTAACAAAGGAAGAAAAGGATACTGCGACTACGCTTCCTTTTGCGGCACCGGCTACAGGCGATGTGTATGAGTATTATATCGTAGCTGTTTTCGGAGATGGCAAAGAAGGAACGGCGAGCCGTATTATAGAAGTGAATACTGCAAAATAACAAATAGCACATATCAGATGTAATAGTCTGATATGTGCTAAATTAATTCTATTGTGCAGTGTTATTATATGCTTTATGTTTGATAAAGAGTGTGAGCAGAGCTGCAACTGCTACCAGTCCGATGCTTATCCACTGTGAGGTAGATAAGAAAAGGAATGAACCGCGCTCTGCGGAATCATATCTTAATAATTCCAGAATGAAACGTACCGGTGCATACATGAAAAGATAAAGTGGAAGAGAATAGAAGCTCTTGTCCTTATTCTTATGAATGTATATAAGTAAAACAGCGGCAATTATCAGGTTGCATACTGCTTCCGTAAGCTGTACCGGAAATAAAGGTATATCTTTAGGTGCAACGATGGAATTATGATATGTGATAGCAAACGGTCCATCGTAAGGCATTCCATAACAGCAACCTGCGAGTGAGCAGCCTATTCTTCCAAAGGCATGTACGATTGGAAGACATGGCATACATACTGCGAGATATCTGGCAGCATCTATCTTAAACAGCTTCTTGCTAAGAAGAAGCAATAGAAGTCCGCCTATAAGACCACCGTAGAATACGAAGCCTCCTTTTAGGATGGCTTCAAGATAATCAGGGTCAGTTATGCGAGACCAGTCTATCTTCGAAAATGAAACTATGATATATAATAGCTTCGCTCCTAGAAATCCACCTAATCCGCCAAGTGCAGCTACGATTATGAAATCATTCACATCTAACTTAAAAATCTTTGTCTGAATGATTCCGACAATCGAAGCGACGGCTATTCCTGTAACTATAAGAAGACCGTAATAAGGTAAAAATAAAGATCCGATTTGAATTCCCATATTAATTATCATGAAAAATTGCATAAAAAAGGCTATTGAAGAATAAATGCGCAAGCGATTTATCAAGCAACAGCCCTTTGTACTATCTTAGAATATTGATGCTACGCATACAGCACATGCTAAGTAAACTAAAGAACTAAGTGCTGTGCCGATGATAGAACATACTAAACCTGCTGTAGCAGTGCCTGCTTGTGCAGCATTCTTTCTGCCAAGAGCACCGAGGATAATGCCAACGATACCGAGGATAATGCCAAGCCAACCAATAATGGAACCTGCAATACCACAAATGATAGAGATAATACCCAATACTAATGCAGCAATTCCCATGATGTACCTCCTTTAATTTCTAAAAAAATTATAAAATAATTATAATAAAATCATCGACACAAGTCAACAATGTTTTGACAAATCAAACAACTTGAAATGAATAAACAGTTACTTCAATTTATCAAATTTATTTAAACGGAAGAGTGTTTCGACAATAAAAGCTCTTGACAAAGAAAATGATTTGTGGTAAATTTAACTCTGTTCTGAATATCGTATATGCGGGTGTAGTTCAATGGTAGAACACTAGCCTTCCAAGCTAGATACGTGGGTTCGATTCCCATCACCCGCTTTTTTGCTGCCATAAAGTGAGTAGATGCCATGTAGTTAAGCATGCTATAGTTAATTTATATAAGCAAACTCGGGTAAATATATTTATCAAAAACGATATGCCAATCATTTCGATGAGCCTCATAAATCAAAAATTATTTCAGCAACGGCTTCAATAATTTTAGAGTCTCATCTCCATGGCATATAAAGTTTTTACTAAATATATTTACCCGAGTTTGCTTATATGCTCAAGATATATATGCTTAACTATATGTCATCTGCATGATGGCAGTTTAATTGTCTCGCTGGTTCATGCCGACATATTCGCGTCTCTCGGCAACGCTCATATATGCAGGACGGATGATTTTCTCGGCACTGATGATTTCTTCGAGGCGGTGTGCACTCCAACCGACAACTCTGGCGGCTGCAAACATTGGAGTGAATAATTCTTCGGGGAGACCGAGAGTTCTGTACATGAAGCCACTGTAGAAATCGACATTGGTATTAACACCCTTATACATCTTGCGCTTGTTGGCGATGATTTTGGGTGCAAGTTTCTCTACGAGTGTATAGAGAGCGAATTCATCATCAAGACCTTTCTCATGGGCGAGGTCGCCTACGAACTTTTTGAAAATCTCAGCGCGTGGGTCTGATACGGAATATATGGCATGGCCAACGCCGTATATGAGACCGCTTCTGTCGAATTCATTTTTCATAAGGATGTTCTCAAGGTAGTTAGAAACAGCATCTTCATCTTTCCAGTCGGAAATCTTGCTCTTCATATCATCAAACATCTGAACAACTTTTATATTGGCACCGCCGTGGCGTGGCCCCTTGAGCGAAGCAAGAGCAGCTGCCATAACGGAATAAGTATCTGTTCCTGAAGAAGTAACTACGCGTGTGGTAAATGATGAGTTATTGCCGCCACCATGTTCCATATGAAGTATAAGTGCAAGGTCCAGAACCTTAGCCTCGAACTGTGTGTAGCTACGGTCAGGGCGAAGCATAAGAAGTATATTCTCTGCTGTGGAAAGGTTCTGATCCGGCATATGTATATAAAGACTGTTACCAATGCTGTGGTTGTATGCCTGATAACTGTATACTGCAAGCATTGGAAACTGGCTTATCAGGTTAAGGCATTGACGCATTACATTGGGAACGGAAGTGTTCTCAGCATCATTGTCGTAAGAATAAAGAGTAAGAAGACTTTTGGCGAGAGTAATCATAAGATTCTCGCTCGGAGCTTTCATGATTACGTCTCTTACAAAATTCTGTGGCAGCATCCTTCTTTGACCAAGCTCAAAGCAAAAATCATCAAGCTGTTTTTTGGTAGGGAGCTCTCCGAACAACAATAAATACGTAATCTCCTCAAAACCGAATCTGTCATCGGCTAAGAAACCTGCAGTGAGGTCTTTAACATTATATCCTCTGTAGAAAAGCTCGCCGGCACAGGGGACTTCTTCGCCGTTAACGATTTTCTTTGCATTTACCTCTGAAATGTTGGTGAGACCGGCAAGTACCCCTTTGCCGTTTAAGTCGCGAAGACCTCTTTTTACATCATATTCCTGATAGAGAGCACCATCTATTTTATCTCTTGTGGTACATATCTGCGCGAGGTCGCGTATCTGTTGTGTAATCTGAAAAATAGCTTCTGCCATTTATACCTCCGTTTCTGCCGCGGGGGCAATAGAATTATTTGTAAAAATAATATCATTATCAAAAAACTCGTGTCAAGAAAAAGAGCATAAATATCCCATAAAAAAGAAATAAAGTCCAATTAATTGACAAACAAGATGCCTTATATTAGACTATTCTAAGTGGGCATTTGCAAAAATATATTGCAAATTTCACCTTGTTTATTTCATACCGAAAATGTATTAAAGCAAAGCGATTAGGAATATATGTTTCTGCTTGCAACTCTACGCTCCCAAGTAGAACTATACCCTTTGCCGCTTCGATGTTTGATTGGCACGCCTCCTCCGCAAACTCGCCAAACATTCGGACTTATCATATGATTGGCGAAGACAACACAGACCGTCAGGGAATTTACTTTGCCATGCTTCATTGAACACGTCTGCTACGCACTTTTATCAACCGTCGATGCTTATTACATGATGTGCGAAGGCAACACAGACCATTAGTGGAACTTGACTTTGCAACGCTTCGATAAAGCACGCCCCGGAGATACTGTTTGAGAACAAGGTGC